>NZ_CP154879.1:2754554-3060616 GCF_039614765.1 Castellaniella sp. MT123
GATAGACCTGCCGGGGCTTTACAGCCAGTACTATCCCCGACGTAACATCAATTTTGATTCGCTTGAGAGGGAAAGCTCACTGGTCGCCAAGAAGTACGCCCGCTTTAAGCGCTGGCTGACTGGCACTGACAACCAGGGGCACTACCTCGCCAAACCTGGACAGCGGGTGCTGGATATTGGCAGCGGCTCCTGCCTGTCCTTGTTGGAACTTCGTCAGATCGGTGTCGAACCCTTTGGCGTGGAAGCGGATCCAAACGTCGCTGTCATCGCTCAGCGCTATGGCCTGAATGTGCACATCGGTAGCATCCATAACAACCCATTTCCTGGACAAGTCTTTGACCTTATAACACTCAACCAGGTGATCGAGCATGTGCCCGATCCGGCGGCCTTGCTGCGCGTAGTGCGCGACCGGCTGGCGCCCGGTGGCCGCATTGTGCTGTCGTTTCCCAACGTTTCGTCGTGGCAGCGCCGGTTGTCGGGAAGCAGGTGGATCAACTGGCATGTGCCCTATCACCAGCACCATTTCAACCAGCGCTCGTTTGCCCTCCTAGCCCGGCAACAGGGCTATGAAGTGGTGATCGCCCGATCGATTACCCCCAACCTCTGGACCCTTCTACAGCTGCGCGCCATGGGCCGTGCGCCGGACGAAGGCGTGGCCTCTGAGTCCTGGCAAGGCCAGACAGCGTCGGATTCCGAGCGGCCGTCCTTCACGCACCGCCTTAAGAACGCGCTGCTGCGCCGGCTGAGCACGGTGGCGGGTGGCTTGCTGGTGGTCCTCAACCGCATCGTCGACCGGCTCGGCGCGGGCGACAGCCTGCTGGTCGTACTGAAGAAAACAACCGATAGATACTGACTCCAGGTAGCCCGAATGAAGGCGGTCATACTCGATACTTACTATCCCCGTTTCCTCAAGACGTTCTACGCCAAGCATGTTGGGTTACACCACGCGTCCTCGCAAGAGCAGACCCAGTCCCTCCTCAAGGCCTCCTTTGGCACCTCGGACTTCTACTCGCGCAATCTAAAGAGCCTTGGCGTGGACGCCCAAGACCTCATCGTTAACTGCGTTCCGCTGCAAAAGGCCTGGGCGACCGAAAATCAAGTCTCGTTCAGCGCCTGGGCGTTGCGGCTGCCCCACCGCACTTTCAGATTACCGATCATTGGCGCGAAGCTTGCGGCATTGCCGGGGCTCATGGAAGTCGCGATCGCCCAGATCCGCTCGCTTAAACCCGATGTGCTCTATTGCCAGGATCTGAGCTTCTTCCCGGGCGAGGTCTTGAAAGAGCTGAAATCGCATGTGCGTCTGATCGTCGGACAGATCGCCTGTCCGTTGCCGCCCGAGTCCTTTCTCAAGGGCTACGATCTCATTCTGACTTCCTTTCCTCACTTTGTGCCCCGCCTGCAGGCGCTAGGCATCGCCTCCGAATACTTCCGCATCGGCTTCGATACGCGGGTGTTAGAAGTGCTCGGTACCATTCAGAAAGACATCGGCGCAAGCTTCGTCGGCGGCATCAGCCGACATCACGGCAAGGCCGTGCCTCTGCTTGAGTATCTGGCCACCCATACACCTATTGAGTTTTTCGGTTACGGGGCCAAGACGCTGCCGCGTTCTTCCCCTATCCGCCGAAATCACCATGGTGAGGTATGGGGCCTGGACATGTACCGCGCGTTGGCGCGTAGCAAGGTCACCCTCAATCGCCACATCAACGTGGCCGAGAATAACGCCAATAACATGCGTTTGTACGAGGCTACCGGCGTGGGCTCGCTGCTTATCACGGACCGTAAGGGCAATCTCGGCGAGATCTTCGAGGTAGGTAAGGAAATCGTGGTTTACTCCTCACAAGAGGAAGCGGCAGAGATGATCCACTACTACCTTGATCATCCTGCAGAGGCTGCCACAATCGCCCGTGCTGGTCAGGCACGAACGCTGCGGGAACACACCTACCAGCATCGAATGGAAGAACTAGTGCCAGTGCTTAAACGACATCTCGGAGTCCGCCGCCCATGAAAGCGGCGCTGCGATCACTGCTCAACCGATTTCCCCGGCTCAAGGCCGAATTCAAGCGGCTGCGCAAGCTACTAGGCCAGCAGGGGGGCGTGTCTTCGAACTACGTACTGATGAAAGCCGAGGAAGCAGTGAGCGAAGCGGTACGCCTGCGCGATGCTTGGCAGTCCAATGCACTCCCGCATCGGCAACGTGAGCTTGTGAATGGCCAGCTTGCTGCCTATCGGAACGGTGAATCAATTGACGTGTTCGATGTCATGATCCAGGCTTTGCGAGTGTTGCCGACGAATGTGTGCGGCATGTCGGTGCTGGAGGTAGGATGCTCCAGTGGTTTCTACTCCGAGGTGTTTGAGATTGCCGGTCTGGCTGTGAGCTACGTCGGCTGCGACTATTCCGAGGCTTTCATCGGACTGGCACGCCAGAAGTACCCCACGTTGCGTTTCGACGTTGAAGACGCCACAGCGTTGAAGTATGCCGAAAGCGTCTTCGACATCGTCATATCTGGCTGCTGCCTGTTGCATATTCCGGAATATGAGGCTGCCGTGGCCGAGACGGCGCGGGTGGCGCGCCGTTATGTAATTTTTCATCGAACGCCCGTGGTGCTGGGGCAGCCAAATGTGTACTACCGCAAACAGGCATACGGCGTGGAGACGATGGAGATCCATTTCAACGAGCCGCAGTTCCTGGAGCTGCTCGCCCGCCAAGGCCTGGAATTGATCGCAATTTACACCCTTGACGAATCAGTGCGGGGCGGTGTCGGGTCGGCCAACCGCACCTATGTCTGCAAGAAGGTAGGTTCATGAACACACGATATTTTTGCTCGCTGTTTGACAGCAATTACTTGCTGAAGGGCTTGGCGATGATACGTAGCCTGGAGCGCCACTGCCCAGGGGCGAAAATCTTTGTGCTGTGCATGGATGATCAGACCAAATACATCCTAGAACGGCTGGATATGTCTTTCGTTAAGTGCATTACCCTAGCCGAGGTGGAGGACGAGGAACTACTCAAGGCAAAAGCTGATCGTGGCGTGGCCGAGTACTGCTGGACACTCTCGTCCTGCCTTACTTGGTATGTAATGCAAAACCATCCTGAAATCGACTTTCTCACCTACATCGACGCCGATCTGCTGTTCTATTCGGATGTGCAACCGCTGTTCGAGGAAATCGGAAACGCTTCAATAGCTATCATTGAGCATCGCTTCTCCGAGAGACTGAAAGACCGTGAGGTTAATGGCCGTTTTTGCGTCGAGTGGGACAGCTTCCGTCGAGATGAGCAGGGGCTGGCCTGTCTTTCTCGCTGGCGTGAGCAATGCATCGAATGGTGCTATTACCGTCTTGAGGATGGCAAGATGGGCGACCAGAAATATCTCGACGAGTGGCCTGATCGCTATTCTTCCTGCCATATTCTGATGCACCCTGGCGCCGGTATTGCCCCGTGGAACTATGCGCAATATCGTTTTGACAAAGATGCTTCTGGCCAGATTACCATCGAAGGCGTGTCGTTGATTTTCTACCACTTCCACCAGTTCCAGCTGCTGGAAAACGGCAAGTTCGATCGGCTTTCCACCTTTTACACATCGGAGTGTGCAGAGCCAGTTGCCGTGTATGAAGTTTATGAAGCCGAGTTGAAGAAATGTCTGGTCGACGTTCGCACGATTGTGCCCAATTTCAAGGGAGGACTGAAGCCGGTATCCAGCGTGCGCGGCCGCCGCTTCATTCAGCAGTTCGTGCCGATGTGGGCCAAGGAAATCGCGCGACGTTTTCTGCGTTACTGATTCATGTAGGCCCATTCATTTATTTCTGTCATCGCTGTTTGCTACAACAGCTCAACTACTTTAGAGCGCGCGCTACTGTCAGTGACTAACAAAGATTACCCACTGATCGAGCACATTGTCATCGATGGCGCATCAACAGATACGTGTTCAGTCACTTGAACGATGATGAGCTCGACGAGCTAAAAGTTGTTGCCCAAGAGTTTGGATCACTTCAATCCGGCGAAAACTTCGAGGGAGCGGCATATTTTTCAGTCATGGGTGGGAAGGCATTAAAATGAAGATATTCGCTTCCATTGCCCACCAGAGTTACTGAAGTAGCCACGCGCGGCGTACACTGCACTATCGAATCGTTGCAAGCCGATCTCCTCATCTTCGTCGTCACGGTCTGCAGCAACAGCGCCACCATACCGGGGCGTAGTGTGTCCGGAGTTTGTTGGCGAGGCATAATATGAGCGAAAGCAATCATGGATGTGCTAGTGAAACACAAGACACCATTCATCGTGGCCCAGGCGGCCGTCTGTGAGACGAGGCTGCCCAAGCTGCCTGAGCCAGAGACCATGAATCAGAGCTTATGACACCCATCAGACGGTCCGAAAGAACAGGAGCACTTCAGAGCACAGAGTGCCGAAAATTGGGCCTTCTGGGCTAACTTTCTTGATTTACTAGATTTTCAGAAACTCCTGCGAATTATGGGATTTGATTTGATTTGATTGTGATTTTCGATTGGCTTTTCGAAGCTTCGTGATGGAAACGTACTTCAAAAATGGATGGCTGTAACGTGAACCAGAGAAAGGGGATTATTTTGGCGGGTGGGTCCGGTACCCGGTTGCATCCCGCCACGATTGCGATTTCAAAGCAATTGCTTCCTGTATTTGATAAGCCCATGATTTATTATCCGTTGACGACTTTGATGTTGGCGAAGATAAGGGATGTTTTATTGATCTCTACTCCTCAAGATTTGCCCCGCTTTCAGTCTTTGATTGGGGATGGTGGGCAGTGGGGTATGAATATCTCATATTGCGTACAACATACGCCAGATGGTTTAGCACAGGCATTTCTGCTAGGCCGTGATTTTGTGGGAGCATCCCCTAGTGCACTGATTCTGGGAGATAATGTCTTTTATGGCGATAGCTTCCAAGGTCTTTTGAGTCAGGCATCTCTCAATGAGAGTGGCGCTTCTGTGTTCGCCTACCATGTCACTGATCCGGAGCGGTATGGTGTGGTGGAATTCGATCATGACTTCCGAGCAATCTCGATCGAGGAAAAGCCTGAAATCCCAAAATCTGATTACGCAGTCACTGGTTTGTATTTTTATGACAATCAGGTGTGTGACATCGCGGCCGAGGTCAAACCATCAGCTCGCGGTGAACTGGAGATTACGGATATCAATGCCAAGTATCTGTCTCTTGGCCAGTTGCATGTAGAAATCCTGGGGCGAGGATATGCCTGGTTGGATACCGGTACTCACGATTCTCTGTTGGAGGCATCCCAGTATATAGCCACCATTGAAAGGAGACAGGGGTTGAAAGTGGCCTGCCCCGAGGAGATTGCCTATCGCGCAGGGTGGATCGATGCGGAACAATTAGCGGCGCTTGCGAAGCCGTTGCTTAAGACGGGATATGGTGCTTATCTGATGAGATTGTTGGGCGTAAGGGTAGGTAGTCGCTCGCAAGAGATCCATAGCTTCCCACAATGATGTTTAGTATTATTACCGTTTGTTTTAATGCGGCTGGTACGATTGCGGATACTCTGCATTCTGTCGCTACACAGGCCTATGCGGATGTGGAGCATATCGTAATTGATGGGGGTTCTAGCGATGGGACACAAGCAGTTATTCTGCAGCATGGAAGTCGCGTAGCACATTGTGTTTCGGAGCCGGACGGTGGCATTTACGATGCCATGAATAAGGGGGTTCGGCTGGCGTCCGGGGATATCGTCGGCATTCTCAATGCGGATGACGTTTATTCAGATTCGGATGTATTGATGAGGGTTGCTCATTATATGGAGGACGAAAACCTGGACGCCCTTTATGGGGACGTGGAGTATTTTCTTCCGACTAACCCTGCTGTTGCGTCGCGTCGATATCGATCTCGGCGGTTTTCACCTGCTAGAATTGGGTGGGGGTGGATGCCTGCACATCCATCTTTGTTTTTGCGGCGACGGCTTTTCGATCGCTTCGGTTTGTATCGAACGGATTATCGGATTGCTGGAGATTACGAGTTGGTGGCGCGGTTTTTCAAGAACGGACAAATCGCCTATCGATACTTGCCGGAGGTCCTGGTAAAAATGCGAACGGGGGGCGTCAGTACCGGGGGATGGAAGAACACATTGCTGCTCAATCAGGAGGTGCTCCGGGCCTGCCGTGAGAACGGTATACCAACTAACTGGTTTAAATTGTTAAGCAAATATCCGTTTAAGGTGCTGGAATTTTTGGCGAAATGAGGAGGTTTTTTTGAGGGTGGTAGTCTAATGGTGCGATCTGCACCGGAAAATCCAATATGACCCGGATCCTCGTCACTGGCGGTAGTGGGTTCATAGGTCGAACCTTGTGTGGTCATTTGCAAATCCTGGGAGTTGACGTGGTGCCGGTTGTTCGCCGCGTAAGCGGCATGCCGGGTGAGCAGATTGTGGCAAGACTGGGGACAGCGCTCGACGCTGTGCTGGTGGGGTGCGATGCTGTTGTACATTTAGCGGGTGATGCACAAGCGCCGCGCGGGGGAACGACGGCGGATCTTGAGGTATTCAGATCCGCTCAGGTAGGCCTGGCATGCGGTTGGGCCCAGGCAGCTGCCGCCGCCGGGGTCCGCCGCTTTGTATTTGTCAGTTCGGCGAAGGTAAATGGTGAATGGACGGCAGATGGCCAGGCATTCAGTTCCGACGATACTCCCGGCCCCCAGGATATCTATGCTCAGTCCAAATGGGATGCGGAGCAGGCGCTGTGCAGGATTGCTACCGAAACCGGGTTGGAGCTCGTCATCGTGCGGCCACCGATGGTCTATGGTCCTGGAGGACGGGGCAATTTTGCCGCGCTGGTAGCCGCGGTGTGTCGGGGGGTTCCTCTGCCCTTCGGGGCTGTGCGGAATCATCGGTCCATGATTGCGGTGACCAATTTGGTGGATTTTCTGGCCTTATGTGCAGATCCCGCTGCTAGTCCTGGCGCAGCAGGTCGGGTATTTCTGGTATCAGATGGGCAACCTGTTGCAACGCCTGAGTTGCTGAAACGTATAGCGCAGGCCTACGGGTGTAAGGCCCGGTTGCTGCCAGTGCCGCCTGCCTTCATGGTTACTGTTGCGAGGCTTCTGGGCCGTCGCCAGGTGGCGGACAGGTTGCTAGGCTCGCTGGTTCTGGATGATTCCCTGGCACGTGATCTTTTGGGCTGGAAGCCTGTGGTGACGATGGATGAACAACTACGGGTGATGGCCAATGCAGCGGGTGTGTGATGTCTTGCTATCGCTGATTGGGTTGGTGTTGGGTAGTCCAGTGCTGCTGGCTTTATGCGTGTTGGGGTATGCCGATACGGGATCGCCGCTGTTTCGCCAGCCACGGGTGGGGCGGGCGCAGCGTATCTTCACTCTGGTCAAGTTTCGCACCATGCGTCCCGATACCGCGTCAGTTGCGACTCATCTGGCGGATGCATCGGCGATTACACGGCTTGGACATTTTTTGCGCCGGACGAAACTGGATGAATTGCCCCAACTCTGGAATGTGCTGATGGGTGACATGAGTCTCGTTGGGCCGCGTCCCTGTCTGCCGAGTCAGTTGGATTTGATCGAAGCCCGTCGGAATCTGGGTGTGTTCGATCATCGCCCCGGGATCACGGGGCTGGCGCAAATCAATGGCATCGATATGTCGACCCCGTCGCTATTGGCGGAAACGGATGCTCGAATGCTTCGAGCACTGACCCTGCGTGCCTATGGCCGCTATATCTTGCTCACCGCCCTGGGGCGTGGGGCGGGGGACGCAATCCGCCGCCGGCCCGGTTCTTAGCGGAGTGTCGCGCGCCTCTGGTCGGTTCGCCCCTCCGTCTTATAATCAATAATTCAAGTGGCCTGGCGGGAAGGGTCTGCGTGATCTTCCGGGGCTTGATGGTCTGAATTGCCCTGAATGATCCCCTGTTGGGTGTTTCATACACCGAAGGTCTGCCTTGTCTCTGCGTTCCCTACTTGTGTTTGCCTTCGATCTGTTGGCGGTGATCCTGGCCTGGTTGGGCGCCTTCCTATTGCGCTTTAATTTAGAGCTTCCGCCGATGTTCCGGACAGAGATCATGGCTGGCGTTCTCTTTTTGATGGCGGTTCAGTTGGCTGCCTGTCGCTGGGCGGGCTTGTATCGCGGGATGTGGAGCTTTGCCAGTTTGCCCGATCTGCGGCGTCTGGTTCGGGCAGTTGCGGCCTCGGCTGCCGCAGTGCTGGCGCTGGCGGCTTTTGGCCGTTCCTGGCTGTTGATCCCTCGGTCCATCGTGATCCTTTATCCGCTGCTGCTGATCGTCATCATGGGCGGTGGCCGCATTGCCTGGCGCTTGTGGAAGGAATCCCGCATGCTGCCGATATCGGATACCGCCCGCAAACCGATCGTAGTGGCGGGGGCGGGCACGGCGGGCGCGATGCTGTTGCGGGAATTGGCCCGAAGCCCCGATTGGAAGGTCGTGGCGCTGGTCGACGATGATCGGCATAAATGGGGGAGGGATCTGAATGGCTGCCGGGTGGAAGGCGCAACAAAAGATCTGGCGGCAGTGCTGCAGCGGCATGGCGCGCGTCACGTCATCCTGGCGATGCCATCCGCGTCTCCAGAGGTACTGCAGGCAGTGACCAAACTGGCGACCGGCGCCGGTGCGGCCCTGTTCACAGTCCCTGGGTTGGCCGAACTGATGAGCGGCCGTGTCGCCATCAACATGATGCGCCCGGTGAAGATCGAGGACCTGCTGGGCCGGGAATCCGTGCGCATCGACAACGAGAACGTCCAGGCCATGCTGACCGGCAAGCGCATCCTGGTGACAGGGGCGGGCGGGTCGATCGGCAGTGAACTGTGCCGACAGCTGGCCCGTTTCCAGCCTGCCTGCATTGTCTTACTGGAATCCAGTGAATTTGCCCTGTACATGATCGAGCAATGGTTCGGAGAGCACCGTCCCGAAGTCCCTATTGTGCGTCTGGCGGGTGATGTCAAGGACGAATCCCGCATGGCGCAAGTGTTTGCGGATCAACGACCTCAGGTCGTATTCCATGCGGCAGCTTACAAGCACGTGCCCCTGATGGAAGTCGGCAATGCCTGGCAAGCAGTACGCAACAACGTGGCCGGTACGTTGGTCGTAGCGCGCGCTGCCCGCGATGCGGGGGCAGAACGCTTCGTGCTGATTTCCACCGACAAGGCCGTCAACCCCACCAACGTGATGGGTGCCACCAAGCGGGTCGCGGAAATGGTCTGTGAGGTGATGCAGAATGGCCCGGGCACGACGCGCTTTCACATCGTGCGCTTTGGCAACGTGCTGGGCAGCACGGGCAGCGTGATCCCGAAATTCCAGTCCCAGATCGCGCATGGTGGTCCTGTGACCGTCACGCATCCGGAAATCAACCGCTATTTCATGTCCATCCCCGAAGCTGCCCAGCTGGTGCTGCAGGCGGCCGCTATGGGGCAGGGCGGCGAGATCTTCGTCCTGGATATGGGCGAGCCCGTAAAGATCGTGGACCTGGCGCGCAATATGATCCGTCTGTCGGGCTTCACGGAAGACGAAATCCGCATCGAATTCACTGGCCTGCGCCCGGGTGAAAAGCTGTACGAGGAACTGCTGGCCGACGCCGAGGAAACCCTGCCCACCCCGCATGAAAAGCTGCGTATTGCCCGACCCAGGGCGGTGCCTGACGGCTTTTATCAGGAAGTCCAAGCGTGGTTGACTCGGGTGCCGCAGATGGATGAGGCCGTGCGGGCCGGATTGAAGCGCTGGGTGCCGGAATATGAGCCCAGAGGGTAATGGCGGCCTTTTCTTTTGTCACTCAGCTAATAAACACTAACGATTTGCGTAGTCCGTCGCTGCTAAGCTGACGAGTTCGAGTTGGCGTGGATGCGGAGGGACTTTGGGGCGATGGATGATAAATGACAGGCTCCCTGTCATATTGTTGACGGCGTCCCTGGTCCTGATGGCATCGGGCAGTCTTCGGGATCTCATCACGCCCATGGGCTATTGGGCCGCGTGGGGGGGCTGGGCCGTGGTGACGCTCATTGCTGCGCGCCCTGTCGGCAGGGAACCCAGGGTTCCGGGGTTGCCTGTCTGGGTTATGGGTTCCTATGCCGTGCTGTGGCTGGGAATGATCGTTGCCGCAGCCGCCAATCAGCACTGGACCTCGGCGTACCAGGCGATGAAGATCGCGGTGATCGCGGGCATGTTCGTGACGATGTGGCGCCTGGTTGCCCAGCTGAGCTGGCGCCAGCTTGTCATGGCAATGAGCTGGGCGGTTGGGGTGGTGCTCATCAGCCTGGCCGTGTCCAAGGTCTGGAATCCTACCGGTCAGATGCTGGTCGATGGCCCTCGTGAAGGCAGTTTCCTGGCGGTTTACGGGGTGCTGTGGAAGGCGGGGGCGCTTTTCCTGCCGGTGTTCCTGGCGGACGCGGTCGAAACTCCCAGGGCTTGGGCCAGGAACGGCCTGATGATCGCGACCTGTGTCTTCCTGGTGCTGATCGATGGTAGTCGCACGGGCTTGTTGCTGCTGGGGGCAACCGCGCTGGGGTTCGTCGCCTTTCTGACCTGGCGCGGCGATTTGGGGCTGGCGCGCCGCCAGTTCCGGCCGTTTTGGGTTGCGGCGGTTCTGTTGCTGCTCCTGCAATTGTTCAACACAGGCGCGAACCTGGAGGCGGTCAAAAGCTGGGCCGGAGGATCCGTGTCAGAGGGTTCGCCGGGCGGCGCCGCTGCGGCAGAGGTCGAACCAGCGCGTGTCCTGGAAGGCGCCCTGAGCAGGACTTTCGAGACCCGGATCGGCGAGGGGGATCCTGCGCGCATCAAGCTGCTGCGGGCAAGCCTGGGCCAGGTTGTCGTATGCCTGCCGCTGGGCTGCGGTTTCGGGACGACGGGGACGGATGTCGGCACCGGGACGCTGATGCCGGTCCATAACGCCTATCTGGCCGCGCTGGGGGATTTCGGCGTGCTGGGCCTGCTGGGCATGCTGGGTTTCTTGGTGGCGGCATGGCTGCCGATTCGTGGTGTCCTGCGTCGGGGTGGTGGGGCTGGGCATGGCTGCTTTGTCGTGGCCACCGCGGGTTCCGCATTGGCCTATGGCATGGCGCTGATGCTCAATACGTTCACGACCGAGATGTCGGAATGGGGCTATCTGATCCTCATGCTGGCATTCGCGTGGATGCCCGCCGAGAACGCCTGATGGAAGGCGGTTCCGTCCGGGGCCGGGTCGCGCGCAATGCGGGGGCCTTGTATGTCGTCCAGCTGGTCTCCTTCCTGGTTCCGGTGTTCGAAATCCCGATTCTGGCACGGGCCCTGGGGGCCACACTCTACGGGCAGATCCTGTTCTGCCAGGCGCTGGCGCTGACGGCTTCCCTGCTGGTGGAATATGGCTTCAACATCAATGCCGCGCAGCAGGCGGCGCTGGCAGGGGGGCGCCTGGAAGCCTTGAACCGTCTGTTTTCCCAGGTGTTGCTGGCCAAGATCCTGCTGGCGGTACCCCTGGTGGTGGTGTTGTGCGCGGCGTGGCTCATGGGGCTGTTGAACGCCTATTTGGGTGGTGTGGCACTGCTGAGTTTCGTGCTGGCCTATTTCCTGGCCTTTGGTTTCAGCCCCATGTGGTATTTCCAGGGCCGGGAACGGATGGCGGGGCCGGCGCTGCTGGACGTGGGGCTGCGTCTGTGCGGCTTGGCGGTGTTGGCGGCTCTGGTCCGTGATCCGCATGATTTCCTGCTGTCTCTGCCGATTCTGGCGATTCCCCCTTTGCTCAATACGTGCCTGACGACTGGGTGGTGTCGTCGCGAGGTCGGGCCGGTGCATTGGGATGTCCATGGTGCCCGCCGCCAGATCCGCGAAGGTTTCCATTTTTTTGTCTACCGTAGTGCCAGCAATCTGGCGATGTCGGCCGTCCCTGTGTTTTTGGGGCTGACTTCCGGCAAACAGGCCGTGGGTGAGTTCGCGCCGCCCGAGAAACTGATCAAGGGGATGACCAGCCTGGCCATGCCGTTCCTGTCGGCGGTGTTTCCGGTCTTTTCCACGCGCTTGGCGGGGGGGGGCATTGAAAAATCGATGCGTGTCCCGGTCGTCGTGTTGCTGGGGATCGGCCTGACGGCCCTGGTGGGTACGGTTTTGGCGGTGTGGCTGGGCCCCTGGGTGCTGGACCTGATGCTGGGGCCGGGCTTTCCGGGCGCGCATCTGATTTATGGCGTGCTGCTGGGGGTGGCGCCTTTGCGTATTCTCAACCAGAGCATCGCTCTGGTGCTGCTGATTCCAGCAGGTCGCGCAAAACCCGCCAGCTATGCCATTTCCGGGTTTTCGATCCTGGGGGTTGCCCTGGGTTCGGGCCTGTCCCTGTCGTATGGCGGGGTTGGCATGGCCGCGGGCCTGGTGGCGGTGGAAGCGGCCCTGCTGGTCGTCATGATGGGCATGGCGGTCCGTGTGGTCGGAAGCGCGCGTCAGGCGGCGGGTACGATAAGCATGGACGAGGATCAATGAGAATTTTGCTGGTCACGACGGGTTTGGCCCTGGGTGGGGCGGAGCGCCAGGTGATGGATCTGGCTGAAAGATTGGCGGGGCGGGGGCATGAAGTCGCGATCGCCTATTTGGTGGGGGCTGCCGAGTTGCGGCCGCAACCTTCGGTGGCCTTGCTTCCCATGGGATTCACGAAGTCGCCGCTGGGTTTGATCGGTGGTTGTTGGCGTCTCGGGCGGCTGGTGCGCGATTGGCAGCCGGACGTGGTGCATAGCCATATGGTGGATGCGAACTTGCTGACGCGTCTGGTGCGGTTGATCAGCCCCATGCGGCGTCTGGTTTGCACGGCGCACAATACGAACGAAGGAGGGCGCTGGGTCAGTTTGGCGTATCGTTTGACGGACCGGCTGGCGGACCTGTCGACCAACGTCAGCCAGGAGGCGGTCGATGCTTTCGAACGCAACGGCGCGGTTCCCAAGGGCCGCATGTTGGCGGTGCTCAATGGCATCGACCTGCGGCGGTTCTTGGATGCGCCTGAGTTGCGGGCGAAATCCCGGGATGCGCTATGTCCGGATCGAACCCGACGGTTGCTGCTATCGGTGGGGCGTCTGGTGGAGCAAAAGAATCATGCCGGCCTGTTGCGGGTTTTTGCCGGTTTTGCGGCGCGGTGTCCGGATGTCGATTTGTGGATCGCGGGCGATGGGCCTTTGCGCGCAGCCTTGCGCAGGCAGTGTGACGACCTGGGGCTGGGAGGGCGTGTCGTATGGCTGGGCGCGCGTGCGGACGTGCCGGATTTGATGCGTGCTGCGGATGCGTTTGTGCTGTCGTCTCATTTTGAGGGGTTCGGGCTGGTGGTGGCCGAGGCAATGGCCTCTGGGACCCCGGTGGTGGCTACGGACGCGGGCGGTGTGGCCGAAGTCATGGCCGGGACCGGGTTTCTGGTGCCCGTCGATGACGAGACAGCCCTGGCGCATGCGCTTGACCAGGTGTTTGCCCTGGGGGGTGAGTTGCGGATGGCCAGAGTGGCAGCGGCGCGCCGCAGCGTCGAGGATCGCCTGGACATTGAGCGTGTCGTCGAGACTTGGCTAAAGCTCTACCAGGGGGAAATCGTATGCTGACCATCCTGACGCCGACATACAACCGTCGGCATACGCTTCCACATCTATACGACAGCCTGTACAAGCAGGGCCGGCAGGATTTTGAATGGCTGATCGTCGATGACGGAAGCGTGGACGATACGATGTCGTGGGTCCAGGGCTG
This sequence comes from Castellaniella sp. MT123, assembly GCF_039614765.1. Classification (NCBI taxonomy): domain Bacteria; kingdom Pseudomonadati; phylum Pseudomonadota; class Betaproteobacteria; order Burkholderiales; family Alcaligenaceae; genus Castellaniella; species Castellaniella sp. MT123. The sequence continues at coordinate 2,768,220 of NZ_CP154879.1, forward strand.
CCAGGCGCAGGCCGAATTTCCGATTCGGATCGAGCGGCAGGAAAATGGCGGCAAGCATGCGGCCATCAACGCCGGGGTTCGCGCGGCGCGGGGGGATTGGATCTTCATTGTCGATAGCGACGATTGCCTGACGCCGGATGCCGTGGAATGCGTGGCGGATGCGGTGGCGGAAGCCGTGCAGGCGCCGGAATCCGTGGTCGGCGTGTGTTTCCGTAAGGCGGACATGCAAGGGCGTTTGCTGGGCCTGCCGCGCGAAAGAGAACCATCGCCCTGGGTGGCAACGCCCAGCCAGGCGGGCCGCAGGGTTCAAGGCGACCTGGCCTATGTGTTTCGCCGGGACGTCATGGCTGATTTGCCTTTTCCCATCATCCCGGGGGAATGCTTCGTGCCTGAGCTCTACATCTGGAACCAGATCGGCGACCGGGGGCCGATCTGGTTCTACCTGGATCGGGCGATCTACCTGTGTGAATATCTGGACGATGGCTATACCCGGAATTTTCGGGCGCATTTGCGGCGCAACCCCGGCGGTTTCCTCTTGTTTTATGCGGCACAGATCGGCCGGGAGCCGCACTGGAAGGACCGGGTCAAGGCTGCAATCCGCAGCCTGCAATGTCTGGTCTATTGCGCGATGAATGCGGCTGATCGCTCGCGTCCCACCGTATGACGCGGCTGGCCATCATTTCCCACCATGCGGTGGATTTGCTGAACTTTCGGGGGCATCTGATCCGTGATCTGGTCGCCGATGGCATGACGGTGTGCTGCCTGGCGCCGGACTACGATACGGCGACGCGCGCGCAATTGGCTGAACTGGGTGCGGAACCGGTCGATTACCGGCTGCAGCGCACCGGCATGAATCCCCTGCGCGATCTGGTGGACTTTGTTGGGCTGGTCCGCATCCTGTGGCGCCTGGCGCCGGATGTCGCGTTTGCATTTTCCACCAAGCCGATGGTCTATGGGACGCTGGCGGCATGGCTGGTCGGGGTTCCCAGGCGTGTGGCCATGGTCGAGGGCGCTGGCTATGTGTTCACGCAGTCGGGCAGCCGCCCCGGATGGCGCCGTCGGTTCCTGCGCAGGGTGGTGGAAGTCTTGTATCGCGTGGGGTTCGGGCGTGCGCATCGGGTCGTGTTCCTGAATCCGGACGATCAGCGGGAATTCATCGGCCGAGGCCTGGTGGCGCAGGGAAAATCGGTCTTGCTGGGCGGCATCGGTGTCGATCTGCAGGCTTGGCGGGAAGCCCCGCCGGTGCTTGATCCGGTCGGTTTCGTGCTGGTGGCCCGTTTGCTGCGTGAAAAAGGCATCGTGGAATACGTGGCAGCGGCGCGCCTGGTCCGGAATCGCTACTCGGCGGCACGGTTTGTGCTGTTGGGCGGACTGGACTCCAATCCGGGCGGCTTGGGCCGGGCGCAGGTGCAGGCCTGGGTGGATGATGGCATCGTGGAATGGCCAGGGCATGTGCCGGTCCGTCCGTGGATGGAACGCGCCAGCGTGTTTGTGCTGCCCTCGTATCGCGAGGGTGTGCCTTTGAGCACCCAGGAGGCCATGGCGATGGGGCGCCCGGTGATCACCACGGATGTGCCGGGTTGCCGCGAAACGGTCAGCGATGGGGTCAATGGCTATCTGGTGCCGGCGCGCGATGTGGATGCCCTGGCGGACGCTATGCTGCGTTTCCTGGATGATCCCGGCCTGATTGCGTCCATGGGTCGTGCCAGTCGCCGGATGGCCGAGGCCCGTTTTGATGTGCGAAAGATCAACGAAACGTTAGCGGCTTGGCTGCGGGATTGATCTGGCTAACCCTGGATTGTCGCTTTCGAATGGATGCTGCGCCCCTATGCGGGCTGCGCGGCGTTCACCTTAGTGTGATGCGATATTTCAAGTTTTTTCGGAATATCTTGAGCAAATCTGATTAGAACTGCATGAACCTATTACATACGACTCTCGCGGTGACCCATAGGATGTTGGAGGTCGCAATGAGGCTCTATTTTGTTAATGGTTCATCGTGGGTTTTCAATATCGGCGTTGTTGACGCTGGGTTTACTACTGGCCGCGCTGGGAAGCCTGCGGGATGTCGTGACGCCCTGGGGGTACTGGGGGTTGTGGGCACTCTGGGGGCTGGCGGCGGTGGCTTTGACGTGGCCGGTCCATGTGGCGGGCACCAAGCGCCCGATGCCGCCCGCATCGGTATGGGGCTCGTTTGCGGCGCTGGTGTTGGGCATGGCGGTGTCGGCCTGGGCCAACCACAGCGCCATCACGCTGCACCATGGCATCAAGATCGCCATCATCGGCCTGTGCTGCGCCATCGCCTGGAGACTCGCCGCGGATCTTGGGTGGGGGGATCGGGCTGCCATACTGCGCTGGGTCGTGGCTGCCGTGGTACTGGTGTTTCTGGCATCCAAGGCGGCGCCTAGTGGCTATTACATCGCCATGGGAGCTGCGGAGCGCGAGGGCAGTTTCCTGGCTTGGCCGGGAGTGATCTGGAAGGCCGGGGCATTTTTCGCGCCGCTATTTCTGGCCGATATGCTGGTCTGTCCCCGGCGGTGGATTGCGAATGGCGTCGCGGTCGCCGGATGCGTGTTCCTGGTTGTGATCGATGGCACGCGGACTGGGGTTCTGGTGCTTGGGTTGACGGCTCTGGCGTTTGGCCTGTTGCTGGCCTGGCGCCATGACTGGCGTGCCTTGTCGGGTGCCAGGCCGGCGATGGCCGTCTGTGTGCCGGCCTTGTTCGGCTTGCTGCTGCTCAGCACGGGCATCGGGTACCTGAGTCACGGATCGGCCGGGTCTCCGCCGATCCAGCGTGCCGGTGTCAGCGGCATGTTCGGCGGCAAGACCGAGGCCCTGATGGAAACGGCGATCGAGCCCGTCACCACCACCCGCCTGGGGGAAGGGGATCCTCAACGGATCCGCTTGCTGGAATACGGCATGGATCGCGCAATGGATTGCCTGCCTCTGGGCTGCGGCTTTGGCTCCACCGCCATGGATCCCGGCTACGGCGTGGTCATGCCGGTGCACAACGCGTATCTGGGTGTCTTGGCGGACTTTGGCGTGCTGGGCCTGGCCGGCATGCTGGGGTTCATCGTGGCGGCCATCCTGCCGATCAGGCGGGTGCTGCGCGGCGGGGCGGGCAGCGCGAAGGACACGTATTTCGTCGTGGCATCCTCGGGCGCGGCCCTGGCCTATCTGGCCAGTCTGATGCTGCATACCTTTTCGTCCGAGATGTCGGAATGGGGGTATCTGATCGTGATGCTGGCGTTTGCCTGGCTGCCGGTGATGCAAGGCAGGCGGGCTGCCTGCCCAGGTGCGGACGGTCAGCCGGATGCGCTGGGGTGCTATGAGCGGCGGCATTCCCGCTGGTATGAATACGTGCTGTTGGGTGGCCCATTCCAGGTTGTGGCAGGGTTGCTGGTGGTGGCTGTTCTGCCGGCCATCCTGGCTTGGGGCTGGCCGTTCTGGCAACACATGGATGTGGTCCGGGTCAATACACTGCTGGCCATCAGCTTGTCGTTTCTGTTCATCATCCTGACCTTGCGCCGTCTGGGACAGTTTTCGGGAGGCGCGATCATTGCCCATATCGCGCCGGTCGTGACGGGGACGTTCCTGGTGGCGTTCGCAGCCTTGTTCTTTAGCCGCAGCGGGTATTCCCGGCCGATCTTGTTGATGGCTTACGCCGCAGCCCTGGCCTGGTGCTACGCGGCATACTTTGTTGGCAGAAAGTATCGGCAGCTGAAGCTGGCGGTCGTGCCGCTGGGCGAGGCGCAGGCGATCCGGCCGCAGCGCAATCTGGAAATCCGCCAGCTTGCCGTGCCTGACCTGGCGGGGATTCGATACGATGCAGTCGTCGCCGACCTGGATGCCGATGACTTGAGCCCCGACTGGGAGCGGTTCCTGGCTCAGTGCATCCTGTCGCGTGTCCCGGTGTTCCATGTCCGCCAGATGCGCGAGAGGCTGACGGGCCGGGTCGAAATCGAGAATCTGTCCGAAAACGACGTGGGTTCTCTGCTGCCGTCGCCCTTGTATTCCGTCTGCAAGCGCCTGATCGACATGGCGGGGGCGTTGGCGATCATTCCGGTGGCGGTCCCCCTGATGCTCCTGACGGCGCTGGCCATCCGGCTGGATAGTCCCGGCCCCGCCCTGTTCGTCCAGAGCCGTGTCGGCCTGGGCGGGCGCGATTTCCGCATCTACAAATTCCGCAGCATGGTCGCCGATGCCGAATCGAATGGCGCGCGCCTGGCCTCCGACGGCGACGACCGCATCACGCGGGTGGGGGCGTTCATCCGCAAGACACGCCTGGACGAGCTGCCCCAGCTATGGAACGTGCTGAAGGGCGACATGAGCCTGATCGGCCCGCGCCCCGAGCAGCGCGTGTTCGTGGACCAGTTTGATGCCGAGATCCCGTTCTACATCTATCGCCACGTCGTGCGTCCCGGCATCACCGGCTGGGCCCAGGTGATGCAGGGCTACACGGCGGATGCCGACGAGACTCGCGTCAAGATCCAGCATGATTTTTATTACATCAAGCACTTTTCGCTGTGGCTGGATATCCTGATTGTCTTCAAGACGGTGCGGATCGTGCTGACGGGGTGGGGGGCGCGGTAGCTTTCTCAGTCAGAGGATACGTCCGCGCCCCCGGTGGGTCAATATTACATCGGCGCTAACAGATATGGGCAGTAGTTGCCTGCCTGGACTGCGCTGATCCCGCGACGGGTTTCGACTGGCAGGATCTCGCCGCCTATCCGGCGCTGGAGCGCACGCCGGGGGGTGACTGGCTGCGCCAGCTGGCCGGTGATCTGCTTGGCAATCACGAGGCGCGAACGCTTTCCTTCGGCACCGAGGGCGGTCTGTTCCAGGCGATCGGCATCCCGGCCATCGTCTGTGGTCCGGGATCGATGGATCAGGGCCACAAGGCCGATGAATTCGTCGATCGCAGCCAGTTGCAGGCCTGTCTGGATTTCCTGCGGCGGCTCATGGAAGTCATGGCCCGGGACGCGGGGCGGATTCCCCAGGTGTCCGTTGGGTGAGGCGGAAGCGGCGGGCGAGGTTTTGGCTTAGGCAGCCTCGCGCCAGCCAGTGTTCGTATCCTCGAAAATGATCTTGCCAGGATCTTTCTCGTCGAGATCGATGAGGCGATCGATCATTTCCCGTATTTTGACATTCCCGTCCAGCTTTTCTAAGTAGATGACGCGAATTAGCCGATCATAGGCCTTGGGCAACTGGCGGCCGCGTTCCCATAACGATATGGTTTGCTCTGTGGATCCAAGCAGTTCTGCGAGTCGATTCTGAGACAGGCCCATCTCCTTCCTTAGGAATCGTAGTTCAGTACCCGTCAGATAGGGTTTGTGCGCCAGGCTTCGGCCAATGGCCCGGTGCAGTTGGTCGACGTCATGGATTGCCACGGCATCCTCACCGCCAACGGTGCGAACTTTGTAGCCGTTGGCAAGCCACACATTGCGCAACCCTGACTCAGTGTAGTGATACATGGCATCTATCCTTCAAAAAACTGTGACTACCGCAATCCAGTCTCCTTTCTCGTCCCGGTGTAACGCTGCGGCTACATGCACCTCGTCCCCCGCCCATCGGTTTCGCAATGTGCATTTCCATGAGCCATCTATGTCCTGGTGCGCAGGTTCGTGAATTGATCCGCCTCGCAAACATGCCAGCACCTGTGAGATTGTGATCTTCCTTTGCTGCATTCTTGTTCGTGCATGCTTGAGGATATACACATTGCCAGAGTCCTTGGCCAAGTGCCTGATGATGCGAAGCATGGTGACATCGCTCATCTTGAACGGTATCGGTTCTATCATACCCGTAATTATTATGGGTTATGGGCGTGTTGGCAAGTATGGGCCGGCCGGGACGCCGTCTTGCTGTCCCGCAGGGCCTCGTCGACGCGCGGGCTGATGTTGCGGGGATAAAGGGATACCGTTTCCATCCGGACATTCTATCGGGAATATCGGAAAGTATGAGCGTGAATTTCGGAATTTAAGGTCGTGGATCTAGGAATTTACCTACGTGGTAGTCGTCCCATGTACGGATGGATGTCAGCAATGCGGCTGCCTCGGCCAAGGCGCGCCCTTTGCGCAGCAACTCCTTCTCCAGCAGGCGGCTGCGTTTGCGCTCGGCCGCCAGGTGCGCCTTGTCGGCCGGGCTACCGCCAGCGTCCATAGCCTCAAGTGGGCTACGCCTTGGTTGTGCGGCGGTGCCATCCTGTGTCTGTCTCGCGCAGGATAGTACTTTCGATATCCGGCGTTCAAGGCCCTCGCTTATTGCCTGGTGCCCAGAAGTTTTGCGAAGAAGACCAATAAAACGCCATGATCAGGGTGGCGTATCGCAGAAGCCATGGAATGAGGGCAGGAGCAACGGGAGTTGCTTAGGGATATTCCTGGCGGGCGTGCAACACGGCCACAACCTCGATGCGATCAACCTGTACCGCGTACACGATGACGTAATTGGGATGAGCCACGATTTCGCGGGTACCTGGTACGCGGCCTTGCCGATACAGATACGGGTGTTCCGAGGCTGGATGCACCGCGCTTTCAATCAAATCGTGCATATCGATAGCCGCATGCACACTGTATTCCGCGATGTAGGTGGTAATTTCGTCCAGGTCATCGAGTGCCGCGGCACTCCAGAAGAGGGGAAGCATTCTTAAGCGTCACGACTACGCGATTTGGCAATCATAGCGTCCTGGTGGGCCAATTTGGCGACCAGCTTTTCACGAATGAGAGCCATTGCTTGATCGTGAGGGATGGATGGGCGCGAGTCGTCAAGGCTGGCCTGCACCTTTGCACGGAACCAGCGGTCATAACTGGCCGCTTGTTCTTCGGTCTCGAATTCGGAGACGATAGGAGAGAGGGCATTGCTCATGACAAAAATTCCTTGTTAGGCACCTATTTTAAGACATCCGCGCACAGCAATGGGGGCGCGATACCTCATCCCCCCGGCCCCATGGTCCGTTCCACCACCCGCGAGCTCCAGGTCAGCACGGTGGCGATGATCAGGTAGACCACGAACATGAAGGCATAGACCTCGTAGATCTGGTCCGAGAACTGCGGATTGGCCAGCACCACCTGGCCGGCGCGCACGAATTCGGTCAGGCCGATGATGAAGAGCAGCGGCACGTTGTTGAAGATGTCCAGCACGTTGCCCACCAGCCCGGGCAGGACCGTGCGGATGGCCTGGGGCAGCACGATCTGGATCAGGATGTCGGTTTTGCGCAGGCCCAGGGAACGGGCCGCGTGCCACTGGCCTTCGGGCACGGCCTGCAGGCCGCCGCGGACGTATTCGGCCACGTAGGCGGCGTAAAACAGCGTGATGCCGATCGTGCCACGCACCACGTCGGAAATGCGCACGTCGCTGGCCAGGATCAGGGGCACGACCATCCAGGCCCAGTACAGGATCGAGATCAGCGGCAGCGACCGGATCAGTTCGATATAGGCGGTGCTGACCCAGCGCACCCCCGGCAGGCGGCTGGTGCGGCCCAGGGCCAGCAGGATGCCCAGGGGAAAGCTGACGATGGCGGCGACCAGGGTGACCAGCACCCCCAGCAGCAGGCCGCCGACGGCGTGGCCGGCGTCCAGCACCAGCAGTTGCCACATCAGGACCACCCCCGCAACCCAGATCAGGCTCAGCCACGAGCTGCGCCAGGGCAGGCGCGCGCCGATCAGCGCGCCGACGACGGCGGCCAGCAGCAGCGCCGCGACCCGCGCGGCGACGGGGTCGCCGATGCCCCACAGGATGGCGGCGGCCGCCAGGCTGATCGCCCCGGCGGCCAGCAGGCCTTTGATGGCGCGGGCGCGGGTGATGCGCGCCAGGCTGATGCCCACCAGCAGGCAGAAGATGCCGCTGGCGAGCCAGGCGCGCCAGAGTTCGGTCAGGTCCAGCGTCCCGGCCATCAGGAAGCGCAGGCTGCCGCCGATGACCGACCATTGGGCCTGGACGATGGCCCAGTGCGCCAGGGCATAGACCAGCACCGCGATCCCCGCCAGGATCAGCAGTGACAGCAGACCTTCGAACCAGCTGGGGAACAGGTTCTTGCGGCAAAGGGTCAGGAATCTGGCGGTCATCAGCGCGCCCCCTGGGCCATCAGGCGCCGGTTGTACAGGTTCATGACCAGGCTGATCAGCCAGTTCAGCGCCAGGTAGGCCACCATGACGATCAGGATGCCCTCCATGCTGCGGCCGGTCTGGTTGGCGACAGTGCCGTAGACGTTGAACAGGTCGGGAAACCCGATGGCGATGGCCAGGGACGTGTTTTTCGCCAGGTTCAGGTATTGGTTGACCAGCGGCGGCACCAGGATGCGAAAGGCCTGCGGCAGGATGATGTGGGTCATGGCCTGATGGCGCTTCAGGCCCAGCGCGTAGGCGGCCATCCACTGACGGGTGCTGACGGCCTCGATCGAGCCGCGCACGATTTCGGCGATGAAGGCAGCGGTATAGACGACCAGCGCCAGCAGGATGGCGGAAAATTCGGGGGTAAAGGCCAGGCCGCCGCTGGCGCGAAACCGCGAGGCGACGGGCAGGTCGATCCGCAGGGGATGGCCCAGCGCCGCCAGCGCCACCCCCCAGGCAATCGCGATCACGGCGATGCCGGGCCAGCGAAAGGCGCGCGCGCCTGGGCGGCGGGTCAGGCGCAGGATCACGGCGGCGAGCACCAGGCTGGCCAGCGCTGCCCACCAGAAGTCGGGCCAGGCGGGTACGCCCAGGAGCGACGGGGTGTAGATGCCCTGGCGGCTGGCGATGACGCCGTAGAACTGTGCGGCGCTGCGCAGCGCGGGCAGTTGCAGCACCACCGCGAAATACCAGAAGAACAGCTGGATCAGCAGCGGCGTGTTGCGGACCAGATCGACGAAGACCAGGCAGACGCGGTTGAGCAGCCAGTTCGGCGACACGCGACCGATGCCCACCAGCAGCCCCAGCAGGGTGCTGAAGACGATGCCCAGCAGGGCGACCTTCAGGGTGTTGTACAGGCCCAGGATTAGGGCCTGCAGATTGGTGTCGCTGGAACTGAACGGCACCAGGTCCCAGGGACGGGATAGATCCAGCGTCAGCCCTTCGGACAGATGCAGACCCGAGACCTGCGACAGGAAGGAAAAATCGATGGGAATGTGGTGGGATGCCAGGCCGATGTAGACGCTGGCCGCCAGCCCCAGCACGATCGCAATGGCCCCGAGCACCACGCCGATCTGCAGAACGTGGTCCCCGAGCGTGTAGCGTTCCTGGCTGCCCCCTGCCTTCATCGCCTGCCTCCCAGCCGACTGAAACCATGGGCCGCGGCGCCATCGGCCGCGGCCAACCCCTAGCCTAGCGGAAGGGCGGCGAATACATCAGCCCGCCATGGGTCCACAGGTCGTTCAGGCTGCCCTTGCGGTCGATGCCATAGGGGGTTTCGGGGCCGATGTTGCGGTTGTAGATTTCCCCGTAATTGCCCATGGCGCCGACGACCTTTTGCACGAAGTCCGGCGCCAGGCCCAGGTCTTTGCCCAGATCGCCGTCCACGCCCAGGAAGCGCTTGATGTCCGGGTTTTCGCTCTTGAGCATTTCCGGGATGTTTTTGGACGTGATGCCGAATTCCTCGGCCTGGACCAGCGCATAGGCGACCCAGGTCAGGGCGGTGTGCCACTGGGTGTCGCCCTGGCGGACGAACCCGGCCAGGGGTTCCTTCGAGATGGTGTCGGCCAGGACCACAAAGTCGTCAGGCTTTGGGGCGTTGCCCTTCCAGCCGACCAGGGCGGATTTGTCGGTGGTCATGGCGTTGCAGCGCCCGCTGTTCAGGGCAGCAAAAAGTTTGTCCAGATCCTGGTAGGTCAGCACCTGGGTTTTCGGGTCCCATTTATGGCCCTTGATGTAGTCGGCCCAGACGGCTTCGGTGGTGGAACCCTGGGTGGTGCAGATGGTGCCGCCGTTCAGGTCGTTGATGGATTTGATCTGGTCGGCTTTTTTCACCAGGACGCCGGTGCCGTCGTAGAAGCTGACCGGCAGGAAAGCCGCGCCGACTGCCGTAGCCCGGGTGGTGGTGACGGTGGTATGGAAGAACACCACGTCGGCTTCGCCGTTTTGCACGGCATTGAAGCGGTTTTTATCGGTCAGGGTCAGGATCTTGACCTTGCTGGCGTCGCCCAGCACTGCGGCGGCCACCGCGTGGCAGTAATCCACATCGAAGCCTTCGAGCTTCCCGGTTTTGGGATTCATGTAGCCGAAACCAGGTTTGGTGTTGTCGGAACCGCAGATCAGCTGGCCGCGTTTGATGACGGTCTGCAGGGTGGAATCCTGCGCGAGGGCGGGGGGGCTGGCCAGCCCCATCAGCAGAAGGGCCGAGGCCAGGCCCGTGCCGGCAATTTTCATGTTCATGCTGTCTCCTTGGTAGGTATTGTGATGCACATGAATGAAAAGGTGCCATCGGGATGCGATGGCGGGGTGCTTGTGTAACGCACCTCTGGTATCTAGTGTCTGATGAAGTGTAGTGTTTTGAACTGATGACGGAAATCAGCGACTTCCCGAGTCAGGGCGGTGGGGATCGTGTCGGCCTTCAGCGCCCGTGCGATCAGGCGCGCCAACGGCGTCATGTCGTCGGGCTTCATGCCGAATCGCACGATTTCCGGGGTGCCCAGGCGCAGGCCGTTCACGTCGCCCGCCACCGCGGCGATGGGCAGGCCGATTCCGCAGCTCAGGATATTGGCCTTGCGCAGTTTTTTGGCGGCGGCCTGGCCGCCGCCCCAGGCCGCGGCTTCGATCGCGAACTGATGCGACCGGGTGTAGCCGCGGTCGGCGGCGAACACCGGGATGCCTTCGTGGTGCAGGGCCTGCGCCAGGGCCTTGGCCGTGGCGGCCATCATGGCGGCGTAGTCGCGCCCGTAGACCTTCCAATCCAGCAGGGTCATGGCCAGGGCGGCGGATTTGCCGGCATCGAAATTGGCCGTCAGCCCGGGATAGGCGATGGCGTCCAGTTTTTTGGCCAGATCGGCGTCGTTGGTCACGATCAGTCCGCCGGCCGGCCCGCCCAGGCTTTTGTAGGTGCTCATGGTCATCAGGTGGGCGCCTTCTTCCAGGGGCTGCTGCCAGGCGTGCCCGGCGATCATCCCGGACATGTGGGCGGCATCGAACAGGACCCTGGCGCCGACTTCGTCGGCGATCTGGCGGATTCCCCGGATGGGGTGCGCGAACAGATTCAGGCTGCCGCCGATGGTGATCAGGCTGGGTTTGAGCCGCAGGGCGTCCTGGCGCAGCTGGGTCAGATCGACGGTGTAGCCGTGCGCGTCGATGCCCGAGCTGACGCTGTTCAGGCCATACAGACCGGCGGCGCCGGCCTTGTGGTGCGTGACGTGGCCGGCAATCGATGCGGAGGGCACGATGATCGTGTCGCCCGGTTTCGAAGTCGCCATGAAGGCGTACAGGTTGGCCAGGGCGCCGGACCCCACGCGGATTTCGGCATAATCGGCCCCGAAGATTTCGCTGGCCAGCTGGGCGGTGATGACCTCGATCTTTTCGATGGCCTCCAGGCCCATTTCGTATTTGTCGCCGGGATAGCCCAGCGAGGGCCGGCTGCCCAGGCCCATGGCCAGGACGGCCCCGGCCTTGGGGTTGATGACGTTGGTGGCCGGATTCAGGTTGAAACAGTCGGTCTCGTGGATATGCCGGTTTTCGGCGATCAGCGCGGCGAGGCGCCGATCGGTCTGGTCCGGGGTTTCCGCCTGGGTTTCCTGGGCGATCGAGCCCACGTAATTTTCGACCGCGTCGGGAACCCACGTTCTGCGCTTGAGCATGTTGATCACCTCGTTTGAGTTGGGCGGCAATGCCGGCCCGTTCAAAGACATGATGGAGGCCTTTCTATTTCATCGCAAACGAGATATTTTCTGGGTTAGGGCTAGATTGTCTATCCCTAGCTGCGCTGATTCCAGGAGGCGAGTTTGAATTCGTTTTCACGGCCTGGCATGCCGTCGCTCAATGCCCTGCGGGCGTTCGAAGCGGCCGCGCGCCACCAGAGCTTCGTCCAGGCGGCGCATGAACTCAACGTCACGGCCGGGGCTGTCGCGCAGCAGATCAAACAACTGGAATCCTGGGTCGGCTACCCGCTGTTTCAACGCGCGGCGCAGGGGGTGCGGCTGACAGCCGAGGCGCAGGCGGCGCTGCCTGTGCTGATCCGGGCCTTCGATTTGCTCAGCGATGGCGTGCGGGCCTTGCGCGGCGCCGGCCATCAGACCCAGATCGCCATTGCGGCGTTGCCGGCGGTGGCGCATCTGTGGCTGTCGCCCAAACTGCCCCAGCTGTCCGCCCTGTTTCCGGGATGTTTCTTTTCCATCGCCGCCATGGAAGAACCGCCCAACTTTCGCCGCGAACCGTTCGACCTGGCCTTGTTCTATGTGGATCGCGACGGGGAAGGTTCCCGCCGGATCCCGCTGGGCAAGGACGAACTGGTGCCGGTGTGCGCGCCGGCGCTGCTGGATGGCGAACCCCTGCCGCTGGATCCGGTGCGTCTGCGGTCCATGCGCCTGCTGCATGATTCAGTCTGGCGGGACTATTGGCAGCGTTGGCTGGATGGCGCCGGGGTGCCTGCGGTCGATGCATCGAAGGGATCGGAATTCTCGCTCTACAGTCTGGCGCTGCAGGCCGCGATCGGCGGTGCGGGGGTGCTGATGGGGCGCAGCGCCCTGGTGCGCGAACCGCTGGCGTCGGGCGCCCTGGTCACGCCGTTCGCGGCGCACGTTCAGGCACCCGGCGAACTGTGCCTGCTGATCCCCGACCGGTCACTGTTGCTGCCGCGTGTCGATCTGCTGGTGGACTGCCTGCGGGTGTGATGATCGATGGATGAATGGGTGCCAAGGCGCCTAAGCGCGGGTAGGGGAGCCGAGATCAGAGAAGTTTGAGATCTTCACGGCGCCTTCAGGAAATCGTGCCACGACCTCCAGCTCGCCGCCCATGGCTTCGATGTGGCTGCGAAGTGTCGAGATATACATATCGGTGCGCTTTTCGAGCTTGGCAATGGATGGCTGTTGAATATGCAGCACCTGCGCCAGCGTCTTCTGCGACAGCCCTCGTGCCTGACGCAGTTCGTTCAGCGGCATTTCCACCAGCATGGCATGCGCCTTGTTGGCGGAAGCTGTGCGTGCGCCGGGCGACATTTGTGCGCGGAGTTCAGCGAATTTCTTGATCATTGATTGGCCTTTCCTTTTGAAGTTGTTCCAAATGCTCGTCGTAGAGCCGGTCGGTGATTGGCACAGTGGTGTCGTACCAGCGGTTGTGTCCGGTCTTGTCGCCACCAATCAGCAAAATGGCGTTGCGGCGAGGATCAAAGGCATAGAGTGTCCTGTAAGGGCGGCCTTCGTGCTGTGTCCTGAGTTCACGCATATGGCTATGTCTGGAGCTGTTGATGCCGCTACTGTGTGGGAATCCCAGGTTTGGCCCGCATGTTTCGAGTAGTCGTACCGACGCATCCAGCGACACCTGTTCGTCTTCAGTCAGCGTGCCCCACCAGTCACCGAATTCGTCGGTGTATTCAACTTCCCATTTCATGGTCAAATATAGCCTCTGTGGAATATTCCGTCAATGGAATGTAAAGTGTGGTTCGATTGCCCACCTTACAGGAGAGCTTACGAGGCTACGTGTAAAAGCGGCACTGCACGATGTACAGGTTCCCGCCTTCTCGCAGATAGGCTAGACATCTGTAAGCAGCCGCGTCCGGCCACCACTCAGGCCTGCCAGGCGGTAAAATCCTCCACTGAATTTTTCCCGCCTGGTGGGACCATGCAGATGACCACGCCGATAGCCGGTGTCCGCGTTCGCGGCGCCTGGTCCGATGAACAGCAATCCCGGTGGATTACCTGGCTGACGGGCTTGGGCCTGACTGGCCTGGTGATCCAGGACGCCGGCGCCGATGGGCAGGGGCCCTGGCAGCGTTTCCGGCTGTCTTTGCCGGACCCGATCTCCGATTTCGATACGGCCGGTTTGGCGCGGATGCTGAACCTGTCGCCGGACGACAGCGACCGCGATCTGGATGCCGAAATCCTGGCGGCGCTGCTCTTGTCCCCCCTGGCCTTCGATTTTCCCAGCCTGGATGAATGCGTGTCCGCCGTGCGGCTGCGGCGCCACATCGTGCAGACGGGGCGGCGCACGGTGCTGGCCTTCGACACGGAACAAGCCGAACGGCCCGATTACTGGTCATGGACGGAAGCGACCGGCTTTATTCTGTTGCCGGGCCACGATCTGATTCCTTCGCTGGAACAGACCCTGTGGCCGGATCTGTCCGGGCGCCAGTATTCGTTTTCCTGCTATCGGGCGACCGAATACGTGCTGCTGCTGGGCCTGGCAAAGGAACTGCGGGATAGCCATCCGGCGGCGCTGGATGCGCTGCAGGCACAGTGGCACGTCAAGGCGATCCAGTCGGGTCCGTTTCATGATGCCTTCCTGCACGAGTACGGCTCGCTGCAGGCGCCGCTGCCGTTTCGCTATTACGTGCCGGGCGACCGCCTGTGGTTTCGCAATCCGCATGAGCCGTCGGCCTGTGTGGAAGGCTACGAGGGGTCCTGGGTGTTCTACCTGGGCCAGGGGCATTTCACCAATTTCTGGAAGCCGGACCAGCCCTACACGCTGCGGTCCAAATGCGTCGAGCTCTACCATTGGCGCGATGGTCTGGCGCAGAAAAATGGCCGCCCCTGGATGGATGAATCGATCGTCGAGGCCCGCGTCGCGCAGACCCTGGCCGATCCGGCCGCCACGCAGCGGATCCTGGACCCGATGATGCGGCTGCGCGATCCGGCCGGCGTTTACGCCGAAGGCGGCTGCATCGATGCCTCGCGCGAGGCGGTGCGCTGCGTGCGGCCCGAAACCTGGTCACTGGGTTTGTCGCCCAAGGCGTCGTTGCTGGCGTCTTGATACGGTCAGGGCGTGCACACCATTGCGCAGCGGATTTCAGGCAAGGCACCGGCCCGTATTTACTGACCGCCGCGCCTGGGCCGCAGGAATGCGGCCTCGAATGGCTGCGCGCTGGCACGGATGGCATGAGCAATGTCCGGTGCGGTTTCCACACGATCCGGCTGGCTGCCCAGCGTGGCTTCGATGGCGGCCAGGACGCGCTCAACGATCGCGGACGGATTCTCGATCTCGAGTTTTCGCGCGAGATCGAGAAGGCCCAATTTGGCGGCAAAGAAGCTTTTATGGCCGCCTAATTTCAGGGCCAGGGAATCATTCGGCAGATAGGCGGTGGTATTGACGATGTCGTAGGCGGGCGCCAATCGGGTGTCCCCTGCGGTTGGGTCGGAATACAGCAGGCCGAAATTTTTCAGGTGCGCATCGCCGTTGCCGACCATGCAGGAGACGGTGATGGACAGAAACAGCTGCTGCAAAGACACCTGAACCTGGTCCGGTGCGCAAAACAGTCGCACGGCCCGGGCGATATGTTCGTAACTGCCTTCGTACTTCCGGGTGGCCGCCAGGCCCATCAGCGCCGCCATATCTTCGAACCCCAGCCGGGTGTTCTCATGGCGATCGAAGCGGCGCATGATGAACAACTGGCCGTTGTCCGACAGGTGGAATTCGGGGGTATCCAGGCCTGCCGCCTTGGCGATCGACATGCATAGGTATTCATTGATGGCCAGATGGGGCCAGGTGTCCCCGCCCGATTTCAGGATGAGTTCTCCAGTGATGGCCGTGTGGCGATCCACTGGAGATTCGGGCACCAGGAGCTTGGGCTGAACGCCGGAGATCCCGGATCGCAGGATGTATTTGTCCAATAGGGCTTCAAACAGGTCTTCCGTACCATCCCAGGCAATCAGGTCCGCCAGCCGTTCCCCGGTTGAGACAGGTGCTGGTGCCAGGCCGGGCATATCGACCTGAAGCCTGCCGATGGGTTCATTGCGGCCAGTCATGGCCAACAGCAGCATCGGATTGAGCGATGTGGTCTTGGCAAAGCGATTGCGCAGAGCCTCCAGCACGAAACCTTCGGGCAGGTTCATCTGAAAGATCGGATGCAGTCCTGTCTGGGGGTAATCCGCGTAACGGGTCGGCATGGACAGGCAGATGGCGGCGCGATCCGTCGCCGATGGCGCATACCGGAACGAAAACTGGTCGGACCCGAGATCGGTCAGGGTGCCGCTATGGCCCTGTGGGGTATCCACCGTCATCGTGTTCATGGAAAGATATCCTTGAGTTCTTCCAGCGTGGGCATGCGGGCGGGGACGGTGCGTAGTTCGGCCCCCAGAGCGGCAATCGCGCGCGCGTAGTAGCCGGCGGCGACACTGTCGGCGCCTTGTTCGATTTCGATTAGCTTCTGGCGGGTGATGCCCGCCCGCTGTGCCAGCGCGGCCTGCGTCAGGCCGCGGTTCTTACGCAGATCCCGGATCTGACCGCCCAGTCGTGAAAGTAATAAGATGGCATCCATGTCGTTAATATATGACAATTCATATCGAATGTCAATTAAACAACACATAACAGGCGTGCTGCAGTGACAGACTGCTGATGACTCGGGTTGTTGGTGACTAGCGGTCAATACCGATGACGCATGTCAAAAGGTCGTGAAGGCATGTGATGCATTGTGATGGTTGGGGTATTCTGTGCCATGTTCAGCAGTCACACCGTGATTTTAGGTCGCATGATGCACCTTCCAGCTGATGTCTATGCTGATTGCGGAGTTTCGATGTAACGCGCGAAGAGGTGGCACTGCATGCGGTTGGGTGCCGTGGGCTTGGTCCGTAGGCACCGCATAAGAATTGGAGAATACCCAATTATCGATCTGTGCGTGTTACATCCATGTAGGTTGCACTATTCTGTAGGGTATCCTCTCTATTTTCCCAGGCATTGAGCTTGCAAAATGTGCCTCCGCGCTTTGTTGCGATCTGGCTGGCCTTGTTTTCCATTCATCAACCTGTGCTGGAGGGCATCGCGTGATTCTGCAGCTGGCTTGGGTCGACTGGATCCTGATGGCAATCTGGGGAGAAGGTGTTAGTGCTCTCCGGTTGAGGTGATTATTATGCTGACTAAGTTGGAAGTGCATGGGTTCAAGAATCTTCTTGGGTTCTCTGTATCCTTCGGGCCATTCAATTGTATTGCTGGTCTTAATGGCGTTGGTAAATCGAATATATTCGATGCAATAAGGTTTTTGTCTCTTTTGAGCGATCGGTCAATTGTTGAGTCTGCTTTGGCTGCAAGGGCCTCAGAGTCTTCAGATCCTCTTGATATATTTTGGACTAACGGGGATTTTCGGTGTGAGAGACTATTAATTGCTGCAGAGATGATTGTCTCGCGGGATGTAGTGGATGATTTCGGTAGAAAAGCGCAGGCTAAGTCTACATTCTTGCGATACGAAATTGAACTTGCTCATGATCCGGAAGGGGCGTCTTCCGGCGACCTTGGTTTGTATCTTGTGCGAGAAGAGCTGAGTCATATTAATAAGGGAGAGGCAGCCAGCAAATTGAAATTTCCCTTGAGTGCCTCAAAATTTAGAGATCCTATAATTATTAATGAGCGAAAGGGAGCGGGATATATTTCCACCCGGAAAACTGAGGATGGTATTATTGAAATTCAACTGCACCAAGATGGTGGTAGTAGCGGGCAGCCGCAGAAAATTCCTGCGCATCATATCCCCAAAACGGTGATTGCGAATACGAACAGTGCCGCTTGGCCAACTGTTTTAGCTGCGCGAAGAGAGATGCAGGCATGGCGTTTCCTGGCTCTTGAGCCGAGTGCAATGCGTCGGTCTAATCGGATGCATGAAAGTAGCTCAGTGGGTTCTGATGGGGGTAATCTTGCAGCGACTTTATACAAACTATACCGTGAAGATAAGAATGTCTGTTCTCGCGTGGCAAGTAGACTCTCGGAGATAGTGCCCACATCGGATATCCGTGTCGATGTGGATCAAGTCCGAAAGCTGCTGACCATTGAAGTGAAGGAACGCTCAGGTGCATTCTTGCCTGCCCGGTCTTTGTCCGATGGAACGTTGCGTTTCTTGACGCTTTGTATTATGTCAGAAGACCCTGAATTTAACGGATTATTGTGCTTTGAAGAGCCTGAAAATGGAATTCATCCCGCCAGAATGAAGTCCATGCTTAATCTTCTGAAAGATCTAGCTGTGAATCCTCATGAAGAAGTTGGGGAAGATAATCCAATGAGACAGATATTTATAGCAACACATTCTCCGGTGCTAGTGTCGTTAGAGGAGCCGGATGATCTTATTTACGCGGATATTATAAAGGTGTTAGGTCCGGACGGTAGGCCGGCCACAACGATCCGCTGCAAAAGTTTGCCTAACACCTGGAGGGGTAGCTCAAGCGACGCTTCTCCCATTGATATCGGCTCTGTCATCGCATACTTGAGCTTGCCTCCTAATGCACAGATACCGCTGAATCTTGAGTGTGCCTTGGGTGGGGGCGCAGCATGAGGATTAGTTTTATCTTGTCAGGTGAAGGGACATCCGATTTAAATTTGGTGGATCATATAGAAAAAATTCTGGTCGAAGAGGGGTTCTCTGAGGTCAGTGGTGACGCACCAGATCTGTCTAGTTTTCCCGTTCCAGTGGGCCGTGCTGTTGGAGATAAGCTTGAAGTTTTGGCAAAACTTTATCCTAATACCGATGTGTTTTTCATTCATCGTGATTCTGATGACGTAGGGGTTGTGCAGCGGGAAGAGGAGATCGCTTCTGCGGTTAGATCTCTCAACTTGCAGCGGCCAGTGATCCCATTAATTCCCGTACGACAGCTAGAGACTTGGCTTTTGACGGATCTCGACGCTATAAAACGTGTGGCGGGCAATACAGCTTATCGTGGTGGGTTCCCTTTCCATCCTGATTTCCGACGGTTAGAAAACGAGAAGAATGCCAAGGCTGTCCTTCTAGAGTCGTTGTGTATTGCGAGCGAGGCACAAGGCAGCCGTCTCAAAAAATTCCGGAAACACTTTAGCTCGATGAGAGCCCGACTTGCAATAGACCTGGATCCGCAGGGCCCAATTAAGGACCTACCCTCCTATGTCCATTTCCGAAAGTCGGTAGCGAGTTTTGCTCGTCGAAAACTGAATCCGTAGGGGTGGGATTTTTGCCCTCGACATCCGCTTACAGGAAATGATCCAGGATCTTCCGGCTGAACCGGTCCAGGGCATTCAGGTCGCGGACCAGGTAATGCACCCCGCAGGCGTCCGCGATCAGTAGCGTGGACGCCGACAGGCGGCGGATGTCGTCCTCGCTTTTCAGGGTCAGCACGGCGGGCCCGCGGTCGGTCTCGATGTCCCAGCGGCTGGGGGTTGCCCAGGTGGAGGCGTGCTCGATTCGCAGGATCTCGGGCTTGAACTCGCGCTGGGCCAGTTCCTCGGTGATCAGCTTCTGGGCGTTGGCGGGCAGCGTGTCCAGCCGATCGATCCAGGCCAGTTCCTGGGCCTGAGGCCCGACCAGCGAAATGCCTTCGTCGGGGCCGCTGATGGGAAAGCTGCGCACGGGGATCACGACGGTATCGGGCATGCCGGGGCGCGACAGGATCAGGTGCCCGAACGTGTCCCGGACGAGCGTGAAGTCCGGCGCGGTGGTCTCGACCGCGGCGGCCTGCGCCTCGGCAACGGGGGGCGGAACGTGCTCAGGAATCATAATCGGCCTCGTGGGCGGCCTGTTTCGCCGAATGATCCGACGACGGCGGCAGGGTGCCCTGCAGCTGGGCGCGGTACAGGCGGGCATAGGCGCCTTCGCGCGCCAGCAGTTCGTCGTGCCGGCCGATCTCGACGATGCGGCCGCTGTCCATGACGACCAGGCGGTCGGCCTCGCGCAGGGTGCTCAGGCGGTGGGCAATGGAAATCGTCGTGCGCCCCTTGACCAGATTGTCCAGGGCCTTCTGGATTTCGTTTTCGGTGGCGGTGTCCACGGACGAGGTCGCTTCGTCCAGGATCAGGATGGGGGGGTCGATCAGGATCGCCCGGGCGATGGAAATGCGCTGGCGTTCGCCGCCCGACAGGGCCTGGCCGCGTTCCCCGACCAGCGAATCGTAGCCGTGCGGCAGGCGCAGGATGAATTCGTGCGCATGGGCGGCGCGAGCGGCGGCGATGATCTCCGCGTGGCTGGCGTCCGGGCGGCCGTAGGCGATGTTTTCCGCGATCGTGCCGTAGAACAGGAACGGTTCCTGCAGCACCAGGCCGATGTGGCGCCGGTAGTCGCTGATGGCGTACTGGCGGATGTCCACGCCGTCCAGCCGGATCGTGCCTTGAGACACGTCGTAGAAACGGCAGATCAGGTTGACCAGCGTGCTCTTGCCCGAGCCGCTGTGGCCCACCAGGCCGACCATTTCGCCGGGGGCGATATCCAGACTCAGGTCCTGGATGACCGCGCGGTTGCCGTAGCGGAAACCGATACGTGAAAGTTCGATGCGGCCCTGGATGTGGTCCATGGGCTTGGGTTCGCCGGGTTCGGGCACGCTGGAGACGTGATCCAGGATGTCGAAGATGCGCTTGGCGCCGGCGGCGGCACGCTGGGTGGTGGACACGATGCGGCTCATGGAATCCAGGCGCACATAGAAGCGGCTGATGTAAGCCACGAATGCGGTCAACACGCCGACGGTAATGGCGTCGTGCGATACCAGCCAGATGCCGAAGACCCAGACCACCAGCAGGCCCAGTTCCGTCAGCAGGGTGACGGTGGGCGTGAAGAGCGACCACAGGGCGTTGACCCGGTCGTTGATCGCCAGGTTGCGGTTGTTGGCCTCGCGAAAGCGCGTGACCTCGCGCTTTTCCTGGGCGAAGGCTTTCACCACGCGGATGCCGGGGATGGTGTCGGCCAGCACGTTGGTGATTTCCGACCAGACGCGGTCGGCCTTTTCGAAGCCGTGGCGCAGGCGGTCGCGCACCCAGTGGATCAGCCACAGGATGATCGGCAGTGGCGCCAGCGTCGCCAGGGCGAGCATCGGATTGATCGACAGCAGGATGACGGCTGTCATGACGATCATCAGGATGTCGGTGACGAAATCCAGCAGGTGCAGCGACAGGAACAGGCAGATGCGATCGGATTCGGAACCGATGCGCGCCATCAGGTCGCCGGTGCGTTTACCGCCGAAATACTGCAGGGACAACTGCTGCAGGTGCTGGTAGGTGGTGGTGCGCAGGTCGGCGCCGATGCGTTCGCTGACCCAGGCCAGAATGGCGCTGCGCCCCCAGCCCAGCGCCCACGCCAGGATGGACGATGCCAGCAGCCCGCCCAGATACAGCGTGACCAGGTCCCAGTGGACGGGTTCTCCGTTCTGGAAGGGGATCAGCACGTCGTCCATCAACGGCATGGTCAGGTAGGGCGGCACCAGCGAGGCGGCGGTGGCGGTCAGCGTCAGGGCCAGCCCGATGCTGAGCTGGCGGCGATAGGGGCGTGCGAAACGCCACAGACGAAACAGCGAACTGGTGCGTGGCGTTTCCGTATCCGTGTCGGACGGCATCGCCTGGAGCGTGGGGACCGGGTCGTCGTCGGGCTGGCTGAGCGCGTTGTAGCGCGCGACCAGCTGCAGGGCTTGCGGGTGCAGATCCAGGGTATAGCGCCAGCGGGCCAGCCGCGCATGGCTGTCCAGCAGTTCCAGACTGCCGACCCCAGCGTGGTCCTGCAGCTTCAGGGTCATGTCGGGCCGCAGCGGCCAGGACCGGCTGGATTGCGCGTCTGTGCCGCAGTACAGCCAGCGGCGCTCGGTCAGCACGATCAGACTGTCACCGAAGTGCAGTTGGCTGTCCAGGTTCAGCGGCAGCCAGCCCAGCACGTGTTCGTCGGTCGCCAGCAGGGCGGACAGCGTGTCGTGCCACACCATGGGCAGGCCTGGCGGACACACGTCCACAGCCGGAGAGTCGAGAGGGGAGCCCTGCATGAATGATGGAAGAAGAGGGAGTCGGAAGGTGGATCGGACAGCGGAATAGTTGACCGGGGTTCAGGGGTTCGCGCGCACACCGTTGCGCGAGCGACACAATTTTCAACTCTTTTTCTGTGCTACGCAACAGGCGCAAGATTATTATGTGTGCCGTTGTTTCGCTGTGTAATGGCAGCATTAGGCCCCACACCCCCACTTTCTTGCATGGTTCCATCATGGACAATAAAAGTATTGAGTTTCTCAATATGGTGTATTTGCGGGGGCCGAACATCTGGGCCTATCGCCCTGTCATCGAGGCGCTGGTGGATATCCACGACCTGGAAGACTACCCCTCGAATGTCATACCTGGTTTCTACGAACGCCTGAGCGCCTGGCTGCCGACGCTGATCGAACATCGCTGCAGCATCGGCGAGCGCGGCGGCTTTCTGCAGCGCGTGCGCGAAGGCACCTGGCCCGCGCATATCCTGGAACACGTCACACTGGAACTGCAAAGCCTGGCGGGCATGCCCGGCGGTCTGGGCCGTGCGCGCGAGACCTCGCTGCGCGGGGTCTACAAGGTCATCGTGCGCGCCTGGCACGAGCCGCTGACGCGTGAAACGCTGTACGTGGCGCGCGATCTTCTGATGGCCGCCATCGAGGATCGCCCCTTCGACGTGGCCGGCGCGGTCGATCGCCTGAAGGATCTGGCGGAATCGCTCAGCCTGGGGCCCAGCACGGCGTGCATTGTCGATGCGGCCGACGACCGCGACATTCCGGCGATCCGCCTGAGCGACGCCAATCTGTTGCAATTAGGCTACGGCGCGCGTCAGCGCCGCATCTGGACGGCGGAAACCAGCCGCACCAGCGCCATCGCCGAAGGCATTTCCCGCGACAAAGATCTGACCCGCCAGCTGCTGCAGGCGTGCGGGGTGCCCGTGCCCGAAGGCCGGCTGGTGGCCGACGCGAACGAGGCCTGGGACGCCGCCCAGGACATCGGGCTGCCGGTCGTGGTGAAACCGTCCGACGGCAACCATGGACGGGGTGTCTTTACCTGCCTGAGCACGCGCGAACAGATCGCGGCGGCCTTTGCCGTGGCGGTGAACGAGGGCAGCAGCGTGATGGTCGAGCGTTTCATCGAGGGCGACGAGCACCGCCTGCTGGTGGTGGGCGGCCGGATGGTCGCCGCCGCCCGCGGCGAGGCTGCGATGGTGGTGGGCGATGGCGTGTCCACCGTGCTGCAGCTGATCGAGACGCAACTGAATTCCGATCCCCGGCGCGGGCGCGACGAGGACCATCCCCTGAACGTCGTACGCCTGGATTCGGCGGCGCGGCTGGAACTGGACCGCCAGGGGCTGACAGGCGATTCGGTGCCCGAACGCGGGCGCGCCGTCATGATCCAGCGCAGCGGCAACGTATCGATCGACATCACGGACTCGGTCCACCCGGACGTGGCGGAACAGGTTTCGCTGGCCGCCCGCGTGGTCGGGCTGGACATCGCCGGCATCGATCTGGTGACGCGGGACATTTCCCGGCCGCTGGACGAGCAGCAAGGCGCCATCGTCGAAGTCAACGCCGGCCCCGGCCTGCTGATGCACCTGAAGCCGGCCATGGGCCAGTCGCGCCCCGTCGGGCGAGCCATCATCGACGATCTGTTCCCGGCCCCGGAAGACGGCCGCATTCCCGTGATCGGCGTCACCGGCAGCCGGGGCACCGCGCCGGTGGCGCGCCTGGTGGCCCATCTGCTGCAGCTGACCGGCAAGACCGTGGGCCTGGCCTCGACCGAGGGCCTGTTCCTGGGACATCAGCAAGTTACGGCGAAGGATTCCTCCCATTGGGACTCCGTGCGGCGGGTGCTGCTCAATCGCGCGGTGGAATACGCGGTGCTGGAAAACGGCGGGCGGGTCATCCTGGGCGAGGGCCTGGCCTATGACCGCTGCCAGATCGGCGTGGTGACGGGCATCGATCCGGCCGTGACCTGGCCCGAATTCCACATGGAAACGCCCGAGCATCTGGTGCGCATTTTCCGCACCCAGGTCGATGTGGTGCTGCCAGGCGGCGCCGCGGTGTTGAATGCAGACGATCCGCTGACGGTCGGGCTGGCGCCGCTGTGCGATGGGGCCGTCATTCTGTACGGTCTGCAGCCGGACGGCGAGGCCCTGGCGTCGCACCTGGCAGAGGGCGGCCGCGCCGTGTTCGAGCGGGACGGCAGCGTGGTGCTGGCCGAAAAAGGCGTGGAAATCCCGCTGGTGGACTTGGGTGATCCCGCCGTGTCCGCCCTGCGCGACGATCTGGCCAGCGTGCTGGCGGCCCTGGGGGCCGTCTGGGCCCTGGGGCTGGGCATCGAGCACATTCGGGTGGGCCTGCGGACCTGGGTGGCGCAACAGGGCGCGACCTCGGCCACGATGGCCGTCTGAACCTGATTCCGGTCCGGCGGATGGCTGCCGGGCCGAAACTTCCTCTAGGAAAAAAATCTCATCATGGAAGTCTCCCGAGTGCGGGCCTTGCGCGGGCCGAATGTGTGGTGCCGACAGACGGCGATCGAGGCCATCGTGGCCTGCTCGGACAGCGAGTGCGCGATCGACGACCCGGACGCTTTCGAAACCCGGCTGCGCGCCCGTTTTCCCGATATCGATATTCAGCGGCCGGCGGGGCAGCCGGGTGCTCTTTCGCTGGCGCACGTGCTGGCCGGGGCGGCGCTCAGCCTGCAGGCCCAGGCAGGCTGCCCGGTGGCGTTCTGCCGCACCGCGCCGACACCGGACGCCGGGGTTTTCCAGGTCGTGATCGAATACGTCGAGGAAAGCGTTGCGCGCCTGGCGTTCGATCTGGCCTGCGTGTTGTGCCTGGCGGCTCTGAAGGACGAGCCTTTCGATCTGGCGGCGGCGGTTTCGCGCCTGAAGGATCTGTACGAGGACGTGCGTCTGGGGCCCAGCACCGGATCGATCGTTCATGCGGCGGTGCGCCGGGGCATTCCCTACCGCCGGCTGACCGAGGGCAGCCTGGTGCAGTTCGGCTGGGGCCGTCGCCAGCGCCGCATCCAGGCGGCGGAAACCGACGCCAGCAGCGCGATCGGCGAAGCCATCGCTCAGGACAAGGCGCTGACGAAATCCCTGTTGGCGTCAGCCGGGGTGTCAGTGCCTCGGGGTCGTGTGGTCGCCGATGCGGAGGACGCCTGGCTGGCCGCCCAGGAGATCGGCGGGCCGGTGGTGGTCAAACCGCTCGATGGCAACCAGGGCCGGGGGGTCGCCGTCAATATCCAGGGGCGCGAGCAGGTGCTGGCCGCCTACGCCGTGGCGAGCGAACACGGTTCTAGCGTCCTCGTCGAACACTACTTTCCCGGGCATGATTTCCGGCTGCTGGTGGTGGGCGACCGGTTGGTGGCGGCCGCGCGCCGCGACCCGCCCCAGGTGGTGGGCGACGGCGCGCATACCATTGCCCAACTGGTGGATCTGATCAATCAGGATCCTCTGCGTGGCGAAGGCCATGGCACGTCGCTGACGCGCATCCGCCTGGATGAAACGGCGCTCAACACCCTGGTCAGCCAGGGGTATCGGGCCGATTCGGTGCCGGCCCAGGGGGTGTGCGTGGTGCTGCGCAACAACGCCAATCTCAGTACTGGCGGGACGGCGACCGACGTCACCGATCACGTCCACCCGGAACTGGCCGCCAGCGCCGTCATGGCCGCGCGCATGGTGGGGCTGGATGTCTGCGGCATCGATCTGGTCAGCGGCGATGTTTATCAGCCGCTCACCCCGGAAACAGGCTGCATCGTCGAGGTCAATGCCGCGCCCGGTCTGCGCATGCACCTGACGCCGTCCTACGGAACGGGGCGCGACGTGGGCGCCGCCATTGTCGAGACGCTGTACGCGCCTGGGGACGACGGGCGGATTCCGGTCGCCGCAGTCACGGGCACCAACGGCAAGACCACCACGGTGCGCCTGCTGGCCCATCTGTGCGCGGCGCCAGGCGTGTGCGTGGGCATGACGAATTCCGATGGCGTCTACATCGGCGCACGACGCATCGATACGGGCGATTGCAGCGGGCCGCGCAGCGCGCGCAACGTGCTGCTGCATCCGGATGTGGACATGGCGGTCTTCGAGACGGCGCGCGGCGGCATCCTGCGCGAAGGCCTGGGGTTCGACCGCTGCGACGTCGCGGTGGTCACGAACATCGGGATCGGCGACCACCTGGGCATGAATTACATCCGCACGGTCGAGGAACTCGCCGTCGTCAAACGCGTCATCGTGGAGAACCTGGCGCCCACCGGCATGGCGGTGCTCAACGCCCAGGATCCGATCGTGGCGAAAATGGCCGCCAGCTGCCCCGGCCGGGTGACCTATTTCGCCCGGGATGCCCGGCATCCGCTGATCGATACGCACCGCGCCCAGGGTGGCCGGGTGGTCTTCGTCGATCAGGGGGACCTGGTGTTTTCCGAGGCCGGCGCCGAAACGCGCATTGAACTGGTGCGCGTGCCGCTGACGCACGGGGGCACGCTGGGCTTCCAGGTGGACAACGCCATGGCGGCGGCGGCCGCCGCCTGGGCGCTGGGGGTGGATTGGGTGCAGATCCAGGCCGGCCTGGCGTCGTTCGTCAACGATGCGGGCACCGTGCCGGGTCGTTTCAACGTGTTCGACTATCAGGGCGCGACGGTGATTGCCGACTATGGCCACAATCCGGATGCGATCCTGGCGCTGGTCGAAGCTGTCGAAACGATGCCCGCGCGGCGCCGCACCGTGGTCATCAGCGGGGCGGGCGACCGGCGCGACCAGGACATCCGCCGCCAGACCGAGATCCTGGGCGACGCGTTCGATACCGTCATTCTGTATCAGGACCAGTGCCAGCGCGGCCGCGCCGACGGCGAAGTGCTGGCGCTGCTGCGCGGCGGCCTGGAGGCTGCGCGCCGTGCCAATCGCCTGGAGGAGATCCATGGCGAGTTCCTGGCCATCGATACGGCGCTCGATGCGCTGGAACCGGGCGACCTGTGTCTGGTGCTGATCGATCAGGTCGAGGAAGCGCTGGCGCACATCGCGCAGCGGGTGAAATCGCCCCAGGTGGCGTAAGGGCAGGCGCCCGGGATCCCCCTGGGCGCCGGTTTTCCGGATATTTCAATCCCAGGACGCCAGGGCAGTGTCCTGGTCCCGCGCGGCCTGCCGCCAAGGATTGTTTTAATATAGGATGCTTGCGATCCGTGGCGTCCTGGAAGGCGCGTGCGGATCAACCGAACAGGGCACTGGACCCCACCATGGACACGCTGAATTCCTCACCCATCACCTTTTCCGGCCGCGCCCTGCAGCTCACCAGCTCGGCCATCCGTGAAATCCTCAAGATCACCGAACGCCCCGAGGTCATCTCCTTCGCGGGCGGTTTGCCGTCGCCCGAAGGCTTCCCGATTCCCGAACTGCGCGCCGCGTTCGACCGGGTGCTGGCCACACAGGGCGCTACCGCGTTGCAGTATGGCCGCACCGAAGGCTATACCCCCCTGCGCGAATGGGTGGCGCAGGATCTGTCGCGCGACGGCATGACGATCGACCCCGAAGAAGTCCTGATCGTATCCGGTTCGCAGCAGGCCCTGGACATGCTGGGCAAACTGTTCATCGATCCGGGTTCGCGCGTGCTGGTCGAGGCCCCCAGCTACCTGGGCGCGCTGCAGTCGTTTTCGCTCTTCGAGCCGCAATACCAGTCGGTGCCCACGGATGCCGGCGGGCTGATCCCCGAGGCCCTGGACGCGGAACTCACCCAGGATGCGCGCTTCATCTACGTCCTGCCCAATTTCCAGAACCCGACCGGTCTGACGCTGGATCTGCAACGCCGCCAGGCGCTGGTCGAGCGCTGCGCCGCCCTGGGGCTGCCCATCATCGAGGACGACCCTTACGGCGAACTGCGCTACGCGGGCGAGCCGCAGCCCAGCCTGCTGGAACTCGGCCGCCCCGTGGGCGCGACGGTGATCCGCCTGGGCACCTTTTCCAAGGTCCTGGCTCCGGGCATGCGCCTGGGCTACGTGGTCGCGCCGCGCGACGTCATTTCGAAACTGGTCCAGATCAAGCAGGCCACGGATCTGCATACGGCCACCATCACGCAGATGGCGGTCTACGAAACCGTGCGCAACGGCTTTCTGCGCACGCATTTACCCAAGGTCCGCGAGATCTACCAGCGCCAGTGCGGCTACATGCTTGATGCCTTGCAGCGGCATTTTCCCGCCGACGCGCGCTGGACGCGGCCGCAGGGCGGCATGTTCATCTGGGTGACGCTGCGCGAAGGCATCGACACCGGCGAACTGCTGCAGCGGGCCATCGCGCGCAACGTGGCCTTCGTGCCCGGGGCGCCGTTCTATGCCAGCGCGCAGGCGCCGACCAACCGGCTGCGGCTCAGTTTCGTGACGGTCCCCGAGGACCGCATCCGCACGGGCATCCAGGTGCTGGGCGAGCTGATCGGCCCGGGGCACTGACGTGGATGAACGGCCGGCAGCCAGCGGCCCGGACCTGTCGGACATGCGGTCCGACGACTGGGTCGCGCGCTGGCTGCCGGCATCGTGGGGGCCTTACGCGCGGCTATGCCGCCTGGATCGTCCGGTCGGCACCTGGTTGACCCTGTTGCCGGCGCTGGCCGCGCTGGCGCAGGCGGCCGACGGCTGGCCCACGCTGTGGCGACTGGTGATCTTTTCCCTGGGCGCATTGCTGATGCGGGGCGTGGGCTGCACCTTCAACGACATCTTCGACCGCAATTTCGATCATCGGGTCGAGCGCACGCGCTTCCGGCCTCTGACCAGCGGCCAATTGACGCTGCGGGCGGCACTGTGGTTCGCGCTGGCGCAAATCCTGGTCACAGCCATGCTGCTGCTGGCGATCAACGCCTACAGCCGCTGGCTGGCGCTGGTTCTGGTGCCGCTGGTGGTCATCTATCCTTTGTGCAAACGCTTTACCTACTGGCCGCAGGCCGTGCTGGGCATGGCCTTCAACTGGGGCATGCTCATGGCCTGGACGGACACGCGCGACATCCTGCCCTGGTATGGCCTGGCCATGTGGGTGGGGGCCGTGCTGTGGCAGATCGGCTACGACGCCATCTACGCCTACATCGACATGCGCGACGACCGCATGCTGGGATTGAAGTCCGTGGCCATGCGCTTTGGCGACCAGGGCAAGGCCTGGATCGGCGGCATGTATGCCGCCACGGCGGTCCTGTGGACAGTGTCCGGATGGGGCATGGGCATGCGCTGGCCGTATTACGTCGTGATGGCCGTCATCGCCGGGCATTTCGTCTGGCAGGTGCGGCTGTTCGACGTACGTTACCCGGAACGCGGCCTGCGGCTGTTCCGCTCGAACATGCAGGTGGGTGTGCTGCTGATCGTGGCGGCGCTGGCCGGGACAACGCTTTACGGCTAGACTGATTCCAGACAATAAGATCGGGCCGCACAGGCCCCAGGAGACACGCGATGGTCGGCAATGCGCCCACCGAAACCGCATTGGAATTCGATTATGTCATTGTGGGGGCGGGCTCGGCGGGTTGCCTGTTGGCCAACCGTTTGTCGCAGTCGCACCGGGTGCTGCTCCTGGAAGCCGGCGGCACCGACGACTGGCGCTGGATCCACATCCCCGTGGGCTATCTGTACTGCATCGGCAATCCGCGCACCGACTGGTGCTATCACACGCAGCCCGATCCGGGTCTGAACTACCGCACGCTGGGCTATCCGCGCGGGCGGGTGCTGGGCGGGTCGTCGTCCATCAACGGCATGCTGTATCTGCGCGGCCAGGCGGCCGACTACGACGGCTGGGAAGCCCTCGGCAACCCGGGCTGGGCCTGGCGTGACGTGCTGCCGCTGTTTCGCGATGTCGAAGACCACCATGCCGGCGCCAGCGAATTCCATGGGGCCGCGGGCACCTGGCGGGTCGAGCCCCAGCGCCTGCGCTGGGACGTGCTGGATGCCTTTCGCGACGCGGCGGCACAGGCGGGCATCGAACACACCGATGATTTCAACCGGGGCGACAACGCCGGCTGCAACTACTTCGAGGTCAACCAGCGGCGCGGCGTGCGCTGGAATGCCGCCAAGGCCTTCCTGCATCCCGTCATGGGGCGCGAAAATCTGCGGGTGATCACCGGCGCCTGCGTCGAGCGCATCGAATTTTCCGGGCGCCGCGCAACCGGGGTGGCCTTCGTGCAGGACGGCTTGCGCCGGCATGCCGTGGCTCACCGCGAACTGATCCTGGCCGCCGGGGCCATCGGTTCGCCTCAGCTGCTGCAGGTCTCGGGTGTGGGCCCCGCCGACCGGCTGCGCCATCTGGGCATCCCGCTGGTGCACGATCTGCCGGGGGTGGGGGAAAACCTGCAGGATCACCTGCAGCTGCGCATGATCTTTCGCCTGCAGGGGGCGCTGACCTTGAATACGCTGACCCATGCCTGGTGGGGCAAGGCCTGGATGGGGCTGCAGTACGCGCTGCTGCGCCGCGGGCCGCTGTCCATGGCGCCCTCGCAGCTGGGGGCGTTCGCCCGGTCGGATCCGTCGCGCCCGCGCCCCAATCTGGAATACCACGTCCAGCCCCTGTCGCTGGACAAATTCGGCGACCCGCTGCACACCTTTCCCGCCCTGACCGCATCGGTGTGCAATCTGCAACCCGGCAGCCGGGGCTATGTCCGCATCACCTCGCCCAACGTGGCCGATCATCCCGACATCCTGTGCAATTATCTGCAGACGCCCGAAGACCGCGCCGTCGCGGCCGATGCCCTGCGCCTGACCCGGCGCATCATGGCCCAGCCCGCGCTGGCGCGCTATCACCCTCAGGAATACCTGCCCGGGGATGCGGTGCGGACCCAGGAAGCGCTCGAGTCCGCAGCCGGCGATATCGGCACCACGATTTTCCATCCGGTCGGGACATGTAAAATGGGCACCGATCCCATGGCGGTGGTGGACCCGGAACTCCGCGTCCGGGGGATCGACAGCCTGCGGGTGATCGATGCATCGATCATGCCCGTGATCACCTCGGGCAACACCAATTCCCCCACCATCATGATCGCCGAAAAGGGCGCGCGCCTGATTTTGCAGCGTGCCTGAATCGTATTTTTCACATCCCTGCTTTTGGACTCGGATATGGTCAGTCACACCGAGGTCGTGGCCAGCTTGTTGTTTGCCATCGCCATCATTCACACGTTCTCCGTGCCGGTTTTCGCGCGTCTGGCGCATCGGGGCGGACGCCATGCCGGCTTATGGCATCTGCTCTCCGAGGTCGAGGCGGTATTCGGCGTCTGGGCCTGCGTGCTGTTCGTCTGGATGGCCCTGACGCTGGGGGTGAAGGGCGCGGTTGACTACCTGGATACCCGCAACTTCACCGAGCCCGCCTTCGTGTTCGTGATCATGGTGGTGGCCGCCAGCCGTCCCATCATCGAACTCGTGCGCCTGGTGGTCGATGGTCTGGCGCGTGTGCTGCCGGTGTCGTGCGAACTGTCGCGCTTTTTTGTCATCATGACGCTGGTACCGCTGGCAGGGTCGCTGATCACAGAGCCCGCCGCCATGACGCTGGCCGCGCTACTGCTGCGTCAGGCCTATTTCCGCCGCCCGGGCCAGGACGGCTTCAAATATTTGACGGTCGGGGTGCTTTTCGTCAACGTGTCCATCGGCGGCGTGCTGACGGCCTATGCGGCGCCGCCTGTGCTGATGGTCGCGCAGACCTTCGGCTGGGACACCGCCTTCATGGCCACGCATTTCGGCTGGCGTGCTGCCGCCGCCGTGCTGTTCAACGGCCTGATCCTGACCCTGATCTGCCGGCCCTTCCTGCTCGATGGCAGCCTGGGCGTGCGCCCTGATGACAGCAACGCCCGCGCGCCGGTGCCGCTCATGGTCATGGCCGTCCATGTCCTGTTCCTGCTGGGGATCGTGCTGGCCTCGCATCACATCAAGATCTTCCTCGCGCTGCTGGTGCTGTTCATCGGCTACGCACAGGCCTACAAGACCCACCAGTCGCCCCTGCTGCTGCGCGAAGGCCTGATGGTGGGGTTCTTCCTGGCAGGTCTGGTGGTCCTGGGCGGGCTGCAGCAGTGGTGGCTGCAAGGCCTGCTGGCCGGGTTGTCGCCCTTCGTCCTGTACCTGGGCGCCACCGCGCTGACGGCGGTCACCGACAATGCGGCGCTGACCTATCTGGGTTCCCTGGTCGAAGGTACCGGTGATCTGTGGCGCTACATGCTGGTGGCCGGGGCCGTGACCGGGGGCGGCCTGACGGTCATCGCCAATGCACCCAATCCGGCGGGGTTCTCCATCCTCAAGGGCTGTTTTGGCGACGGCACGATCTCGCCCCTGAAGCTGCTGGGGGCCGCGGCGGTGCCGACCCTGGTGGCGGCCATCATGTTCCTGCTGCCCAATTCTTTCAGCTGAAAACGCCGCGCCGGCAGTCGCGGGCCGTGCGGCGTGGGGGCACTTTGTTTTAAAAGGATTAAAATCCAGGCAGTTCAGATTTCCAGGACATTGTTGTGCCGATTTACGTCTATCGTTGCAGCCATTGCGGTCATCAGCAGGATGTGCTGCAGAAAATCTCCGACCCTCGCCTGACCGTGTGTCCGGCCTGCGGGCAGTCCACCTATGAAAAGCAGGTGACGGCGGCGGGTTTCCGCCTGAAGGGCTCGGGTTGGTACGAAACCGATTTCCGGGGCGGTAAGTCCGGCTCGCACTCCGAAGGGGTGCTGGGCTCGTCCGGCTCCGCAGCGTCGTCCGACCATGGGGCGGGTTCCGCCTCCGGCGGTGCTTCTTCCGCCGGGGCATCGGGCGCGGCAGCAGCCGGCCCGGCGTCCTCCGGCAGCCCCGTGCCGGCCGCCACGCCTGGCTGACGCCTTTCGCCGACACTTCGCTCAGGAACCATGCGATTCTTCAAGCGCTACTTCATCACCGGCCTGCTGATCTGGCTGCCCCTGGTGACCACCATCTGGGTGCTGACGATGCTGGCGCGCACCCTGGATTCCCTGGTGCCGTCGTTCCTCTCGCCAGAAGCCTTGTTCGGGGTGGCCATTCCCGGCTTCGAACTGGCGCTGGTGCTGGGCATCATCCTGCTCACGGGGCTGTTCTTCGCCAACTTCATCGGCCGCGCCATCCTGTCGCGCTGGGAGGCCCTGCTGGGGCGCATCCCATTGGTGCGCTCCATTTATAATTCGGTCAAGCAGGTCGGCGACACGGTGTTCTCCCCCAACGGCCAGGCCTTTCGCCAGGCCATTCTGGTGCAGTATCCGCACCAGGGTTCCTGGACCATCGGGTTCCTGACCGGGGCGCCCTGTCTCGAGATCGCGGATCTGCTGGCGGGCGATCACATCAGCGTCTACGTGCCGACGACACCCAATCCCACGTCGGGGTTCTTCCTGATGATGCCGCGCGCCGACGTCCAGGTGCTCGACATGTCCGTCGACACCGCCCTGAAATACATCATTTCCATGGGGGTGGTGGTGCCGCCCCCATCGATTTCACATCATTCTCGGAGCCATTCTTGAACCGTACCTGCTATACCGGCGAGGTGTCCAAAGCCCACCTCGACCAGACCGTCACCCTGTTCGGCTGGGTCCATCGCCGCCGCGACCACGGCGGTGTGATCTTCATCGATCTGCGCGACCGCGCGGGCCTGGCCCAGGTGGTGGTGGATCCCGACAATCAGGGGGCGTTCGCCACGGCCGAGCGCATCCGCAACGAATATTGTGTGCGGATCACCGGTCTGGTTCGGCGGCGCCCGGAAGGCACGCGAAATCCCGACCTGACGTCGGGCGAAATCGAGATCCTGTGCCGCGAAATCGAGATCCTGAATGCGTCCCTGACGCCGCCGTTCCAGCTCGACGACGACAATCTGTCCGAAACCACCCGCCTGACGCACCGCGTGCTGGACCTGCGCCGCCCGCAGATGCAGCGCAACCTGATGATGCGCTACCGGGTGTCGATGGTGGCGCGCAATTACCTGGATGCCCTGGGTTTCATCGACATCGAAACGCCGATGCTGACGCGCAGCACGCCCGAGGGCGCGCGCGATTACCTGGTGCCGTCCCGCGTGAATCCGGGTGAATTCTTCGCCTTGCCGCAGTCGCCGCAGTTGTTCAAGCAGATGCTGATGGTGTCGGGGTTCGATCGCTACTATCAGATCACGAAATGCTTTCGCGACGAAGACCTGCGCGCCGACCGCCAGCCGGAATTCACGCAGATCGATTGCGAGACCTCCTTCCTGAACGAAGTCGAGATCCGCGAAATTTTCGAAGGCATGGTGCGCGAGGTCTATCGCCAGGTGCTGGACGTGGCCCTGCCGGAATTCCCCGTCATGAGCTGGGCCGAAGCCATGCGCCGCTATGGTTCCGACAAGCCCGACCTGCGCGTGAAACTGGAATTCACCGATGTGGCCGACCTGATGCGCGCGGTGGACTTCAAAGTCTTCGCCGGCCCGGCCAACGATCCGGCCTGCCGGGTGGTCGCCCTGCGCGTGCCCGGCGGCGCCAGCATGCCGCGCAGCGAGATCGACGCCTACACGCAGTTCGTGGGCATCTACGGCGCGCGCGGCCTGGCCTACATCAAGGTCAACGACGCCGCCGCCATCCCCGAAGGCCTGCAGTCGCCCATCGTCAAGAACATCCATGCCGATGCGCTGCGCGCCCTGATCGAACGCACTGGCGCGTGCAACGGCGACCTGATCTTCTTTGGCGCCGACCGCACAAAGGTCGTCAATGACGCCATCGGCGCGCTGCGTGTGAAAATCGGCCTCAGCGAATTCGGCCGCGACAATGGCCTGTTCGAGGCCGGCTGGCAGCCGCTGTGGGTGGTCGATTTCCCGATGTTCGAATACGACGAGGGCGAGGACCGCTACATGGCGGCGCACCACCCCTTCACCTGCCCCAAGGCTGGCCACGAAGATCTGCTGGAATCCGATCCCGGCAGCGCGCTGGCCCGGGCCTATGATATGGTTATGAACGGCTGGGAGATCGGCGGCGGTTCGGAACGTATCCACCGCGCCGATGTGCAGACCAAGGTCTTCAAAGCCCTGAAAATCGACGAGGACGAAGCCGCCGAAAAATTCGGCTTCCTGCTGGACGCGCTGCAATATGGCGCGCCGCCGCATGGTGGCCTGGCATTCGGTCTGGACCGGCTGGTGACCCTGATGGCGGGCGCGGAATCCATTCGCGACGTGATCGCCTTCCCGAAAACCCAGCGTGCGCAGGATTTGCTGGTGCACGCGCCGTCGCCGGTGGACGAAAAGCAGCTGCGCGAACTGCATATCCGCCTGCGCCAGACCGAGGCGAAATAACACCAGAGGGCTGCCATGCCAGTCATGCGGATCGTCAGCTACAACATCCACAAGGGGCGCTCGGCTTCGGGTGGGCGGGAATCGCTGGCCGATCTGCGGCTGGGCTTGTATGGCCTGCGGCCCGATCTCCTGTTCCTGCAGGAAGTCCAGGGGCGCAACCAGATGCACAGCAGCCTGGATGCTCAGCACGAATCTCTGGCGGCCGCCCTGCACATGCAGGCAGCCTATGGCTGCAATGCGGTGCGCGCGGCCACCGACCACGGTAATGCGCTGCTGTCGCGCTATCCGATCCTGTATTACGAAAATCAGGACATCTCCGATCATCGCCTGGAACAGCGCGGCCTGCTGCACGGGGTCGTGCAGGTCGGGGACGCGCATGTGCACTGCCTGGTGGTGCACCTGGGGCTGCTGGCGGGGGGGCGTTCCCGTCAGGTGTATGCCCTGGTGGATCGTATCCGCCGGCTGGTGCCGGATTCCGAACCGCTGCTGATCGCGGGCGATTTCAACGACTGGAACAACCGCCTGGCGCCGCTGTTCGTCCAACAGCTGGGGCTGGTGGAAGTCTTCGCCGCCGCGCCCCAGGGCCTGGACGAGGTCTATCGCCTGCGGCATCGGGTGGCGCAGCTGCGTCAGCGGATGCCCTGGTTTCCGGGCCAGATCCTGCGTCCGCTGCCGGCGCTGCCGGCCGGTGGCCTGGCGGCGCGGCTGATGCCCCCGCCCCGCACGTTCCCGGCTATGTTTCCGTGGCTGCGCCTGGACCGGATCTATCAGCGCGGGTTTGCCGTGCGCCGGGCACGGGTGCTGCATGGCGCCCCCTGGAAGAAATTGTCCGACCATGCGCCGTTGGTGGCTGAACTCGAACTGCCTTGATGATCGGCAGGTGGGGAACTTTTCGCCTTTGACGCTGGTCAAATACTGCATTGTCTGGAAATTAGCACTCCGCCCCATAGAGTGCTAACATCATCCACGAACCACCCAAGGACTTTGCCACCATGAGCCACACTTCGTCTTCCCTGGTGTTGGCGCCGGCCCAGCTTGCGCAGGCCATTTCCAACCCGGGTGCGCTTGGCACCATCGACGCTTACATCGGGGCGGTCAATCGCCTGCCCCTTCTGACGGCCGACCAGGAATCCGACCTGGGCCGCCGCCTGCGCGACCAGAACGACCTGGACGCCGCGCGGGATCTGATCCTGTCCCATCTGCGCCTGGTGGTCTCGGTGGCGCGCCAGTACCTGGGCTATGGTCTGGCGCACGCCGATCTGATCCAGGAAGGCAACATCGGTCTGATGAAGGCGGTGCGCCGTTTCGACCCGGATCGGGGCGTGCGGCTGGTGTCCTTTGCCGTGCACTGGATCCGGGCGGAAATCCACGAATACGTGGTGCGCAACTGGCGGCTGGTGAAAATCGCCACGACCAAGGCCCAGCGCAAACTGTTTTTCAATCTGCGGCGCATGCGCCCGGACGGTCACACGCTGGCCCCGGACCAGGTGTCCGAGATCGCCCGCGAGCTTAACGTGCGCCCCGAAGACGTGGCCGAAATGGAAGTTCGCCTGTCAGGCGGGGATTGCGGACTAGAGACATCGGCCGCCGACGACGATGACCGTTTCGCGCCCATCGCCTGGCTGGCCGACGATAGCCAGGAACCGGGCCAGGTCCTGGCGCGTCGCGGCATGGATACCCTGCAAAGCCAGGGGCTGGCCGATGCCCTGGATTCCCTGGATGACCGTTCCCGCCACATCGTGCAGTCGCGCTGGCTGGCCGACGACGGTGGCGCCACCTTGCATGAACTTGCCGCCGAATACGGTATTTCGGCCGAACGTGTTCGCCAGATCGAGGCTGCCGCGCTGAAAAAACTGAAAACCGCGCTGGCCGACCGCCAGGCCGATTTCCTGGCAGCCTGATCTGTATCGGCTGCCGGGTAAATCCTTGTCAGGAAATTGTTTTTTACATTTTTGTCGGGTGTGCGGCAGAACTTTCCGGATGGCGGGCGGACTAATTCTCCATGGGCGAACGTCCAGCCCCCTGGGCCGCGTCGTCCTGTCGTCCGCTTCAGCTTCTCCTCTTCCCCTCCCTATCGAAGCGGATGTTCTCGGGATGCCTTCATGGCATCCTTTTTTTTGCGCCTCCGGACTGGGCGCGTTTCCGCGTCACAGCCGGATTGTTTGCGAGGGTGACGGCGTGCTGATGACATCGGCAAGACTCATTCATATCTGCTTTCAGACAAGGCAGGCGGCCCTGTAACATAATGGCTGACGCATTTTTTGCTGATTAGCTTCGATCATGAAAATAGGCTTCCTGGTCTTTGGCCTGGCCGGGCTGCTGGCCCTGATTTCCTTCATGCCGCCGCTGGCAGGGCGGCTGCGCCTGCCGTATTCCGTGCTGCTGGCCATCGTCGGCTTTGTCCTGGGCGTGATCATCCACGTCCACGGCTGGGCGCCGGGGGTCGTGGCCGATTTTCTCGATTCCCTGCAGCACTTCGACATTTCGTCCGAAACCTTTCTGTTCGTGTTCCTGCCGGTGCTGCTCTTCGAGGCGGCGCTGGCGATGAACATCCGGCGCCTGCTGGATGACATCAGCCCGATCCTGGTGATGGCCATCGTGGCGGTGGTGGTTTGCACGGTGGCGGTCGGTTTCTCGCTGGCGGCGATTTCCCCCTATGGGTTGATCGTCTGCCTGATGCTGGGGGCGATTGTCGCCACCACGGATCCGGTGGCTGTGGTTGGCATCTTCCGCGAGGTTGGGGCGCCCCGGCGGCTGACCACGCTGGTCGAAGGCGAGTCGTTGTTCAATGACGCGGCGTCCATCGCGCTGTATTCCGTGCTGCTCAGCATGCTGTTCAGCGGTGGCACCCCGTCGGTGACCAAGGTGCTCGGCAGCTTCCTGTTCAGTTTCATCGGCGGCGGGCTGGCGGGGCTGGCCATGGGGCGGCTGGCGAGCGCGCTTTTCCGCTGGCTGCGCGGCTGGCCGGCAGCCGAGGTCACTTTGACCGTGGCACTGGCCTATCTGACGTTTTTCGCGGCCGAACACTACCTGGGGGTGTCCGGGGTGGTGGCCACCGTGATCGCCGGTCTGGTGGTGGGCTCCAACGGCCGCACCCGCATGTCGCCCACGACGTTCGAACAACTGGAAGGCGCCTGGGCGCAGTTCGGATTCTGGGCCAATTCCCTGATCTTCCTGTTTGCCGCCATGCTGATCCCGCGCATGATGGCCGAGATCACCTGGATGGAAGTCCTGCTCATCCTGGTGGTCTTCATCGTCACCCTGGCGGCCCGGGCGATCATCATCTACGGCCTGTTGCCGCTGCTTGGCCGGCTGCGGCTCAGCAC
Source organism: Castellaniella sp. MT123 (assembly GCF_039614765.1). Taxonomy (NCBI): domain Bacteria; kingdom Pseudomonadati; phylum Pseudomonadota; class Betaproteobacteria; order Burkholderiales; family Alcaligenaceae; genus Castellaniella; species Castellaniella sp. MT123. Next base: position 2,806,553 of record NZ_CP154879.1, read on the forward strand.
TCAGGTCAGCCGCTCGTACCGAGCCGTGATGCTGCTGGGTGGTTTGCGGGGCGCCGTGTCCCTGGCCCTGGCCCTGGCGGTCACGGAACAGCCCGCGGTTCCCCACGAGGCGCGCCAGTTCATCGCCGTGGCGACGACCGGGTTCGTGCTGATGACTCTGTTCATCAACGGCCTGACCCTGCGGCCGCTGATCGCGCGCCTGGGATTGAATCAGCTCTCGCCCGTGGACCGCACACTGCGCGATCAGGCGCAGGTCGTCGAACTGGAAGCCCTGCGCCTGCGGATCGACGAGATCGCCCGCCACGAAAACATCGGCCAGGAAGTACTGGACCGCTTGGGCGCCGTATTCGATGCCAGCCAGACCAGCATGGACACGGCGCAGGTGCATCAGCTGAGTCAGGATCAAAAGGTCACCGTGGGCATGGGGATCCTGGCCGGGCGCGAGGAAGAAATGTTCTTCGAGACCCTCAAGGCGCAGATGGTGGACTGGCGCACGGCGGAATCCCTGCTGGCCCGCTCCGAACGTCTAGGCGACGCGGTGCGCGCGGGCGGTCTGGCCGGCTTCGAGTCGGCCATCGACGGGGATTTGCGCTATTCGCACGGGTTGCGGCTGGCCTTGCGCCTGCATCATCTGACGGGCTGGCAGTTCTGGCTGGCGCGCGAACTGGCACAGCGGTTCACCAACCTGATGTTCAAATGGGCCGTGGCCCGCCGGCTGATCCAGTTTGCACGCACGGATGTGCAGCCGCTGCTGGGTGCCGAGGTCACCGACATCATCATTGCCGCGCATCAGCGCCGCCTGACGCTGCTGGAAGGCGCCCTGCAGGCCATGACGCTGCAGTATCCCGGCTATGCGCATCACCTGCAAGAGGCCTATCTGGCGCGCATGGCGCGTTCCATGGAACGCATGCGCTACCGGGACATGCTGGCGCAGAACCTGATCAGCGGGGAAACCTATTCCGATCTCATCCAGCAGGTGGATACGCGTTGGGGGCCGCTGGAAAAACACAGCGGGCTGGATATCACCATGAGCGCAGCCACGCTGGTGCAGCGCGTCGCGCTGTTCGAGGGGCTGGACGAGGCCACCATGGCGGCGATCTGCCGGGTGCTCAAGCCCCGGTTGGCAGTGCCCGGTCAGGATATTCCCATGCGCAACGGGCGCAGCCGGGCCATGTATTTCGTCGCGTCGGGGGCGGTCGTGCTGGATCTGCCCGATGGCACTTCGGCCGAATTGGGCAGTGGCCAGATCTTTGGTGAAATGGCGCTGGCCATGGACCGCGACTTCGAGGCGCGGGTGCGTTCGCTGGGCTACAGCCGCCTGCTGATGCTGCAGGAAAAGGATTTCAAGCGGCTGCAGCGGCAATTTCCCGAACTGCGCGACAAGATCGATGCGATCGTGCGCCAGCGCGCACGGGCGGTGGAAGTCTGGGAGCAGTTCAAGTCGGGTCAGCGACAGTACGAACCGTTGCCCCCACTGGGTCGGGACGCCACCCCTGGGGATGTCGTGCAATCGCCGGCGCCGGACCAGGCGGATCCCGAGGGACCCCGCCCGGATCCCGACGAACAGGTCGGGGCTGCATCGTAGCTGCCCGGCTGGCAGCGGATGGCCTACAGCAATAGCGAGATGTCGTGCGCCATGTCTTCGGGGGTCAGCGACGGCCCCAGCAAGGCCCGTGCCTCTCCCTTCTGGTCCATCAGATAGAAGGCGGCCGAGTGATTCATGGCGTACTGGTCCGGAGTCGGGCCCGGTTCCTTCGCATAGAAGGCCTTGAAGGACCGCGCGGTCTTGTCCAGCTGTTCGGGCGTGCCGGTCAGGCCGACGAAGGACGGGTCGAAGGCCTGGACGTAGGCGCCCAGGATGGCTGGCGTGTCGCGTGCCGGATCGACCGAGATCATGATCACCTGGACGTTACTGGCCTTGGCGCCCAGCAATTGCAGGGCCTGAGCGGCCTGTGCCATGGCGGTGGGGCAGACGTCCGGGCATTGCGTATAGCCGAAGAAAACCAGCAGGACCTTGCCGTGGAAATCGGCCAGGGTGCGGGGTTTGCCGCTGGTGTCCGTCATGTCCAGGTCGCGCCCCAGGTGCGTCCCGGTGATGTCGTTGCCTTCGAAGGGCAGGGGTTCCGCGGCCTTCGAGGTACAGCCAGCCAGCAGAGTCAGGGAAATGGATGCGACGGCGCCGACCAGCAGGCCGCGGCGAACGGCGGAAAATGAAACGGGCATGCTCAACCTATCGGGGTCATGGAGCCGGCCAGTGCCAGGCCGATCCAGTGATCCAGCAGCAGCGCCGCGAACAGCAGCGCCAGATACAGGATCGAATACCAGAATAGTTTACGCGACCGCGCGTCGGAATAGTTTCGATATAGCGCAAGGGATTGCCAGACAAAGCGCCCGCTGAGGATGCAGGCCGCCGCCAGGTAGGCCGGGCCGCTCATGCGCACCACGTAGGGCAGCAGCGAGGCGGCGAAGAGGACAATGCTGTAGAGCAGGATGTGCAGCTGGGTGAAATTACGCCCATGGGTGACGGGCAGCATGGGCAGACCGGATTCTTCGTAGTCGTGATGGCGGTACAGCGCCAGCGCCCAGAAGTGCGGCGGGGTCCAGATGAAGATGATCAGCACCAGGATCCAGGCTTCGGCCGGAACCGCGTCGGCCATCGCCGCCCAGCCCAGGGCGGGCGGCATGGCGCCCGAGAACCCGCCGATGACGATGTTCTGCGGCGTCAGGGGTTTGAGGATCGCGGTATAGATCAGGGCGTAGCCCACAAAGGAGGCGAAGGTCAGCCACATGGTCAGGGCGTTGACCCAGAGATTCAGGATCAGCATGCCGGCACCCCCCAGCAGCCCGGCCATCAACAGCACCTGGGGCGGGGTGATCTGCCCCGATGCCGTGCCGCGCTGCGCCGTGCGTCGCATGCGGGCGTCTGTTTCGCGTTCGATCAGGCAGTTGACGGAAAAGGCCGCCGCCGCCAGCAGCCAGATGCCGGCCGTGGCGGCCAGGGCCCGGCCCAGGTCGGGCAGGCCGGGGACCGCCAGGAACATGCCGATGACCGCGCAGAATACCGCCAGCTGGGTGACGCGGGGTTTGGTGAGCACCAGATACTGGCGCAGCAGGGATGGGTGATGGGTGGCGGCGGCAGTGGTCATGGGATCATTCTAGGTGGCTTGCGCGGGTCTGCCGCTAGGGAGTTTCCCTGGCTGCGACGCGGATAGGCCCGCGGCGGATCCCACAGGCATGCCGACGGGCTTGCCCGCCCGGGACAGGCGCCAGAGCAATGTCACGCTGACCAGCACCAGGCCGGCGGCCCCGCCGTTGTGCATGACGGCGATCAGCAGCGGCCACTGAAAGAAGATCGTGGTCAGGCCGGTCAGCAGCTGAAGCGCCAGCAGCGCCAGCAGCAGGCGGGCGGGGCCGCGCAGGCCGGGTGTGCGCCGCCAGCGCCAGGCCAGACCGCCCAGCAGGATCAGCACGACAAAGGCGAAATTCCGGTGGGCCCAGTGGATGGCGGTCAGAGCATCCTGCGAAATGAGATCGCCCGAAGACAGTTTGCCCAGGCCGCGCAGCAGGGCGAAACCCTCCTGGAAATCCATCGCCGGCAGCCAGGCGCCGTGGCAGGTGGGAAAGTCCATGCAGGCCAGCGCCGCGTAGTTGGTGCTGACCCAGCCGCCCAGGGCCAGCTGCAGCAGCAGTACGGCCAGCGCCAGGATCATCCAGGGGCGGCCGCGAGCCACCGCCGCCGGTACGGGATCGTGGGGTTTTTCGCGGGCCGCCAGCCAGGTCATCAGGGCGAGCAGACTCATGCCCAGGACCAGGTGGGTGGTGACGACCAGTGGCATCAGGCGATGGGTGACTGTCCAGGCGCCGAAGGCGCCCTGCAGGCAGACCAGGGCCAGGATGCCGGTGGCCAGCGCCGGGCCGTACGCCAGCGCGCGGCGCAGCCGCCACGCGAGCACGGTGAAGCCGATGATGAGCAACCCCAGTGCCGCTCCCGCGTAGCGGTGGATCATCTCGACCCAGGCCTGGAAGGCGCTGACCGGGCCGTAGGGCATGGATTCCAGGGCATGGCGGATCGATTCGTGCGCGCCCAGCGGGCTGAAATGCCCATAGCAACCCGGCCAGTCCGGGCAGCCCAGGCCCGAATCGGTCAGGCGCACGAAGGCGCCGAACATGATCAGATCCAGCGTCAGGAACCACGCCAGGAAGACCAGGCGACGATACGTTCTGTGTCGTCGGGGCGGGCCCTGCGGGTGCGCGCTCATGGGGGATTCCTATCCGATCCGGGAATTTTTCAGCAAGGTCCGGATGTCGTCGCGGACGGCTTCGGGCTGCTGGGCGTCGGGAAATTGCATCATCAGGTGGCCCAGCGGATCGACGATCCACAGGCCCTGCGTCAGGAATGCGCTGGGCTGCGCGGCGTTGGGCGCCAGCCAGGCCGCCAGGGCGGCCGGATCGACCCGAAGCACATGCGTGCCCCGGTAGGCCTCGTCCACCACCGGGGCGATGGGCGCATCGTCGGTGACGAACCAGACGCGTTCCAGACGGTTGACGTTCTTGCCCTGGCTGGCATGGGAATTGCGCAGCACGAACAGCCCGCGCACGCAGGATTCCGGGCAGGCGCCCGGACCGGCGCTGATCAGCAGCCATTGGCCCTTCAGCTGGTTCAGGTCGTAGGGGTGGCCGTTGGCATCCTTGACTGTCAGATTGTCCGGGATCGGCCGTTGGGGCTCGACCAACTGTCCGTAGTTCGTCCGGACCGCCGATCGCAGGCCCAGGGCCGGCACGTAGTACGCCAGGAGTGCGAACACCACCGGCGCCAGGCAGATCAGGAAAATGGCGATGACTGGCATCAGGGAACGGGGGCGGGCGGCGGCTGTCGTCATGGCTTGGGTGCGTCCGGGTTCAGGGGAAGGTGGGGGCGCCGCCGGATCCGCCAGAGCGTGACCATGGCGGCGCCCAGGGCGATGGTGGCAAAGCTGAACCATTGCGCGGCGTAGTTGTAGTTCTGGCCGGCATTCAGGGACGGCCCGGGCCAGTCCTGGACCAGGCCGGCGTCATGGGTGGGCGACTGTTCCAGGATCACTGGCAGCAGTTTCAGTCCGCTGGCGGCGGCCAGCGTATCCAGCGCCAGATTCTGCACCCGGGGCGGCTGGCCATCCGTCGCGGGGAAGGGGTGCGGCAGCGCGGTATCGGGATGGCCGGTCAGGATGCCCAGGTCGAACAGGCGCGGCACCTGGTGCAGCAGTGTGCCCCGGACCAGAACCGGGCCGTCCGCGGCGCGCAGATCGGGCAGGGTGGCGGGCGGCAGGGGGCGGGGGACCCAGCCACGCAGCACCAGGACGGCGGTATCGGGGCTGTCTTGCAGGGCCAGCGGGGTCGCCACCCACAGGCCGGGCAGACCTTTGAGGTTGCGATTGTCCAGGAGTACAGTAAATGGGTTGAGCCAGTGTCCCCGGACCTGGGCGGCATGCCAGTCTGGGCCGTCGCGCCGTTGATCCGTCAGGGTGAGTGCGGGCGCGTGCCGGCCCGCCTGCATGGCGGACTGGACGGCTTCGCGGGCATGCGCGCGGCGCAGCTGCCATTGCCCGGCACCCACGCACACGACCCCCAGCAGGATCAGCAGCACGATGGCCAGGACGGCTTTCGTTCGTGAGGCTGGTTGCTGCGGATTCATAGGCGGGTCGGGGTGCTGAGGCGGATCGGGTATGCTGACGCGATCGTGGCGGACGGATTACCGGCGGATTCTTTCAGTGTGATGGTTGCGGGTATCAGGGGAAATCCATGAAAGTGCTGATTGTCATTCTGTTCCTGGCGATCGTGGCCAGCCTGGGCTCGGCCCTGATGTTCCTGATGCAGGACCGGGGCCGCAGCAACCGGATGGCCTGGGCACTGACGTGGCGGGTTGGCCTGTCGATCCTGCTGTTCCTGTTTCTGCTGCTGGCCAACGCCATGGGCTGGATCCATGCCACAGGGGTCCCGATGACGGCGGGCTGACGCGAACCCGCCGACCTTGCATCCCCGGCCTACATCCAGTAGACGAAGATGTACAGGCCCAGCCACACCACGTCCACGAAGTGCCAGTACCAGGCGACACCTTCGAAACCGAAGTGGTGTTCGGCCGTGAAGTGGCCGCGTACCAGCCGCAGCCAGATGACCGTCAGCATCGTGCCGCCCAGGATCACGTGAAAGCCATGAAAGCCCGTCAGCATGTAGAACAGCGCGCCGAATGCGCCCGATGAAAAGCGCAGGTTCAGTTCCGTATAGGCATGGTGGTATTCGTAGGCCTGAAAACCCACGAAAGTAAAGCCCAGGATGATCGTGATGGCCAGCCACAGGATGGCCCTGGCGCGGTGGTTCGCGCGCAATGCGTGGTGGGCGACGGTCACGGTCAGGGCCGAGGACAGCAGCAGCGCAGTATTGATGGTGGGCAGCCAGAAGGGGCCCACGGTCTCGAATGGCGCGATTGTGCCGGCGGGGCCGAAGTTCGGCCAGGTGCCGGAAAATCCCGGCCACAGCAGGGTCTGGGAATCCAGGGTGCTCAGCCAGGGTGTGGAGACTGTCCGGGTGTACCACAACGCCCCGAAGAAGGCCCCGAAGAACATGACCTCGGAAAAGATGAACCAGGTCATGCTCCAGCGGTAGGAATGGTCGATGCGCTGGCTGTTCAGACCGCCCTCGGATTCACGGATCGCGTCGCCGAACCAGCAGAACAGCACGAAGAACATGCCCAGGATCCCGGCGCCGCACAGCCACGGCCCGAGCGCATAATCGTTGACCCAGAGCGCCGCGCCGACCAGGGTCGCCAGCATGCACAGGCTGCCGCGGATCGGGTGCGGGGAATGGGGCGGGACGTAGTAGTAGGGCGCCTTTCCGGTGTGTACTGTCTGTGCCGCTGACATGTCTCGTTCTCCTTTTTCTAGGCTGCCACCAGCCGGACGGCCAGTAGCAGCAGCAATACGAAGACTACCCCGCCCAGGATGCCCGCCACGATCAGGTGAGCCGGACCGATGCGCGACAGGTCGTCATCGTGGCCGGATCGTTTGCGCAGACCCAGGAAAGCCCAGGCCACGGTACGCACTGAACGCAGAAAGGCACCCGGGCCGTTCAAGAAACGACCCCGTACAGATTGGCGCGGACGAAGGTCCAGACCAGGACGGCCAGGGCAAACAAGGCGAGGAGCAGTCCGGTGCGGCGATTGCGGCGGCGTTGTTCAGGTGTCATGACCATGCTTCCGGTGTTTTCAGTCCGCATATTGAGGCGGCGTGGTGAAGGTGTGATAGGGCGCGGGCGAAGGCACGGTCCATTCCAGGCCCTCGGCCCCTTCCCAGGGATTGGCGGGCACCGGGGCGCCCCGGCCGCGCACGGCCTGGATCACGATGTACAGGAACAGCAGCTGCGACAGGCCGAACCAGAACGCGCCGATCGTCGACACCTGGTGGAAGGTGGTGAACTGGGCGGCGTAGTCCGCGTAGCGGCGCGGCATGCCGGCCAGCCCCAGGAAGTGCATGGGAAAGAAGGCGACGTTGAACGAGATCATCGTGTTCCAGAAGTGCCATTTGCCCAGCCGTTCGTCGTACATATGGCCGCACCATTTGGGCAGCCAGTAATAGGTGGCGCCGAACAGGGCGAACAGCGAGCCGGCCACCAGCACGTAGTGGAAATGGGCCACCACGTAGTAGGTGTCGTGGACCGCGATGTCGATGGGCACGATGGCGGTGACCAGGCCGGTGAAGCCGCCGATGGTGAACACGAAGATGAAGCCGATGGCGAACAGCATCGGGGTTTCGAACGACAACGATCCGCGCCACATCGTGGCGGTCCAGTTGAAGACCTTGACCCCGGTGGGGATGGAAATCAGCATCGTGCCGTACATGAAGAACAGCTGCGCCGTCACCGGCATGCCGGTGGCGAACATGTGGTGCGCCCACACCAGGAAGGACAGGATGGCGATGGCGCAGATGGCGTAGACCATCGACGAATAGCCGAACAGACGTTTGCGGGCGAAGGTCGGGATGATCTGCGAGACGATGCCGAATGCCGGCAGGATCATGATGTAGACCTCGGGGTGCCCGAAGAACCAGAAGATGTGCTGGAACAGCACCGGGTCGCCACCGCCGGCCGCGTTGAAGAAGTGCGTGCCGAAATGGCGGTCGGTCAGCAGCATCGTCACAGCGGCGGCCAGCACCGGCATCACGGCCAGCAGCAGGTAGGCCGTCACCAGCCAGGACCAGCAGAACAGCGGCATCTTCATCAGGGTCATGCCCGGCGCGCGCATGTTCAGGATGGTCACGATGATGTTGATCGCCCCCATGATGGACGAGGCGCCCATGATGTGGATGGCGAAGATGGCGAAGTCCATGCCGGGACCCATCTGCAGCGACAGCGGCGCGTACATGGTCCAGCCCGTCGCGGGGGCCCCGCCCGGGACGAAGAAGGACGAGGTCAGCAGGATCGCCCCCACCGGAAGCAGCCAGAAGCTGAAGTTGTTCATGCGGGCGAAGGCCATGTCCGAGGCGCCGATCTGCAGCGGGACCATCCAGTTGGCAAAGCCCACGAAGGCCGGCATGATGGCCCCGAAGATCATGATCAGGCCGTGCATGGTGGTGAACTGGTTGAACAGCTGCGGCTCGAAGAACTGGATGCCCGGTTCGAACAGTTCCGTGCGGATCAACAGCGCCAGCGTGCCGCCCTCGAGCAGCATGCAAAACGAAAAAATCAGGTACATCGTCCCGATGTCTTTGTGGTTCGTGGCGAACAGCCAGCGCCGCCAGCCGGTGGGCACGGGGTGTGCGTGTTCGTCATGCCCGGCGTAGGGCGGGATGTTGTCTACCGTGACGCTGCTCATGTGTTGCCTCCATCCTGGGCGCGCCGCTTGGGGGGCGCGGGGAATGTTGTCTCGGGTGTGCCGTGGGGTTCGGGATCAGCGCAGGGCCTTGACGTCGGCCGGCTGGACGACCGGGTCGGGGCCCTTGCCTGCGTTGTCCCAGGCATTGCGTGTGTACGTGATCACGGATGCCAGCTGGACATCGCTCAGCTGGTCGCGGAAGGCTGCCATGGCCGTTCCCGGGTGACCGTTCAGTTCTGTCAGGATCTGGCCCTTCATGGGCGCCAGAACGAATTTGGTGCTGCCGTTGAGCGCCGGGAAGGTGCCTGGAATGCCCTGGCCGTTGGCCTGGTGACAGGCGACGCAATTCGTGGCAAAGACTTCCTTGCCCTTGGCGATGAGCTCGTCCTTGGTCCAGACCTTGTTGGGGTCTTCCGTGGCCGCCGCCATCGCCAGCTTCTGCTGCTGGGCCCACTGGGCGTAGTCTTCCGCCGATTTGACTTCGACCACGATGGGCATGTAGGCGTGGTTCTTGCCGCAGAGTTCGGCGCACTGGCCGCGATAGGTGCCGGGCTTGTCCGCGCGGAACCAGGTGTCGCGCAGGTACCCCGGCACGGCATCCTGCTTCACGCCGAAGTAGGGCACCATCCACGAGTGGATCACGTCCGTCGCGGTCAGGACCACCCGGACCTTGCGATTGACCGGGACGACCAGCGGCCGGTCGACGTCCAGCAGATAGGTGTCGGTCTTGGGGGCCAGGCCGTTGATCTGGTCCTGGGGGGTAGTGAGATTCGACAGGAAATGCACGCCGGCGGCTGGGCCGTCCAGGTATTCGTAGCCCCATTTCCATTGATAGCCGGTGGCCTTGATCGTCAGGTCGGCGCCGGTGGTGTCCTTCATGGCGACGACCGTGCGGCTGGCGGGAATGGCCATGGCGACGATGATGAGGAATGGAACGATGGTCCAGGTGAGTTCGACCGAGAGGTTTTCCTCGAATTTGGCGGCCTTGTGGCCCCGGGATTTCCGGTGCATGACGATGGAATAGAGCATCGTCCCGAAGACCCCGATGAAGATGACCGTGCAGACGATCAGGATCATCCAGTGCAGTGCGTGGATGTCGTGCGCGATCGGGGTGACGCCGGGGGTGACGTTCAGCTGATCGACCGCCGGACCCCCTGGCACGTCCTGGACGTTCGCGGTGGCCACGGCCACCCATGACAGCGCAATCAAGCCCAACAACCCTCTGACCATCTTCATGTCGTCCCTCTGGTTGGTGTGTTCACCGGGCGGGTTGACCTTCGTCAGACAGGCACGAGGGGAAAACGGGCCCTGCACACATGGTCGGATCGTCAGGCCGTACAACGAGTCGCGAAAGCCTTGACCTGCGATGTCCTTATAAGCTTGAAGGGATTATAGCGAAGGCTTTCCGCTTGTACAGACATGTTTCCGGCGGCTCGCAGTGCTGGCGCGGGTTTCCCCCTACCGCTTCCGGGCTTCCACTACAATGCTGCGATGGATTCCACCTCGGCGGTCTTTACCCTGGATGATCTGGCGGCGCGCAGCGCGCGCCTGGTGCGTCGTGCGCAGCAGTTGCCGCCCGCGGGCGCGCGTCCGGTGACCGTGGCCGGACGGGTGGGGGGCTGGATCGGCCCGGCCGCGCTGTCGGTCATTGCCGGACGGCCCGGCGTGCACATCGAGGCCGAGGCAGCGCACCTGACGGCCGCGCCGGCTGCCCGTCTGAATCTGGATGGCGTGTTGCGCGACGTTGCCGTGGCCCTGCGGGATGCTGGCTGCATCCGCAGCTGGCGCGACGAACTGCTGGATGTCGTCGCCGAGGGGCTGACCCTGGCGCGCATCGAACGCGGGGCCGTGCGGCCGTTGGGCTTGCTCACCCAGGCGGTGCATCTGAACGGCTGGACGCCGGACGGGCGTCTGTGGGTCGCGCGCCGTGCCCTGAACAAATCCACCGACCCCGGGCTCTGGGATACGTTGTCCGGCGGCCTGGTGGCCGCGGGCGAGGATGCCGGGTCGGCGCTGTTGCGTGAATCCCACGAAGAAGCCGGACTGGCCGCCGTGGCGTTGGCCGCGCACGAACCTTTGCGGACGGTTGTTCGCATGCATCGACGTCTGCCCGACGGTTATCAGGTCGAAACGGTCTGCGTCAGCGACTGCGTGCTGGATGCGGCGGCGCCCGTCAATCTCGATGGCGAGGTCCAGGAATTCCGCTGCGTCGATCTGGCCGAACTCCATGACATGATGGCGCGCGGGGCGTTCACCCTGGAAGCGGAACTGTGTATCCTGGATTCACTGCGGCATTGTCTGTTTTCCGGGCGGGCGGCAGTTTCTCACTGATCGATTGATGCCGGCAGCGTGCCGGTGGAGGCTCACCATCATGGCGCAGGAATCTCCCAACCCCTTCGTTCTTCCGGGCTTTGGCCAACAAGGCGAAGCCGCTCAGAATCCTCTGTTCGCCGGTCTGGACATGATGCGCCAGGCCTGGCAGAACCTGGCCGGTGCCGGGCGCATGGATGCGCCGGCCATGCCACCGATGTCGCTCGAAGACCTGGATCGCCGCATCCGGGAATTGCAGACGGTGCAGAACTGGCTGCAGCTGAACGCCACGATGCTGGCCAACACCATCCAGGGGATGGAAATCCAGCGCAGCACGCTGAAGACCTTGCAATCCTTTGCTGGCGCCGTGGTTCCGGGTGCGGCCGGTGCCGCGGCGGCGTCGGCCGAATCAGCCGACGGCGCCAGTCAGGGATATGCCCAGGCGGCGGGCGACTGGTGGAATCTGGTGCAGCAGCAGTTCGAACAGTTGCGCGAGGCCACCACCGCCAGCTTGAGCAGCATGGCCGAAGCCACAGACGCCGCGCGGGCCACCGCGGCTGCCGGCAAGTCGGCCGGCGAACAGGGCCCGTCCACCAGCGCACGCGCGCCGGCCGCCCGGAAAACCCCACCGAAAAAAGCGCCCGCGACTGGCAAGACCAGCGCAGCTGCCAAGCCCACCCGGGCAGCATCCAAGCCCGCCCGCAAGCCTCGCGCATCCTGATTTCTCATCCGGCCCCTCCCTCACCGGGGGTGGCCGCGCAACGACTCTTCTCTTCCTTCGTTTTCCATGCTGAACATCATCATTCTGGCCGCCGGACTGGGCAAACGCATGCAGTCCGATCTGCCCAAGGTTCTCCACTCGATCGCCGGGCAGCCCATGCTCAGTCACGTGCTGGATGCCGCGCGCGCGCTGTCGCCCGATCGCGTCATCGTGGTGGTGGGGCATGGGGCCGACCGTGTCCGCCAGGCCTATGCCGGCCAGGACCTTGAATTCGTCCTGCAACAGCCCCAGCAGGGAACCGGGCATGCCGTGATGCAGGCCTTGCCGGAACTGCTGGAAGGCGATGCCGACGATACGTGCCTGGTGCTGTATGGCGATGTGCCGCTGGTGCAGGCCGACACGCTGCGGGCGCTGCTGCGGGCTCGCGGCAACGGCCTGGCGCTGCTGACGGAAACGCTGGATGATCCCAGCGGCTATGGCCGAATCGTGCGTGACGACCAGGGACGGGTGGCGCGCATCGTCGAACACAAGGACGCCAGTCCCGCGGAACAGGCCATTACCGAGGTCAATACCGGTATCCTGGCCGCGCCTACCGCCGACTTGCGGCGCTGGCTGGGCCGGATCGACAACCGCAACGCGCAGGGCGAATACTATCTGACGGATATCGTCGGCCTGGCGGTTCAGGATGGCGTGTCCGTGGCGCATGCGCAGCCGGCCGCGCACTGGGAAACCCTGGGCGTCAACAGCCGCGTGCAGCAGGCTCAGCTGGAACGCATCTGGCAGGGCGAGCAGGCCCGTCGCCTGCTCGAACAGGGCGTTACGTTGGCCGACCCGGCGCGGTTCGACCTGCGCGGCGTTCTGTCCTGCGGACGCGACGTGTTCATCGACGTCGGCTGCGTGTTCGAAGGCACGGTGCATCTGGCCGACGGGGTGCGCATCGGGCCGCATTGTGTGATCCGGGATGCCCGCATCGGTGCCGGCACCGTGCTGGATGCCTATACGCACATCGAGGGCGCCCAGGTGGCGGACGCCGCCCGCATCGGGCCGTATGCGCGCCTGCGCCCCGGTGCCGACATCGGCCCCGAAGCCCACGTCGGCAATTTCGTCGAACTCAAGAAAACCCGCCTGGGGCGCGGCTCCAAGGCCAATCATCTGGCGTATCTGGGCGATGCCGTCATCGGCGACCGCGTCAACATCGGCGCGGGCACGATCACCTGCAATTACGATGGCGTGAACAAGTTCCAGACGGTGATCGAGGACGACGCCTTCATCGGCTCGGACACCCAGCTGGTCGCGCCTGTCCGGGTGGGGCACGGCGCCACGCTGGGGGCTGGCACCACGCTGACGCGCGATGCGCCGCCCGACGAACTGACTCTGTCGCGGGCGCGGCAGCAGAGCGTGCCGGGCTGGAAGCGGCCGGTGCGCAAGGGCTGATCCTGATGTTCGAATCCGGCGCCTGCTTTGCCGATACGATGTCGTGTTCCGGGGGCGGCAGGGCCGTGCGATGCGCATCCTGCAACTGAATCTGGAAAAGGGCTGGCGCGGCGGCGAGCGCCAGACCCTGTTCACCTTGCAGGGTTTGCAGGCGGCCGGCCATCAGGTGGCCTTGGCGGCGCGATCCGGCGGGCCGCTGGCGCAACGGGCGCAAGCGGCCGGTATTCCTGTGTTTCCCTGCGCGGGCGGTGCGGCCCTGGCGCGGCTGTTGCTGGCGCAGCGGCGTTCGTACGATGTGATCCACGCACAGACGGCCCAGTCCATGAGCCTGCTGGCGGTGCTGCGGCCCGTGTTGCGCGGCGCGCTGGTCTTCACGCGCCGGACGGCCTTCGATGCGCCGGGCCGGGCGCGGCGCCAGTCCTGGAAATGGGCGCGGGCCGACGCCCTGGTCGCCATCAGCGCGGCGGCGGCGGCGGCCCCTCGGGCGCTGGGGCTGGCGGTGGAGGTCATCCCCAGCGCAGTCCAGCCGGTGGCACCGGACCCGGACCGGGTCGAGGCGCTGCGCCGGCAGTTCGGTCTGGCGGGGCGTCGAGTGCTGGTGACGGCGGCCGCGCTCAGCCCGGAAAAAGACCCCGCCACGCTGATCGAGGCCGTGTCCATCCTGCGCGCGGATTTCCCGGACGTCCTGTGCCTGCATTGCGGCGCGGACGGGGCGGCGGCGGATGCGGCGCGCGCCCAGGTCGCGGCGCTGGGCCTGCAGGACCATTATCGTTTCGCCGGCTTCCAGCCGCACGTGGCCGATGCGCTGGCGGCGGCCGAGGTCTACGTCAGCAGTTCGCGATTCGAGGCGCTGGGCACCAGCGTACTGGATGCCTGTCTGGCCGGCCTGCCGGTCGTGGCCACCGATGTGGGCGGTCACCGCGAGATCCTGGATCCGGATCGGGGGCTGCTGGCGCCCGCCGGGGATGCGCGGGCACTGGCCAGGCACCTGGGCTGGGTGCTGACGCATCCGCAACCGGCGCGGGACATGGCGGCACGCACGCAGGCCATGGTGGCGCGGGAATTCGCCGTGCCCACGATGGTGGCGCGGTACGAAAGCCTGTATCGGCGCCTGGTGCCCTGAAGTCCTGATGCCCTGACCGGACCCGCCGATGGGCTGGCCGGTTGGCGATCGGCAGGGACGCGAATTTACAGTGGACGCAGGGCCTGGCGGTACGTGGCCGCGCGGGCTGCGTAATCCTGCGCGCTGCGCCGCAGCGCGGCGACTTCCTCGTCCGACAGGGGGCGCACGACCTTGGCGGGGGACCCCAGGATAAGCGACCGTTCGGGAAAGACTTTGCCTTCGGTGACCAGGGCGCCGGCCCCCACCAGGCAGTGGCGCCCGATGACGGCGCCGTTCAGGACCACGGCCTGGATGCCGATGAGCGCACCGTCCTGGATGGTGCAACCGTGCAGCATGGCCTGATGGCCTACCGTCACGTCGCGCCCGATGGTCAGGGGCTTGCCCGCATCCACGTGCAGTACGGCGCCTTCCTGGATGTTGGATCCTTCGCCGATGACGATGGGCTCGTTGTCGGCGCGGATGACCGCGCCGGGCCAGACGCTGGTGCCCATCCGCAGCGTGGCTGAGCCGATGATGGTGGCTTCGGCGGCGACGAACGCCGTCGGGTCGATGTGCGGGGTCTGGTCCCCCAGGGCATAGCAGGTCATGAGATCGGTCTCCCGGACGCAAGGGACCGGTCGGGGACATGGCCCGAACGGCCAGGGCTTTCGATCGTAGCACGGCGGTCCTTGCCATCCGTATGAACCCGCCCGCCTATAATCGCGCCATGAGCACACGTATCCTCATTGTTCGCACATCCTCGCTGGGGGATCTGGTGCACATGCTGCCGGCCATGAGCGACATCGCCCGGCATGTGCCGGATGCGCGGATCGACTGGATCGCCGAAGAAGCCTTTGCCGAGATCCCGTCCTGGCACCCCGCGGTGCGCGAAGTCATTCCCGTGGCGCACCGGCGCTGGCGCAAGCACTGGTGGGATGCGCGGACGCGGCGCGAACGCGCGGCGTTGCGCGATATGCTGGCATCCCGCGAATACGATGTGATCCTGGACATGCAGGCGTTGCTGAAGTCGGTCTGGCTGGTGCGCCAGGCGCGCGGCCAGCGCCACGGGCTGGACTGGAAGTCGGCGCGCGAGCCGCTGGCATCCCTGTTCTACGACGTGAAGCACCGGGTGGAGTTCTGGCAGCCGGCCATCATCCGTCAGCGCACTTTGGCGGCGGCGACGTTCGGCTATTCGTTCGACGGTCCGCCGGACTTCGGCCTGCAAGGCCTGACCGATGGCGTGCCCATCGATCGGGTGGCGCTGATCATGCCGTCGGCCAGCCGCGACGACAAACTGTGGCCGGCCGCGTACTGGCGGCAAGTGTTCGATCATCTGCAGGCGCAGGGGTTGGGATTGCGGCTGCTGGCGGGCAACGAGACCGAACAGGCGCGTGCGCGTGAACTGATCCAGGGGCGTGACGATGCCCAGGTGCTGCCGCGCCTGGGGTTGCGCCAGGTGGCGGATCAGCTGGCGCGTGCGCGGCTGATGGTGGGGCTCGACAGCGGCCTGACGCACCTGAGCGCGGGACTGGGTCGTCCGACCATCGGCATCTACAAGGCTTCGACGCCGGTGCGCACACCCCTTCAGGGGGCGGCCTACACAGCCAGCCTGGGCGAGCGCGGCCAGGAGCCCGATGCCGGTCAGGTCATGGCGGCGATCGACGAGGCGCTGGATGCGGCGCGTTCCCCGATGAGTCAGCCTGCATGACCCCGGCGTCAGGGTCCGGCCATTCAGATTCCTGGTGGGTCTGATGAGTCGCAGGCTGTATTCGCTGTTGCTGATCCTGTTGTCGCCGCTGTTGCTGGGGTGGATGGCCCTGCGCGCCCGGCGCGCCGGTGGGCAATGGTCGGTGCTGGGTGCCGCGCGTTTCGGGCATTACCGGCGGCCGGCCCCGATACGCGGCGCGATCTGGATCCACGCAGTCAGCCTGGGGGAAACGCGGGCCGCTCAGCCGCTGATCCGCGCGTTGCTGGATCGGGGATACCCGGTGCTGCTGACCCATCTGACGGCGACGGGGTGGGCCGAAGGGCAGCGGGTTCACGCGCGGGACATCGCCCAGGGGCACCTGCTGCAGGCGTGGCTGCCGTACGATTTTCCGGGTGCCACACAGCGCTTCCTGCGGCACTATCGGCCGGCCATGGGGGTGCTGATCGAGCGGGAAGTCTGGCCCAACCTGGTGCATGCCGCGTCCCGGGCGGACATGCCGCTGATTCTTGCCAGTGCCCGTCTGTCCGCCGCGTCGTTGCGCGGGATGGTGCGGCTGGGCAGCCTGATGCGGCGGACCTACGGCCTGATCACGCACACGTATGCGCAGTCCCTGACCGATGCCCGACGCTTGGAGCGTCTCGGGGCGGATCCGGTCAGCGTGTCGGGCAATTTCAAATTCGATCTGCGGCTGGACGAGACTTTGGTGGCCCGGGGGCGCGCGTTTCATGCGCGTCTGGGGCGGCGTATCGTGGCTGTGGCCAGTACCCGCGAAGGCGAGGACGCTCCGTTCATCCAGGCCATCCGCCGCCAGATCGCCCGCGACGCCGCCCTGGGCGGGGCGGATGATACGTCTGTGCTGTTTCTGTTGATCCCGCGCCACCCCCAGCGGTTCGACGAGGCGGCGGGGCTGCTGGAAACCGCCGGGTTGTCTTTCGTGCGGCGGTCACGCTTGCTGGAACTGGGGGATGGCGGCAGTTCGGCCGTCGACGCCTGTCGGGGTGTCGCGGTGCTGCTGGGGGACACGCTGGGCGAGATGCCCTGGTACTACGCCTGCGGGCAGGTGGCCATCGTGGGTGGCAGCTTTGCACCGCTGGGTGGGCAGAATTTCATCGAGGCCAGCGCGCTGGGTTGCCCCGTCGTCGTGGGGCCGCATACCGCGAATTTCGGGCAGGCGGTCACGGATGCGCTGGCCGCTGGCGCCATCGTGCGGGCCGATGATCCGGAAGCGGCGGTGCGCCAGGCGCTGCGGTGGCTGGCGCACCCCGCCGAGCTGGCCCGGGTGGGCGATGCCGGCCGCCATTGGGTAAGCCAGCACGCGGGCGCTGTGGACCGGGTGGTCAACGGAATCGAGGATCTGCTGGCGCAGCGTGCATCCGGTCGCCGCTAGGCGGCAATCAGTCGGTGGTCAGGCCGTGGTATTTGCGGCCCAGGGCGATCGTGGCCTTGAAGAAGCCTTCCTTGCTGCCGCAGTCGTAGCGCTCGCCGGTGTAGCGGTGGGCGAATACCCGGCGGTGTTTCAGCAGCGCGGAGATCGCATCCGTCAGCTGGATTTCCTGGCCGACGCCCGCCTGGGTCTGGCGCAGGAAGTCGAAGATTTCCGGTTCCAGCACATAGCGGCCGACCACGGCCTGGTTCGACGGGGCGTCCTGTGGCGCCGGCTTTTCGACGATGTGTTCCACGCGGGTATTGCGGGCATCCACCGACGTGCCGGCAATGATGCCGTATTTGCGGGTGTCTTGCGGGTCGATGGTCTGGATGGCCAGCACGCTGCCGTCGTGCTGGTGCGCGGCGTCCACCAACTGGCGGGTGACGGCGGTGTCGGCATCCAGCAGATCGTCGGCCAGCAGCACGGCAAAGGGTTCGTTGCCGACGATGGGCGCGGCGCACAGCACGGCGTGGCCCAGGCCCAGGGGCTGGGCCTGGCGCGTGTAGATGCAATGCACGTGGTCCGGCAGGACCGAGCGGATGGTGTCGAGCAGCGCCTGTTTTCCCTTGGATTCCAGTTCGGCTTCCAGTTCCGGTGAGCGGTCGAAATGGTCTTCGATGGCGCGCTTGTTGCGGCCCGTGACGAAAATCAGTTCGGTGATGCCGGCGGCCAGGGCTTCTTCGACGGCGTACTGGATCAGCGGCTTGTCGACGATCGGCAGCATTTCCTTGGGCATGGCCTTGGTGGCGGGCAGGAATCGCGTGCCCAGCCCTGCGACGGGGAAGACGGCTTTGCGGATGGGTTTCATCGTGGGGTGAGTTCCGGCGGGATGGGCGTGCCCAGCGTGAGGGTCTGCTGATTGCGCTGCGACAGCGGGCGCGGCGTGCGTCCGTTTTCGGACGGCGGCGGGCCGAAAAAGCCCTGGCCGTAGGCAAGCAGGGCCAGATTGGCGACGACGGCGAGGGTCAACAGGAAGCGCATGATGCCTGTCAGTATACAAGGCGAGGCGCCTGTGCCCGATGCTGCGGGGATGACGCGGCGCGGAATTCAAGCATCCGGGTCCGGCGGATGGGACACCAGGCAGGCCAGGCCGTCCAGGACAGGGTTGTCCAGCCACTGCGCCGGCGTTTGCGGCAGCCGAAGATCGGCCTGTGCCTGGGTCAGGGCGGCCTGGACCGTGTCGCGTACGACTGGCCAGCCGCCCCCGCACACGAAGACGCGCGGGGCGTGTCCGCCGGCCGCCCGCAGGGCCAGCCGCCACTGACGTAGCACCGCGCCCGCCTGAGCCGCCGCGATGCCGCTGGCGATCGCGTCGTGCGTTTCGCGCGGGAAATCCACACAGTGGCCGGCGGTCAGGGGGAGCTGAGCCGTGCCTCGGGCCAGGCTTTGCGCCATCAGCGAGGGCCCGGGCAGGATCAGGCCGCCGATGAAGGATGCTTGTGGATGGGGCCCGCCAGCTGGCGGCATGTCGTGTCGCGGCTCCGGCAGCAGCGTGTCGATCGTGGTGGCCGTCCCGAAACTGACCAGCAGGGCGGGGTGGCCGTCCCGCCAGTCGGCCAGTGGGTGGACGTGCCGCAGCAGGCCCAGCAGGCCCAGCCAGCGGTCGGCACCCAGGCGTGCGGGGTCGGTGTAGCGATTGCGCAGCAGATCGCGTCCGTGGCGGGTGTCGCACCAGTGCACACCCAGGCCCCAGGCTGTCCGGCAGGCTTGCTCCAGGCGAGCGGCGATGTCCGGGCCGGCGACGTTGGAACCCAGGATGCGTCGCGGTTTGTGTGGCAGCCCGATCAGGTCGGACAGGTCCGCATAGTCCAGCGTTTCCGCCGTGATGTGGAGCTGGGATGCGTCCGGATCCAGCCAGGCGTATTTCGCCCGGGTATTGCCGATGTCGATCAGCAGGATCATCGCCGCAGCCGCACCGAGATTTCGCCGACCGACACCGCCTGGGTGCCGCTCGCGCTGCGCACGAGCAGTCGGCCGCTGGTATCGATGCCGCAGGCCACGCCGGTCTGCCTGAGGTGGCCGTCGTCGATCACGTCCACCTGCTGGCCGGCCAGCCCATCGACTTGCGCGTAGAGGGCGGGCAGATCGACGAAGCCGTGCGAGGTCGCCTGGTTCAGCGCTTCGTACCAGGCGCGCGCCGTGCTGGCCACCAGGTCGGCGGCGGTCGCGCTGGCGGCCTGGGGGTCGATCGCGGAGATCTCCGCCCAGTCGGCGATGTTGCGATCCAGCGAGCGGGACAGTGCGCGGGCGTCGAGCAGATTCAGCCCCATGCCGATGATGATGACGTGGTGGTCGGCGACCTGCGCGGTGCCCGACCGGGTGGATTCGATCAGGATGCCCGCGAGCTTGGCCTGATCCCATTGCAGGTCGTTGGGCCATTTCATGTTCAGGCGGGCCCGGTGCGTGGTGCCGATCCGCTGGCGCAGGGCCTGGCAGGTGGCAATGCCCATGAGCGGCGCCAGGGTGGGCAGCCGGCGCGCCGGCAGGAAGACGTCGAAGGCGCAGGAAAACATCAGATTGGCGCCGACCCGGTTCTGCCAGGTGCGCCCGGCACGCCCCCGGCCCCGAGTCTGCAGATGGGTGCCCAGCAGCCAGGGACGGGCCAGGGGCCCCTGGTCGTCGCGGATGCGTGCCAGCAGGTCGGCATTGGTCGAGCCGGTCTCGGCCAGCCAGCCGACCTGGCGGAATTGGGGCAGGGCCGCGTGCAGCGTGGCCGCCATGGTTTCCGGGGCTGGCAGGCCGGGGGCGCTATCGAGTGTGGATCCGGTCATATGGGTAGAATGAGGCCTGGGCGACACCGATAGAGAGTCCATGTCATCATGAGCTTGCGAACGGAACAATCGGCTTTCCAGGGAATGTCGGGAACCGTTGAATATACTGTGGACCATCCGGATCAGTCACCTGTCGGGTGGGCGCTGGTCCTGCATCCGCATCCGTTGCATGGCGGCACGCGCGACAACAAAGTCGTCACGACGGTGGCGCGCACCTGCGTGCAGCAGGGGCTGCTGGCGATCCGGCCGAATTTTCGCGGGGTTGGGGCATCCCAGGGGGTGTTCGATCACGCCGTCGGCGAAACCGCCGACATGGTGGCTTGTGTCGAGCACGTGTTTCAGGCCTGGCCCCAGGCGTCCACCGGGCCCTGGGTGCTGGCGGGCTTTTCCTTTGGTTCGGCGGTGGCGGCCCAGTTGTATGCCGAACTGGCGGATCGCGACCTGCCTCTGCCGGCCCGCTTGATGCTGATTGGCTGCGCGGTGGATCGCTTCCGCTACCGGCCGCTGACGATGCCGGCCCATACCTTGATGATCCATGGCGAACAGGACGAGGTCGTGCCCCTGGCCGAAGGCATGGATTTCGCGCGGACGCACCAGTTGCCCGTGACCGTGGTGCCGGATGCCGGCCACTTCTTTCATGGCAAGCTGCTGGTCCTGCGCCAGATTGTGGAAAGCGGGCTGGCCGGTCTGTGATAGGGTAGTGTTTCAGTTGCTTGCGTTTTGTCTCGATTTACGTGGGACCGCCCCTCGAAGCCGTTGTGGGTGCTGCCTATAATGGGCCTCACGTTTTGCCTCCCCCTATTTTTTCCTGACCATGCCCATGCGATCCGCCCTGCCGTCCTTTCGTCGTTTCCGTCTGGCGCCTCTGGCGCTCAGTTGTGCGCTGCTGATTCCGGGGGCTGCCTGGTCACAGGCCGCGGCACCGGCCAAGGCACCCGCCACCGCCCCGGTGGCCAGCCCGACCGAGGGCGCGCCGGCCGCCCCGACGACCGAGGGCGTGAGCGCATTCTCGAACATCCCCCTGCCGACGCTGGGCGCCAAGGCCTGGCTGACGCTGGATGCCACCAGCGGCCAGATCATCGCCGCGCAGAATCCGAAGGATGCCGTCGAACCCGCGTCGCTGACCAAACTGATGTCGGCTTACGTGATTTTCGAGGCCATCGAAGGCGGCCGCCTGAAGCTCGATCAGATGGTGCACATTTCACCCAAGGCCTGGAAAACCGAAGGTTCGCGCATGTTCGTGAACCCGAATACCGAAGTGTCGGTCGATGACCTGCTGCAGGGCATGCTGGTGCAGTCCGGCAACGATGCCACTGTTGCCTTGGCCGAGGCCGTAGCCGGCAGCGAATCGGCCTTTGCAGCGCTGATGAATCAGCAGGCGAAGGCGTTGGGTATGACGCATACGCATTTCGTGAATTCCACCGGGCTGCCCGACCCCGATCACATGACGACGGTCGAGGACCTGGCGACGCTGGCCCGGGCGCTGGTGCAGCGCTACCCGCAGTTCCGCCACTATGACAGCCAGAAGGAATTCACCTACAACAAAATCAAGCAGAGCAACCGCAACCGCCTGCTGTGGGCGGATTCGACCGTCGATGGCCTGAAGACCGGCCACACCCAGTCCGCGGGCTATTGCCTGGTGGCGACGGCGCTGCGCGATGGCCGGCGCGTGGTGTCGGTGCTGGTCGGCGCGGCCAGCGACGCGGCCCGCACCGAAAGCAGCCTGAAGCTGCTGAACTGGAGCTTCAAGAACTTCGATACCGTCAAGCTGCTGGACAAGAGCAAGCCGGCCGTGTCCGCCCGAGTCTGGGAAGGCGCGTCCGATACGGCGGATCTGGGGGTTGCCCAGCCGCTGTGGGCGACCGTGCCGCGCGGTCAGGCCGACAAGCTCAAGACCGAGGCCCGCTATACCCAGCCCCTGATGGCGCCGCTGACGGAAGGCGCCGAGGCGGGCACGCTGATTGTCACGCTGGATGGCAAAGTGCTGCGGCAAGTGCCGTTGCAGGTGATGCATTCGGTCCCGCAGGCAGGATTTTTTGGCCGGCTGGTGGACAAGGTCCGTCTGATGTTCCAATAAGGACATCATGAAAGCCATTCCTCCTGAAGAGTCCCTGATCGTCTATCCGTGCGACTTTCCCATCAAGGTCATGGGACGGGCGCACGACGACTTCCTGTCGACCATGGCGGAAATCGTGCGGGGGTTCGATCCCGCGTTCGATTCCGCCAGCATCGAAGTGCGCCCCAGTTCCAGCGGCAACTATGTGGGGCTGACGCTGATCGTGCGGGTCACGTCCCGCGAACAGCTCGACGCGCTGTATCGCGCCCTGCACGGGCACGAGATGGTGTCCGTCGTTCTTTAGGACCGACATGCGTCAGCATTGGCTGGATCGTCCCGCGCCGTATCTGCCGGTCTGGCAGGCGATGCAGGATTTCACGGAACGGCGCCAGGCCGACACGCCCGACGAGCTGTGGCTGGTCGAGCACGAACCGGTCTACACCCTGGGGCAGGCGGGCCTGGAATCGCACATCCTGAATCCCCATGGCATCCCGGTGGTGCATTGCAACCGGGGCGGTCAGGTGACTTATCACGGGCCGGGCCAGGTGGTGCTCTACACGCTGGTCGATCTGCGTCGCCGCAAAGTCTTCGTGCGGGATTTCGTGACGCTGCTGGAACAGGCGGTACTGGATGTCCTGGCGGAATCCGGCGTGTCCGGCGCCTGCCGTAAACCGGGCGCGCCCGGCATCTATGTGCCGCAGTCCGCGTTGCAGAACCCCCGGGGCGATGCGCTGGCCAAGATCGCCGCACTGGGGGTCAAGATCCGCAACGGCTGCGCCTATCACGGCGTGGCGTTGAACGTGGCCATGGACCTGAACCCCTTCCTGGGGATCAATCCTTGCGGTTACGCGGGGTTGCAGACCGTCGATTTGCAGTCCTGCGGGATCCATGCGAATCTCGTTCAGGTCGGCGACCGGTTGGCCCGACATTTCGCGGCGGCCTGGGAGACTGCCGGACACTGAGGAGACCATCATGCAGGATCATGCCGACGAGCTGGTGCTCGCCGAACGGCGCGACGACGTGCTGACACTGACGCTCAATCGCCCGGATCAATTCAATGCCTTGTCCGAGTCTATGCTCGATGCCTTGCAGGCACGGTTCGACGCCTGCCGGGATGATGCGGCGCTGCGCGCGGTGGTGCTGGCCGCGCGAGGGCGGGCGTTTTGCGCGGGTCATGACCTGAAGCAGATGCGCAGCCACGAGGGTGATCAGGATTATTACCAGACGCTGTTCAGGCGCTGTGGCCGCGTGATGCAGTCGATCGCGGCGTGTCCGGTGCCGGTGATTGCCCGGGTCCACGGGACGGCGACGGCCGCGGGCTGTCAGCTGGTGGCCACTTGCGATCTGGCTGTGGCGGCCGATAGTGCGCGGTTCGCGGTGTCGGGGATCAATGTGGGGCTGTTCTGTTCGACGCCGGCGGTGGCGCTGACGCGCAATGTTTCGCTGAAAAACGCGTTCGAGATGCTGGTGACGGGGCAGTTCATCGGTGCGGCGCAGGCGGTCGAGCGCGGTCTGATCAATCATGCGGTGCCGGATGCGGAACTGGACGGCGCGGTGGCGGGGCTGGTGGGTGCGATTGTGTCGAAAAGCCCGGTGGCGGTGCGCACGGGTAAGGCGATGGTCTACCGGCAACTGGGGATGCCGCTGGCACAGGCTTACGATTATGCGGCGGATGTGATGGCGGGCAACATGATGGCTGCCGATGTGTCGGAGGGGATCGACGCGTTTATCCAGAAGCGGCCGGCGCGGTTCACGGGGCGGTGAGATTCGCCTGATTGTCTAGCGATTTGTGTTGACTGCTGGGATTTCCGCTGATTGTGGGGTCTTTGTGGCCTGCGCTGCGGGTGTGGGGGCGGGGCCTCCGGCGCCCCAGACGGCGGTCCGGCCTGTGGCCTGACTTCCCGGATCTGCCTCGTACGAGCGGGCGGCGGGCAAACTCGGCCTTCGGCCTCAAACAGTGCCCGCCTCGTTTCCCGCTCTCCCTTCGTCAGCATCCGGCGCCGTCCGACCGGTCGCCGGAGACCCCACCCCCACACCCGCCGGACCGCTGATGGCTGAGACGGCCTTTCGATTTCTCTCGGATAGCGGCTGTGTCCGGTGTTTCAGGGGGGCTAGTCCGTGCGATTCATCTCGCGCATGTCGCCTGCTAAGGACATACTGCCTGCAAAGGCTTGCGTTCCTGGACAGGCTTTTGGCGGATAAGATCACGGTGCCACTTGCCTGACGGAGGCGGTGCGGGGTATTTCGCGCACAGTCGGCCAGCGCCGGATGCTGACGAAGGGAGAGCGGGGAAAAAGGCGGGCACTGTTTGAGGCCGAAGGCCGAGTTTGCCCGCCGCCCGCTCGTACGAGGCAGATCCGGGAAGTCCGACCGAAGGCCGGACCGCTGGCTGGGGCGCGAAATACCCCGCACCGCCTCTGGCAGGCTACATCCCAGACCCAGACCCTCCATCCATCACAAAGGCTTGATTCGTCTCAAAACAGAGGGTTGCACTTCCGGGTCCAATAGAGGGGTACCCACGAGGTTTCCCGATGACACAGTTTGCCCGGCCCCCTAACACACCCCTTCGCCGTATTTCCCGTCCCCTACAACAGTCCATGCTGACCCTCGCCCTGACGGCAATCGTCTCGGTGGCGTCGGCTGCCGCCGCAATCGATCACGCCATCGATGTCGTGCCGGTTCCCGCCGGCACCTTCACCTACCAGGCAGCGGGCGAATTCCTGAATCAGGGGCATCCGGTGGACGCGCCGCGCGTGCAGGGGCAGGTGGAACCCGGCCGGGCCATCATGCGCCGCCAGGTCAGCCAGGCCGACTATGCCCGTTGCGTCCAGGCGGGTGCCTGCAAGCGGCTGGACAAGGGATTCCGGAATGCAACGTCGCCTGACTTGCCCGCAGTGGGCGTCAGCTGGGCGGATGCGACCGCCTATTCGGCCTGGCTATCCAGCGAAACCGGGCAGCGCTGGCGATTGCCCGTGTATGCCGAATGGGTGCGGGCCGCGGCGGACCGTTATCGCGAGGAAGGCGCGCTGCCGTCGGACCCGAATGACCCGGCCGTGCGCTGGCTGGCGGAATACGACCGCGAGATCACCCGTAGCGAGGGCCGGATCAAGCCGGCCCAGCCTTTCGGGCACTTCGGGGTCAATACCCTGGGGGTCAGCGACATGGCGGGCAATGTCTGGGAATGGACCGACACCTGCTTTGCCCGCCACAGCATCGGGACCTTGCCCCTGGCGCCGCGCGAAAACTGTGGTGTGCGCATCCTGGCCGGATCGCACGTGGCGGCGCTGCCCGATTTCATCCGGGATCCGCGCAACGGCGCCTGTTCCATCGGCCTGCCGCCGGCCAACCTGGGCTTCCGGCTGATCCGCGAAGACTAACGCGTTTTTTCCGGGCGCTCGGGCACCCGGATGCCGGGGCCTGTCGTCTTCGCGTGACGGCAGTCCGCGAGTTTGCGTTAGATCAATGGATCCCGACAACACCTGAACGTCGCATGAACGAGGTTGATCCATCGCAATAAGGGTTAACCCATGGCATGACAAGATTGAACTGTCGAAGAAGACGACACAATCAATCAGGGAGTTGTATATGAAGGTATTTCGTCTGTGTATGGCAGCCACCGCCTTGGCGTCTCTGTTGGCCGGCGGCGTGGCAACCGCAGACCCTGCCGACCAGCTGGAGCACATCCGCCCCATGCTGGTTGCCCCCCCCAATGTGATGGCCCACGAGCAAGCCACCAAGGCCAAGCCCAAGGTTGTCGAATTCACGATGACGATCGAAGAAAAGAAGATCGTGGTCGATGAGGAAAAAGGGACGACGCTGCAGGCGATGACCTTCAACGGCACGATGCCTGGCCCGACCATGGTCGTGCACGAAGGCGACTACGTGCAGCTGACCCTGATCAACTCCAGCAAGAACACGCTGGAACATAACATCGACTTCCACGCCGCGACCGGGGCGCTGGGCGGCGGCGCGCTGACCAAGATCAAGCCGGGCGAACAGACCGTGCTGCGCTTCAAGGCCGACCGCACCGGGGCGTTCATCTATCACTGCGCGCCCGAAGGCATGGTGGCCTGGCACGTGGTGTCGGGCATGAGCGGCACCCTGATGGTCCTGCCGCGCGAAGGCCTGACCGATGGACACGGCAAGAAGCTGCATTACGACAAGGCCTACACCATCGGCGAATTCGACCTGTACATTCCCAAGGATGAGAACGGCAACTACAAATCCTACGACACGCCGCTGGAAAGCTACGGCGACACCGTCGAGGTCATGCGCAAGCTGACCCCGACGCACGTGGTGTTCAACGGCAAGGTCGGCGCCCTGACCGGCAAGAACGCGATGACGGCGAAGGTCGGCGAGACGGTGCTGTTCATCCACTCGGCGGCCAACCGCGACACTCGTCCGCACCTGATCGGCGGTCACGGCGACTACGTCTGGGATGGGGGCAAGTTCGCGAACGCGCCCGACCGCAATCTGGAAACCTGGTTCGTTCCCGGCGGTTCGGTCGGTGTGGCGTTGTACAAGTTCAAGCAGCCGGGCGTCTACGCCTATGTGAACCACAACCTGATCGAAGCCTTCGAACTGGGGGCGGCCGGTCACGTGAAGGTGGAAGGCAAGTGGAACAACGACCTGATGAAGCAGGTCGTGGCACCCAGCCCCATCAAGTAAACCTTTGTTGAATGCCCGGACGGGTTTTTCCGTCCGGGGCGATTACCTGCAGGCGCCCTTCCCAAAAGAGCGTCCGAATGACGGAGATAATGATGTTGAAGACCCTGAGCATTGCGGCCCTGAGCCTGGCCCTGATTCCCGCCCTGTCGATGGCGACCGACGCCGGTACCCTGCAAAAGGGTGAAAAGCTGTACAAATCGGCATGCATTGCCTGCCACAGCACGGGTGCCGCCAATGCCCCGAAGCTGGGCAGCAAGGACGCATGGGCGCCGATCATTGCCCGTGGCATGGACGAAATGGTCAGCGTGGCCACCAACGGCAAGGGCGCGATGCCGGCTCGTGGGGGCACCAAGGCCGATGACGAATCCCTGCGGGCCGCCATCGAATACATGGTCAGCCGCGTGAAATAAACCGCGAGTCCTGCAAGGGGTGCAACCCCTCGAACCGGTAGTGCGGGTGGCGCGCGCCTGGGGCATAGACGTCCCAGCGCACGGCGTCGCCCGATAGGTCCGCGTCGACCGTGGCCATCGTGTTTTCGTCATCCGTGTCGGTGGATGAGCGCCGCAGGATGGGTTCTTCCGCGTCCCCGGTATCCGCCAGGATGCTCAGTGCGGGCGCATCCTGGGCCAGCAGGGTCTCGCCCCTGGCCTGACGATGGGCGGACGACGCCGTGATGACCTGTGGCAGTGTCCGTTGTGCCTCGTGGATGGCATGGTTGGCATGGATGCGGCGAGCCTGCCGCACCGGCTGGACGGAAACGGCCGTCTGGCTGAATTCGACGCTCCAGGTGCAGGCGGTGGCGATCTGGCCGATGCCCAGGTGAAACGCCCCCATGCGGGCGTGGGATTGCAGCAGGGCAACCGCCTGTGACGGGGTCTGCGTGGCCAGCAGGGCGCGTGTCAGCACCATGCGCGGCAGACCCGTAAAATCGGCGCGGCGCGCCCGGATGTTGTTGACCGTAATGACCAGACCCGCGTGGTTGACGGCGAAAGTGTGCCCGGGCAGCGAGCCCGGGTAGATGAAGGAAATGAAGGCGGGCGCATCGATAGGCCGGACCCTGGCCAGCCCGCAGGCCCCCGTGAAGCCCGGGTCGCCGTCTTCGTTGTGACTGAGCCTTTGGGGGGCCAGCACGGTGGTGCAACCATCCGGTGCATGCGCCCAGAGATCGCCTCGGCAGTTCCAGAGAAATACGTCCTCATGGGCCAGCCCCAGACCATCGGCCAGGCCGGCAAGCTCGTGTTCGACCCAGGGGAAGCTGTGGTGCAGCAGCGCCCGCAAGGCCGGGATCCCGGGGTGGTGGCGATATTCCATGACCTGGGCCCATGCCTGGGAATGGATCAGGTGGCGCCGGCAGGCATCGGCGCCCCAGCGCCCCAGGGCCAAGCCGATTTCGTGGTGCGACCCATGCGCGTCCAGCCAGGATAAGGGGGATGTGGTGGTTGTCATCAGAGTCTCAGGCGTAGGCGCCGGTTGCCTGCAGGCTGGCTTCGGTGCGCGACAGCTCGGCGATGGCCCGTTCGCCGCTGCGGACCAGGAGTTGCTGCGCCAGCATCTCGACCAGGGACTGCACCGCGACCGTTGACGGAAAGAAGGAATGCCCCTGCGTCGGAAAGGTCAGGATGTGGTCGGCGCGCAGCGCGATGGGCGCGACTTGGCTGTCGCACAGGGCCAGCACGGCGCAGCCCTGGGCGTGGGCCGCTTCGGCTACCTGGATGATTTCGCGAGAATAGGGTGTGTAGCTGATCAGGACAACCGCGTCTGTGGCTTGCAGGTGGTGCAGGTCCAGGCTCATGGTGCCGCCCGCGTTGTGCAGCAGATGGACATCCGGGCGGAACAAGCTGCACAGATAGCACAGGCTGAAGGCGGGTGGGTAGGATGAGCGGAAGCCGGCAATGACGATGCGGCTGGCCCCCAGCAGCTGAGTGACGGCGCTGTCCAGCGCACTCCGGTTGGCGGGTTCGAGGGCCATCAGATTGCGGGATTGCTGCTGTGCGGCATTCAGCCAGGCGGTCTGGGCCGGTTCCGAACTGTCGATCAGCGACTGGGCGCGTGCGGCATAACTACCGGGGTGTTGTTGCAGCGCGCGGGTGAAGACGGATTTCAAGGCTTCCCACCCGGCGTAGCCCAGGTGCTGGGCCAGACGGACCAAGGTGGCGGGCTGTACGCCGGCCAGTGTGGCGACTTTGCGCGCCGACAAGGTCGAGACCTGGGCAGGATGGTCGATCAGATAACGCGCCCCTGCCTGGAACTGCGGGCTGAGGTCGGCATACTGCGACTGGATGAACTGGATCAGTTCGTCCGGGGAGTGTGGGGCGGACATGGCAGAGACCTGAGAAAATGTCGATCAGAATTTGATTCGAATGTTTCATGATATATGATACAAGAAACGTCCGTTGAGCTTACCGGTTTTCATACTTGAATCCCTCAGGCCCGAGGGGCTGCCCATGATCCATGTATCCCACCGGAAGCCCCAGCATACGCTGAAACACGCCGTGCGCGGCCAGGGAATTTCCCTGTTCGCCGCGTGGCCACACCACGGAGACCATCGATGGCCCGAATCGATTACGCAAACCTGAATCATGGCCCTGCGGCGGCCCTGGCGCAACGCATCATCGCCGAGCGCGGCAGCGTGCTGCATCTGTATCAGATGCTGTTGCACAGCCCCTCTGTGGCGGAAGGCTGGCTGACCTATCTGACGGCGATCCGCCAAAAATCGGGACTGGACGGCGCCTTGAGAGAACTGGTGATCATGCGCATCGCCCACTTGAACCATGCTCCCTACGAGGCCGATCAGCATGCGCCGATCGCGCTGGCCGAAGGGCTGCGGCAGGGCCAGCTGGATGCGCTGGCATCCGAGGCGCTGCCCGAAGGCCTGTTCGATGCGCGGCAATCCGCGACATTGGCCTACGCGGATGTCATGACGCGGTCGGTGCAGGTGCCCGACGCGGTGTTCGACGCATTGCGGCCGCATTTCTCCGAACCGGACCTAGTCGAACTGACAGCCACGATCGCCGCCTACAACATGGTGTCCCGGTTTCTGGAGGCGCTCCAGATCCATTCGGGGGATGATCGGTGACCTTGTCGGAACGACGGTCGCGCAATTGATCTATACGAAGGACAGGGGGCGACATATAATTGTCGTGCAATGTCGTTCAATTGACGTGCCAGAACGACATCAAAGACAATATCAGTCCATCCAGAAGATCAGTCAGGGGCTCAGGTCATGTCGGTTGCGGAACTCCAGTCTATCGTGGATATCGTTGCCGGTCACCCGCAGGGGATTGGCATTGCCGCCATCGAGGCGGCGCTCGTGCGGCGGCTTGGTGCCGCTCCCCATCGCCGAACGCTGCAGCGTCGCCTGCAAAAGCTCGTGCACGATCAGCAGCTGAAAACCGAGGGCGAAAGCATCGCGCTGGTGTATAGGCCAGTTTCTGTGGCGCCCATGTCAGGTATGGCCATCCAGTTTCCCGCAGTCGGCCCCAACAGTTGGTTGTCGCTGGAAGAGCCGTCAGATGAATCTTATATCCCGGTATCGCCCGATGGACAGGCTATCCGGGATCGGATCAGCTTGCCTCTGGTCCGACGCCGCCCTGTCGGTTATCGGCGGGAATTCCTGGATCAGTATCAACCTGGGGTCACCTTTTATTTGCCAGAATCGCTGCGGCGCCAGCTGCACGCCATCGGCCGGACCCCGGCGGACCAGCGTCCGGCCGGCACCTATGCCCGCGATATTCTGGCGCGCCTGCTGGTGGACCTATCATGGGCCTCTTCCCGTCTCGAGGGCAATACCTATAGCCGCCTGGATACGCAGAATCTGATCGAACTAGGCCAGGTTGCGCAAGGCAAGGATGCCTTCGAGACCCAGATGATCCTGAATCACAAGGCTGCAATCGAAATGTTGGTCGAGTCAGCCGATGACATTGGGTTTGATTCCTTCACGTTTCAGAATCTTCATGCAGTTCTGTCGCAGGAACTGCTGGCCGATCCCGATTCATGCGGGCGTCTGCGCCGGCGTCCGGTGGATATTTCCGGCACGGTCTTTCATCCTCTGGCGTTCCCGCAGGTGATTCAGGAATGCTTTACTTTGCTGTTGGCCAAGGCGGCTGCCGTGCCGGATCCGTTCGAACAGGCGTTCTTTCTGATGGTGCAGCTGCCATATCTGCAGCCTTTTGACGATGTCAATAAACGCGTGTCGCGTGTAGGGGCCAATATCCCGCTGATCCGTAATAACTTGTGCCCCTTGTCCTTCATCGATGTGCCGGATCGCGCCTACATCAATGGGACGCTGGGCGTGTACGAACTCAACCAGCCTGCGCTATTGCGAGACGTGTTTGTCTGGGCTTACGAACGTTCCTGTCAGCGGTATCTGGCGATCACTCAGGGGATGGTGGCCCCAGACCCGATCAAGATCAAATACCGGGAATCGTTGATTCAGGCCGTGCAGGATGTCGTCCGATGCCTGCAGGATCCTGTTCCATCGGTTCTGGAAAAGCTGGCCGTCCAGTATGCACCCCCTCAGGATCAGGCTGTGTTTGCGGACATGCTGGGCGATGCCCTGAGCCATCTGCACGAGGGCAGCATTGTGCGGTATCGGCTGCGGCGGGCTGAATTCCTGGCCTGGCAACAGCGGAAAATATGAAGCAGCCCTCCACGTCGCGCCTTGCAAGGCGCTCCGATTCGGCAGGTACGAAATAGTCCATTGGGGCTATTTCGTGTCCTGCCTCATCCATAAAACGTCGGGGGCTTTGGATTCGCGATTCAGGTGGCGGGCCAGCACGAAGCACAGGTCCGATAGCCGGTTCAGGTAGTGCAGGACTGGCGGGTTGACGGACTCTGTGTGGGCCAGGGTGACGACGGACCGCTCCGCGCGGCGGGCGATGGTGCGGGCCATGTGGGCCTGGGCCGCTGCCGGGCAGCCGCCTGGCAGGATGAACTCCTGCAGCGGGCCCAGCCCCGCGTTGTAGTGCGCCAGGGCTTCGTCCAGGCGCAGGATGTGTGCGTCGTTCAGTGCGGTCCAGCCTGGGATGCACAGTTCGCCGCCAAGGTCGAACAGGTCATTCTGGATGCGGCTCAGCAGGGTGTCCACATCTTCGGGCAGATCGTGCGTGCGCCAGACACCGATGGCGCTGTTCAGCTCATCGACGTTACCCAGGGCGGTGATGCGCGGGGCGTCCTTCGGTACCCGGGTTTTGTCGCCCAGGCCGGTGGTGCCGTCGTCCCCGGTGCGGGTGGATACGATGGAAACGCGAATCGACATGATGATCTCCTTGGATGCGTCTGGCGTTCAGTCCTGCGTGGCCAGGCGCTGCAGGGCTTCGCCCGTGACGCGCACCACGCGCCAGTCGTCCAGGATCTCGCCGCCATGGTGCTTGTAGAAATCGATGGCGTTCTGGTTCCAGTCCAGCACGACCCACTCGAAGCGCCCGCAGCCCAGCTCGATCGCCAGCGCTGCCAGGTGCTTGAGCACCCAGCCGCCCAGGCCGCGTCCGCGATGGTCGGGCGAAATATAGACGTCTTCCAGGTACAGCCCGCGACGGTCCAGGAAGCTGGAATAGTTGTGAAACCACATGATGTAGGCGATGGCGGTGCCGGGGGCTTCCTCGGTCGTGATGACCAGGCAGCGCGCGGCCGGCTCGTCGCCAAAGAAGCTGGCGCGCAGGCTGTCATGGGTCGCCTTGAAGATGTCGGTCAGCTTCTCGAAGGTGGCCATTTCGACCATCAGGCTGTGGATGGCCGGGATGTCGGATTCGGTGGCGGGCCGCAGGAGATAGCCGGGAATGGAAGTGGGCAAGGTGTGCTCTGTTTCGCGGTATGCTGGAACTAGCCAGGAGTGTAGCCCATGCGTTTTTCTTACCCGTTCAGTCGTCACCCTGCCGCCGCGTTGCGGGTGGCGTTGTCCCGGTCCTGGCATGGGGGATGGCTGGTGTTGCCGGTCCTGGCGGCGGCGCTGCCCGTCCAGGTGGCGCAGGCCCAGCCGGTCCAGGCTCAGGCCACTGGCCAGGTCGTGCGCATCGACGCGGCAGCCGGCAAGATCGCGATCCGCCATGGCGCCATCGGCAAACTGGATCTACCGGCCATGACGTTGGTGTACCACGTCGCCCCCGCGCTGCTGAAGGGGATCGCGGTCGGGGACCGGGTGGATTTCACAGCCGAACGGACTGGCGGCCAGTATCGATTGACTGAACTGAAAAAAGACTGATCGTGTCGTGAATCCGCCCGGAGGGCGGGGCACAGGACCGCGAAGGGCCCCGGCCGAAGCGCGGGGCCCTGTTGTTTACAGCACGTAGCGGGCCAGATCCTGATTGCCCGCGGCCTCGGACAGTTTGCCATTCACGTAGGCGGCGTCGATCACCACGGTATCGGCGCCCGGGCTGGCCGCCTCGAAGGACAGGTCCTCCAGCAGCTTTTCCATGACGGTATACAGGCGGCGCGCGCCGATGTTCTCGGTGCGTTCGTTGACCTCGAAGGCCAGTTCCGCCAGGCGGCGGATGCCGTCCTCGGTGAAATCCAGCGTGACGTCTTCCGTGGCCATGAGGGCGCTGTACTGCTTGGTCAGCGACGCGTCGGTGGCGCTCAGGATGCGCACGAAGTCCTCGGCGGTCAGGGAATCGAGTTCGACGCGGATGGGAAAGCGCCCCTGCAATTCCGGGATCAGGTCCGACGGACGCGACAGATGGAAGGCCCCCGAGGCGATGAACAGGATGTGGTCGGTGTGCACCATGCCGTATTTGGTGTTGACGCTGGTGCCCTCGACCAGCGGCAGCAGATCGCGTTGCACCCCCTGGCGCGAGACATCCGCCCCGCCGGTTTCCTGGCGGGCGGCGATCTTGTCGATCTCATCCAGGAAGACGATGCCTTGCTGTTCGGCCAGCGTGACAGCCCGGGTGCGGATTTCTTCCTCGTTGACGCGGCGGCCGGCTTCTTCCTCGGTCAGCAGCCGGAAGGCTTCCTTGACCGTGATCTTGCGCGATTTGGTCTTGCCCTGGGACAGGCCGGCGAACATGCCGCGCAGCTGCTCGGTCATTTCCTCCATGCCCGGGGGCGCCATGATTTCCATGTGCGCCGGGGTCTGGGCGACCTCGATGTCGATCATCGTGTCGTCCAGCTTGCCTTCGCGCAGGCGCTTGCGGAACACCTGGCGGGTGTTGTTTTCCTCGCGCTCGGGCTCGCCATGGGCGTTGCGCGGCGGCGGCAGCAGGGCGTCCAGGATGCGGTCCTCGGCGGCGTCCTCGGCCTGGGCGCGCACGCGGCGCATTTCGGTTTCGCGGGTCTGCTTGACGGCCACGTCCACCAGATCGCGCACGATGGTGTCCACGTCGCGGCCGACGTAGCCCACTTCGGTGAATTTGGTGGCTTCGATCTTGATGAAGGGCGCGTTGGCCAGGCGTGCCAGGCGGCGGGCAATTTCAGTTTTGCCCACGCCGGTGGGGCCGATCATCAGGATGTTCTTCGGGACGATTTCGTGGCGCAGCGGCTCGGCCACCTGCTGGCGGCGCCAGCGGTTGCGCAGCGCGACGGCGACGGAACGCTTTGCCTTTTCCTGGCCGACGATGTTCTTGTCCAGTTCCGAGACGATTTCTTTTGGGGTCATGGTGGTGGCGGACATGGCGGGCCTATAGTGTTTCGACAACGTGGTTCTGGTTGGTGTAGATGCACAGGTCTCCGGCGATTTCCAGGGATTTCTTGACGATTTCCGTGGGGGTCATGTCGGTGGAATCCAGCAGGGCGCGGGCAGCCGATTGCGCATAGGCGCCCCCGGATCCGATGGCTGCGATGCCGTGTTCGGGTTCCAGAACGTCGCCGCTGCCCGTGAGGATCAAGGTGTGTTCCTGGTCCGCCACGATCAGCATGGCTTCCAGGCGGCGCAGCACCCGGTCGGTGCGCCAGTCCCGGGTCAGTTCGACCGCGGCGCGCATCAGGTGGCCCTGGTATTTTTCCAGTTTCGATTCGAAGCGTTCCTGCAGGGTGAAGGCGTCGGCCGTCGCCCCGGCAAAGCCCGCCAGCACCTTGTCATGGTACAGGCGGCGGATCTTGCGGGCGGTGCCCTTGATGACGATGTTTCCCAGGGTGACCTGGCCGTCTCCACCCAGGGCGACTTCGTTGCCGCGCCGGACGCAGACGATGGTGGTGGCGTGAAATTGTTCCATGGTGCTCTCTTGAGTCAGAACATTCACATGGGGGTGGCGAGCGGAAAGTTCAAGTGCGATCCGGCGCGCGGGCGAAGAGCGACCCTTGTCGACAGGGGGGTGACAAGGGTCTGGCGGGCCGCGTGGCGGCGGTACGCGGCAAGGGGGAAGCCCTGATCAGTCGCCGTAGAGCTTTTGCCGCATTTCGCGGCGTTCCTGTGCCTCGAGGGACAGGGTGGCCGTGGGGCGTGCCAGCAGGCGGGCGATGCCGATGGGTTCGCCGGTTTCCTCGCACCAGCCATATTCGCCTGAATCGATGCGGGCAATGGACTGCTGGACTTTCTTCAGCAGCTTGCGTTCGCGGTCGCGCGTGCGCAATTCCAGTGCGTGTTCCTCTTCGATGGTGGCGCGGTCGGCCGGATCGGGCACGTACTGCGTTTCACGCAGGTTTTCGGTGGTGGCGCCCGCGTTGGTCAGGATTTCATGTTCGAGCTGATGCAGACGATCGCGAAAGAACGCCAGCTGTGCTTCGTTCATGTAGTCCTGTTCGGGCATCGCCAACAGTTCTTTTTCGGTCAGAAGCTTGGCAGGGGTTTTGGTGCCGGATTTGCTAGCCATGTTGTGTCCTTCCAGATTATGTGCCGGGGCCTGTCGTCCGCATCCCGAAAATACAGCGGGGCAGCGCGGGGCGGGTGGTCAGGCCAAGCATTGTTCGAGCCCCTGAGTGAAGATGTCCTGAGGCAGTTTACGGCCGATGAATACCAGCCGGGTATTCGGTTTTTCACTGGCTTTCCAGGGTTTGCCGGGTTCGGCGCCCATCATCATGTGCACGCCCTGGAACAGCATGCGACGGTTGATGCCCTTGATATACAGGATGCCCTTGTAGCGCAGCAGGTCGGGGCCGTAGACCTGAACGATGCCGCCCAGGAAGTCTTCCAGCCGTTCCGGGTCGAACGCCCGGTTGGAGCGGAAGACAAAGGCACCGATGTCGTCGCTGTGGTGCGCGTGGTGGTGATCGTGCCCGCAGGCGGGGCCGCAGGCGTGGTGGCCGTCCTCGTCATCATGGTCGTGATCGTGGTGATCATGGTCATGACCGTGGTCGTGATCGTGGGCCTCTTCCTCGGCCAGGAATTCCGGATCGATATCCAGGATCGTGTCCAGGTCGAAGCCGCTGACGTCCAGCAGGGTCGTCAGGTCGGTTTCGCCGAAGTGCGCCGGTGTGATCGAAGCGCGCGGGTTGATGCGCACCAGGCGGGCGCGCAGTGCCTCGTAGTCGGCCTCGTTGACCAGGTCCTTTTTAGAAACCAGGATACGGTCGGCAAACCCCACCTGGCGCTGGGCCTCTTCCTGGCGATCCAGCGTGGCCATGCCGTGTTTGGCATCCACCACCGTGATGACGGCGTCGAGCCGGTAGGTCTCGGCGATGTCGTCGTCCATGAAGAAGGTCTGGCACACCGGCCCCGGATTGGCCATGCCGGTGGTTTCGATGATGACGCGATCGAAACGCACCGCGCCATCGTCGCGGCGGGTCGCCAGGTCGTTCAGGGTGCGGATCAGGTCGCCGCGCACCGTGCAGCAGACGCAGCCGTTGCTCAGTTCGATGACCTGCTCGTCGCTGTCCTGCACCAGCAGGTCGTTGTCGATGTTTTCTTCGCCGAATTCATTTTCGATGACGGCGATGCGCTGGCCGTGGAATTCCGTCAGGATGCGGCGCAGCAGCGTGGTTTTGCCCGCCCCTAGAAAACCGGTCAGCACGGTAACGGGGATCATGGAATCGGTGGAGCGGGCAGAATTGGCAGCGTTCATGGTGGACCTCAGTGCGATACGCCATCCCCGTGATGTCGGCCGCCAGAATTCGTTTCCGCAGCCGTAGTCCTTGTCAAGGGGCTTAGGCGATCAGCATGCGATTACATCATAGGCCCGGGTTTAGGGCAAACCTGCCTGCTGGCAGCGTGTGCAGACGGCGCGCAGTTCGGTTTCGTGACCGTCCAGGACGAAACCGGCCTGTGCGACGCAATCCGCCAGCCGCTGGCTGAGCGCGGGGTCGCTGAGTTCGGCGACAGTGCCGCAGCGGGTGCACACGATCAGCAGATCATGGGGGTCGCCGCCCGCGTCTGTGCAGGCGCTCCAGGCGTTGACCGCATCCAGGCGATGGATTAGGCCCTGTTCGGTCAGGAAATCCAGTGCGCGGTACACCGTGGGTGGCGCCGCGCCAGGCTGCGCCGCCCGCAGCGCGTCGAGCAGTTCGTATGCCTTCATGCTGCCCGGGTGCCGCAGCAGAGTCGCCAGCACCAGGCGGCGCAGCGGCGTCAGCCGGGAACCGTGTTGTTCGCAGAGCCGTTCGGCCGTGTGCAGACGCTGGTCGATGGCAGAACCGGAATGGGAATGAGCCTTCTTGTTCATGATGGTTATGTTATAACATAACGAACGTTGAATCCGTATTCCCGGAAATCACCCTGCCTGCAGCGCTCATCATGCCGCGATTTTCCCCATTTTCACGCCCTGATCACTATCGGGGATCTTCCTTGCTGTTGTCGGCGGCCAGCCGCATGCGGCGTGTGGCCTGGGCCATCCTGCTGCTGTGGCTGCTGACGGGATGGGCGTTGCAATGGTGGTGAGCCAAAGCGTGGCGGCCACGTGCTCCGTCCACGGCATTTCCGCGGACGGTCTCCCGCAGGCGGCTCAAGCCGCTCGGGATGCCGACCTTGCCGTCATGCCGGCCATCGAACTGCAGCAGGTCTGGCTGGGATGGCGCGACCGGATCGCGGTGCGCGATGCCTGTGGCACGTTTGCCAGCGGGACTCTCACAGCGCTGGTGGGCCCCAACGGGGCGGGCAAGTCGACCTTGATCAAGGCACTGACGGGGCGCCTGAGTCCCGCTCGCGGGCACATCCGGATCGACCCGGCGCTGGCGCGCAGCCTGGCCTGTCTGCCGCAGTCCGCCGAACTCGACCTCGATTTTCCGATCAGCACCTTCGACCTGGTGGCCCTGGGGGCCTGGCACCGGATGGGCGCCTGGCGTGGGCTGGACACGGAGGGGCGCGACCGGGTCGAGGCGGTCCTGCAGGCCGTGGGCCTGGCGGGGTTCGGCCATCAGTCGGTCAATACGCTCTCGGGCGGCCAATTGCAGCGGGCGCTGTTTGCCAGGCTGATGCTGCGGGATGCCCGGGTGATCTTGCTGGACGAGCCGTTCGCGGCGGTGGACCGGGCGACAACCGAGGATCTGCTGGCGCTGCTGCATCAGTGGCACGAGGAAGGGCGCACCGTGATCGCCGTGCTGCACGATCTGGACATGGTGCGGGCCCATTTTCCGCAGGCGCTGCTGCTGGCGGGGCAGGTCGTGGACTGGGGGCCCACTGACCGGGTGCTCAGTCATGCCAATCTGCATCTGGCCCGTCATTTGTGCGCCGGGGGGCTGTCGTGATCCATCTGTGGGATGTGCTGGTGCAGCCGTTCATCGAGTTCGGTTTCATGCGCCGCGCCCTGGCGGGATCCTGGGCGCTGGCTTTCGCGGCGGGGCCGCTGGGCGTGTTTCTGGTGCTGCGGCGCCTGAGTCTGATGGGCGATGCCATGGCGCATGCCATCCTGCCCGGGGTGGCGGTCGGGTTCCTGACGGCCGGGCTGTCCATGACAGCCATGACGGTGGGCGGGCTGGTGACCGGAGTCGTCGTGGCCTTGCTGGCAGGGATGGTCGCGCGCCTGACTCCCCTGCGTGAAGACGCCAGTTTTGCCGCGTTCTATCTGGTTTCCCTGGGGCTGGGCGTGCTGCTGGTTTCCCTGAAGGGCACCAATCTGGATCTGATCCATGTGCTGTTTGGCACGGTGCTGGGCCTGAGCGAAGCGGCGCTGCTGCTGGTGGCGGCGGTCGCAAGCATCACGTTGCTGGCGCTGGCCGGGATGTTCCGGGTGCTGGTCACCGAGTGCCTGGATCCTCTGTTCCTGAGAACCGAGGGGCGCGCGGGGGCCTGGGCTCACATGGGGTTCCTGCTGCTGCTGGTCCTGAATCTGGTGGCGGGCTTCCAGGTGCTGGGCACACTGATGGTGGTGGGGATCATGATGCTGCCCGCCACGGCGGCGCGGTTCTGGGTGCGTTCGGTGGGCGCCCAGATGGTGTTGGCCGCCGTGCTGGGGGCATGCGCCTCTTACGCCGGCCTGTTGGTGTCCTATTACGCGGATGTGGCGGCGTCGCCCGCCATCATCCTGGCCGCGGGGGTGGCGCATTTCCTGTCGGTCGGTTTCGGGCCTTATGGCGGGCTGTTGCAAACGGCGCGTCAGGCGCGGGCGCGGCGCGCCCGCTTGTTGCAATCCATAGAGGAATGAAGCATGTCGGATGGTTTTCGGGTTAGGCGGGCGGGTCTGTGGGCGGGTATCGGTCTGTGCCTGTGGCTGGCGCTGCAGTCGGCGGCTTTCGCCCAGGCGGCAGCCAGTGGCGCGGTGCCGGCGGCGGGTCGCGAAGACCGGTTGCGCGTGGTGGCCTCGTTCTCCATCCTGGGGGACATGACGCGCGAGGTCGGCGGCGACGACATCCACCTGGATGTCCTGATCGGGCCGATGCGTGAGGCGCATACGTTCGAGCCCAGTCCGCGCGATGCGCGCGCCCTGGGCGCGGCTCAGGTGCTGGTGCTCAATGGCCTTGGGCTGGAAGCCTGGATGCCGCGTTTGCTGGAAGCCTCCGACTTCAAGGGGCGGGAAATCGTGGCATCCCATGGGGTGAAGACCAGGCTGGTCGGGGCGGGTGAAAGCGAGGATGCCGCGCCAGGCACGGTCGATCCGCATGCCTGGCAGGACCTGGCCAATGGCGTGCAGTATGTGCGGAACATCGCCCAGGGCCTGGCGCAGGCCGATCCCACCCATGAGTCGGCCTATCTGGCCCGGGCCGATGCCTATGTCCAGAAGCTGCGTCAGGCCGATGCGCAATGGCGTCAGCAGCTGGCCGCGATCCCCGAGGATCGGCGCGCGCTGGCGACGTCCCATGACGCGTTCGGGTACCTCGGCGCCGCCTATGGCATCCGTATCCTGTCGCTGGTGGGCTTGTCCAGCGAGGCGGAACCATCCGCTCGCGCCATGGCCGACTTGCTCAAGCGGATTCGCGCCGATCACGTTCGGGCGCTATTTTTGGAACAGGGAGGCAATTCCCGGGCGCTGGAGCAGCTTGCCCAGGAAGCCGGCGTGACGATGGGTGGAACGCTGTATGCCGATACGCTGGATCGGCCGGGGCACGAGGCTTCGACTTATCTGGGGATGTTCCGCTGGAACACGCAGCAGTTGATGAAGGCCTTCACGGCATCCGGACATTAATCTTTCGACTTCCGCCTTGCCCGCGGGTGCGCCTGGTCGTAGCTGGCCGCCAGGTGCTGGAAATCCAGCCGCGTATAGATCTGGGTGGTGGCGATGTTGGCATGCCCCAGCAGTTCCTGCACGGCGCGCAGGTCCTGCGACGATTGCAGCAGGTGACTGGCAAAGCTGTGCCGCAGGCTGTGCGGATGCACGTGCAGTTGCAGGCCGACGCGCTGCGCCAGGGCCTGCAACTGCAGCTGCACCACGCGCGGGCTGACGCGCCGGCCCCGAGCACCCAGGAACAGGGCGGCGCGGGTGTCGGGGTCTGGCTCGGGGGGCAGCAGCTGGCTGCGCACGGCCAGCCAGTCCCGGATGGCCTGCGCCGCATGACGCCCCAGCGGGACGGCCCGGGTCTTGCGTCCCTTGCCCTGGACGATGGCTTCCTGTTCGTCCAGCTGGATCCAGCTGTGCGAGGCGTAGCCGGATTCGCGCAGGGGCTGCCAGTCCAGGCCGACCAGTTCGGATAGCCGCAGTCCGCCGGAATACAGAATCTCGAACATGGCCATGTCGCGCTTTTCGATGGGGCTATCGGCAGGCGGCAATTGCGAGCGGTCCAGCAGTGCCTGGGCTTGATCGACGGATAGCGCTTTGGGCAGGCTGCGCGGGATGCGCGGGGCGCGCACCCCATGGGCCGGATTGCAGGTCAGGCCCGCGGCGGGGGCCCGCCATTCGAAATAGGCACGCCAGGCGGAGAGGGTTCGGGCCAGGCTGCGGGGCTGATGACCCTGCGCATGCAGGCGCCCCAGCGCCTGGCGGATGTGCGCTTCACTTATCGCGTCCAGATCCTGGTCGGGAAAGCATTGCCGCAGGGCGCTCAGGTCACGCCGGTAGGCCGCGATCGTGTGCGGCGAGTAGCGCTGCTGGGCGCCAAGCTCGTCGAGCCAGGATTCGATCCGCTGCGCGTCTTCTGTTGACATGGCGATGGATTCCATCCGGTCGATTGGCGATCAGGCCCCGGGCTTGCGTGGATCCGGAACGGGCCGCCAGGGCGCCGTCAGGCGGCTTCCGGGGCCGGCGCCGCCAGCCGGCCCAGCGCTGCGCCGGCCAGGGATGCGATCAGTTCCAGGAATGCCGTGCCTATGTCGGGGGTGAAGCGTTTGGGATCGTCGGCCCCCAGCACCAGCAGGCCGATGGGGTCCTTTCCGGTGAGGGTGCGCAGCGGCAGGATGGCAAGCGATGTGGGCTCGGAAGCCAGCCAGGCGGCGGCTTCCTGACCCTTCAGCGGACCGCAGTAGGGGCGGGGAAGTTCAGCGGTGTAGCGGCGGATTTCGGGGGTGACGTCCTGCGCGAATTCGCTGTCCCGCAGGGCGGGCAGATCCCAGATCCGCAGGGCGATGGCGTTCAGGTCGAACTGATCGGCCAGGCTGCGGATGATGTGGGCCGGGATTTGCAGCGCGTCCGGTTCGGACAGCATCCGGGCGCACCATTGCATCAGTGCGTGGTTGATGCGTTCGTTGCCGCCGGCATTTTGCAGCAGCTGCATCAGGCGCTGTTCGTGTTCTTTGACCCGGCCGCGCAGCGTCATGACCTGACGTTCGCCCAACGAAATCGCGCGGGCCTGGTGCGGGTGCGGCACGCTGAGCGTCGAGAAGACGTCGGCGTGGTCCTCGAAGAACCGGGGGTTCTGGCTCAGGTAATCCGCCACTTCCTGGGCGGTCAGGGCTTCCTGTGTCATGTCGGCGTTCCGTCAGCGGGAGGCGACCAGGGCATCGATATCGACCTGGCCTTGAAAAACCGTGGTGGCCGTGCCCTGCATCCGCAGGGTCTGGCCGTTCCATTCGATCTGCAGCGTACCACCGTGGGTATCGACGCGCACAGGGCTGTCCAGCAGACCCCGCCGGATCCCGGCGACGGCGGCCGCGCAGGCGCCCGTCCCGCAGGCCAGGGTTTCGCCCGCGCCGCGTTCGTAGACCCGCAGGCGGATGTGGTGCCGGTCCACGACCTGCATGAACCCGGCATTGACGCGCTGCGCAAAGCGCCGATGGCTTTCGATGGCCGGGCCGATGCGGCCGACGGGATAGACTTCCGTATCGTCCACCAGCACGACGGCATGAGGGTTCGAGATGGCCACCAGGGAACACCAGATCTCGGATGCCTCGCCGGGCAGGTCCAGGCCGTATAGCGTGTCGCCGCCGTCGGGCCGGGTCGCCAGACCGGTGGCGTCGAAGGCCAGGCGGTCGGGCGTGAACCAGGTGTGCCCCATGTCCACCGTGACCAGGCCGTCGTCGGATTCGTGCAATACGATGAGCCCTGTGGCGATCTCGGCGCGCAGCGGGTTGCGCTTCGACAGTCCCTGTTCATGGACGAAACGCACGAAGCAGCGTGCGCCGTTGCCGCAGTGTTCGACTTCGCTGCCATCGGCGTTGAAGATCCGGTAGCGGAAATCCGCTTCGGGGTCCAGGGGATCTTCGACCAGCAGCACCTGGTCGGCGCCGATGCCGAAATGACGGTCGGCCAGGGCGCGGGCGCGTTCGGGGGTCAGCTGGATGGACTGGCGTACGCCGTCCAGGACGACGAAGTCGTTGCCGGCGCCATGCATTTTGGTGAAGTTCCAGATCATCGAGGCATTATCCCGCAAAAGTCTCAGTAAAAGCCGGCTTCGCCTTCGGGGCGCGTCTTGAAGCGCCGGTGGACCCAATAATATTGGGCGGGGTCGGGGCGGACATTGTCTTCGATGAACGCGTTCAGACGGGCGGTGGCGGCTTCGGGGGTGTCGTTCCCCGGGAAATGATCGACGGGCGGATGCACGGTGACCTGGTAGCGGCCGGTATCGGGATCCAGGCGGCTGATGATCGGCACCACGACGGCATCCTGCGATGACGCGATCTGGGCGGCCGACAGCAGGGTGGCGGCCGGCACGCCGAAAAACGGGATGAAGGCGCTGCCGTGCCGGCCGAAGTCCATGTCGGGCAGGTAATACACCGGAATGCTGCGACGCAGCAAACGGATCATGCCGCGCACGCCGTCGTGGCGGCTGATCAGGTGCACCTGATTGAAGCGCCCGCGCCCCAGGCGGACGATCTCGTCGACATCGGCGTCGCTTTGCCGGGTATAGATCGTCGCGGATTCCTTCAGGAACAGGGTCAGGCGGGTGGCTGCGGCATCCAGACCGATGAAGTGCGGCGCGAACAACAGGATGCGCCGCCCCTGGTCCAGCAGGGCCTGCAGATGATGTTCGCCTTGCAGCTCGATGGTATCCAGGATGCGCTGCCGGTCGCCGAACCAGCACAGGCCGCGATCGATGAAGGACTGGGCCAGCAGATGGAAGTGCCGGCGCGCCATGGCGTCCCGTTCGACCTGATTCAGGTCCGGGAAGCAGTGCGCCAGATTCACCCGGACGACGTGGGCGCGGGACTTCAGCAGGCGCGGCACCAGCCAGCCCAGCGCGCGCCCCCAGCGCAGACGGGTGCGGGTGGGGCAGCGGCCGAAATAGCCCAGCACGGCCCGCAGCAAGGGTTTTTTATCGAAAGCCATGAGCCTCATCCGGGTGCGGTGGTGCATCGTTCGGCCGTTTGTAGCGGTTGTAGCTCCACAGGTATTGTTCCGGAAAGCGACGGATCAAGGTTTCCATGGCCTGATTGATGGTCAGGGCCAGGGCTTCGGGGGTGTCCGGCAGGGGCTCGGGCAGACGCAGGTAGTGCATGCGCCAGCCGTGTCCGTGCGGCAGGCGTTCTCCGGCGGTCAGGATGACCGCCACGCCCGTCTGCAGCGCCAGCCGGGCCGCCAGGGTCATCGTCAGCGCATATTCGCCGAAAAAGGGCAGCCACAGCCCGTCGCCTTCGCGCGGCACCTGGTCCGGCAGCATGCCCACGGCCTCGCCGCGCTTCAGGGCGCGCACGAACTCGCGCACACCGTGACGGTTGGCCGGCACGGCGCGCAGGTTGCGCATGTCGCGGGCGGACTCGACGATGGGGTCCAGATGGCGGCTGCGCGAGGGCCGGAACATCACGGTCAGCGGGCCATACTGGGTCAGATGGCGGGCCGTGATCTCGAAGCACCCCAGGTGTGGGGTCAGGTACAGCACCCCGCGCCCTTCGGCCAATGCATCCTGGACGATGGCTTCCTGGTCGCCGCGGGTGATCGCCAGACATTGCGAGGTGCGCCACCAGACTTTGGGGATCTCCAGGATCATGGCGCCGGATTCGGCGGCGGCGCGGCGTGCGAAGGCCGGACTGTCATAGCCTGCGCGGCGCGCATTGGCGCGCAGGCGGCGGCGATAGCGGCCCGGAAAGGCATAGACGATCAAGCCAATCAACCGTCCCAGCGATTGAAGCCAGGAAAGCGGCAGACAGGCCAGCAAACGGACGATAAACAACAACATGCGCGGTGAAATGTCCCTGTTGGTCAAAA
Organism: Castellaniella sp. MT123; assembly: GCF_039614765.1. Classification (NCBI taxonomy): domain Bacteria; kingdom Pseudomonadati; phylum Pseudomonadota; class Betaproteobacteria; order Burkholderiales; family Alcaligenaceae; genus Castellaniella; species Castellaniella sp. MT123. The sequence goes on from NZ_CP154879.1 coordinate 2,851,404, forward strand.
AGGTTTCAGCAGGCGAAGGCTATTTTCGCTTAAAATTCCAGCGATCGCTGAGTTAACCCGACAACTTGCGGAGCGATCCCCACCCCGGCAACGGCGTGGTTTAAACCGCTAAAGCGTCGCGCCCCGATACATCCAGAGGTGCAACGCGTTTCGTTCAACCTCGCACCGGTCGGTCCGGTGCTTATACAGGACGTATCGCTGTGGCAAACAACGATTTTCTCTTTACCTCGGAATCCGTTTCCGAAGGCCATCCCGACAAGGTCGCCGACCAGATCTCCGACGCCATCCTCGACGCTTTGCTCGAACAGGATCCCAATTCGCGCGTGGCGGCCGAAACCCTGTGCAACACCGGTCTGGTCGTGCTGGCCGGCGAAATCACCTCGCGCGCCAATGTGGACTACATCCAGGTCGCGCGCGACACGATCCGCCGCATCGGCTACGACAACACGGAATACGGCATCGACTACAAGGGTTGCGCGGTGCTGGTCGCCTATGACAAGCAGTCGCCCGACATCGCGCAGGGCGTGGACCGCACCCCCGAAGAAATCCTGAACCAGGGCGCCGGCGACCAGGGGCTGATGTTCGGCTATGCCTGCGACGAAACTCCGGATCTGATGCCGGCACCGATCTGGTACGCCCACCGTATCGTGCAGCGCCAGGCCGAACTGCGCAAGGACGGCCGCCTGCCCTGGCTGCGCCCGGATGCCAAATCCCAGGTCACGTTCCGCTACCTGGACGGCAAGCCGGCCGAAGTCGACACCGTGGTGCTGTCCACGCAGCATCACCCCGACATTTCCCAGGCCGACATCCGCGAGGCCGCCATCGAGCACATCATCCGCCCGGTGTTCGCCCCGGGCCTGCTGACCGATCGCACCAAATTCCTGGTCAACCCCACCGGCAAGTTCGTGGTCGGCGGCCCGCAAGGCGATTGCGGCCTGACGGGGCGCAAGATCATCGTCGATACCTACGGCGGCGCCTGCCCGCACGGCGGCGGCGCGTTCTCGGGCAAAGATCCGTCCAAGGTCGACCGTTCCGCCGCCTATGCGGCGCGCTACGTGGCCAAAAACATCGTGGCCGCCGGTCTGGCGCGCCAGTGCCAGGTGCAGGTCAGCTACGCCATCGGCGTGGCCGAACCCATCAACATCACGGTCTACACCGAAGGCACCGGCGTGATCCCCGACGAGCAGATCGCCCGCTTGGTGCGCGAACACTTCGACCTGCGTCCGCGCGGCATCATCGAAATGCTCGACCTGCTGCGCCCGATCTACTCGAAATCCGCCGCCTATGGCCATTTCGGTCGCAGCGAACCGGAATTCAGCTGGGAAGCCGTCGACAAGGTCCAGGTGCTGAAGGCGGCTGCCTGATCCTGCGCCGGTCGCCCGCACGTCGCTGCGGGCTGATCACGCGCCGCGATTGTCACTCGCAAAAGACAAGCCCCAACGGGTGTTCCCATTGGGGCTTGTCTTTTGCGATCGGCAGGCATGGATTTGTCTTTGGCTTAGCCGATCGCCCGGCCGTTGTGTGACGGTCTCATGGGTCTCATAGGGGGTATCCCCAGGCTGTTCTGCATCCGAAATTGGATACAATCTTGAATATCAAACAAAGGGGTGAATCTATCACGCCCGTTGTCATCCAGTGCGGAGGTCGTGTGTCAGAGAGCGCATTTCAGTCGGTCGATGTGGCCGTGATCGGTGCAGGCAGCGTCGGTATCGCGGTCGCCTACTACCTGGCCACCGAAGAGGGGGTCGGAAGCGTGGCGCTGATCGACCCGCTCGATCCGATGAGCCTGACGTCTGCCCAGTCCGGGGAAAACTACAGAAACTGGTGGCCGCACCCGGTCATGACGGCGTTCACCGATCATTCGATCACGCTCATGGAAGACCTCGACCAGCGCAGCGGCGGACGTCTGAACATGACCCGTGGCGGGTATGCTCTGGTGACGCGCCGGCGCAACCCGCAAGACCTGATTGCCGACCTGTATCGTGGTTATGCGCAATCGGATGCGCCCATCCGCATACACGACCATATTTCATCGCGCTATGCGCCACCCTGCCGCGCTCCCTGGCAGGACGCCCCCGGCGGAGTCGATGTGCTGCTCGACGCGGCGATCATCCGCAAGGCTTTTCCCTCGTATGCACAGGACGTCGCTACGGTGCTTCATATCCGCCGTGCAGGCTCCATCAGCGCTCAGCAGATGGGGCAGCTCATGCTCGAGCGCCTGCGGGCGCAGGGCGGGCGGTTGATCCGGGCACGGGTGCAGGCGATTGCGCGCGATGCGCGATACCGCCTCGATCTGGAGGGACCTCACGGGCACAGCACGCTGGCTGCCGATCGTGTGGTGAATGCGGCCGGGCCGTATCTTCAAGACGTGGGGCGGATGCTGGGGGTCGATCTGCCCGTGAGTTCGGTTTTTCAGCAGAAGATCGCCTTCGAAGACCGTGAGGCGGCTATCCCGCGTGACATGCCCTTTACGATCGATCTCGATGGTCAGGCCTTGTACTGGGAGGATGAAGATCGTGCCTTGCTGGCCTCCGATCCTGCCACGCGCCACCTGACCGAGCCGATGCCGGGTGGCATCCATTGCCGCCCCGATGGCGCGCGGGATGGCAAGTGGATCAAATTGGGCTGGGCCTACAACCAGACTGCCAGCGACCCGCATGCCCCGGATCCGATCGACGCGCAGTTTCCCGACACCGTGTTGCGGGGTGCCAGCCGCCTGCATCGAGGGCTGATGGCCTATATCGGACGGCTGCCTCGGGGTGTCCACCATTATGGCGGGTACTACACCATGACCGAGGAAAACTGGCCCTTGATCGGTCCGCTGGACGGGCAGGGGGCCTTTGTCGCCGGGGCCTTGTCCGGGTATGGCTCAATGGGGGCCTGCGCGGCGGGGGCCTTGTGCGCCCGGTGGGTCACTGGCCGGCCGTTGCCGGATTTCGCCGCGCCGCTGAGCCTGGCGCGCCGGACCGACGGCGCGCTGATGGCCGAGCTGACCCGGGCGGCCAAGGGTAGCCTGTAGCCCTCGTTGAGGCAGGCACGGGTTTCTGTCTTTGCGGCGTTTTTGATCATGAGGCGGTCTGTATGTCAGATGCTGAACCAGTGTCTCAAAGAATCGTCAGGGCCTTGCGCCATGACATCCTGAATGGCGTTCTGCCCCCCGGCCTGCAGATCCGGCAGGAAGCACTGGCCGACCAGTATGGCGTCAGCCGAGTACCGGTGCGCGAGGCGCTGCGCCAGCTCGAGGCCGAGGGGCTGGTAGCCTCCGAGCTGCATCGCGGCGCTTTCGTCTCGTCACGCAGCCTCGAAGAACTCGAAGAGATGCTCGACATCCGCATTGCGCTCGAAGTGCGGGCACTGAAACTTGCCGTGCCGAACATGACGCCCGCTGTCGTCGCCGAGGCTGAGGCCGTGCTGGCGCAATATGATGGCAGCGAGAACCCCGAAGAGTGGCGCGACCTCAATATGCGCTTTCATATGACGCTTTATCGGCCCTGCGGCAGGCAGCGGCTGCTGAAGATGATCGAAGACACGGTGCTGGCCAATCACCGCTTCTTGCGCACCTATATCTCCGTCACGGTGGGGCGCGCTGGTCCACAAGCCGATCACCATCGCATTTTGCAAGCGTGCGCGGCACACGATGTCAACCGGGCTGTGCGCCTGCTCGAGGCGCATATCGAGAAGACGCGCGATAGGCTGCGCCGCAAAGAGCAAGAACTACCGCGGCGCAATTAGCCTCGTCGGTGCCCGGCGAGGCACCAGGCTTTTTGCGCTTATCCCCCAAGAGACGAGTCATGACAGGAGACAACCATGCATAAAGTGCTCACGGCCATTCTGGCCTCAGGTTTTGCGATCGCGCTGGTCGCGGCGCCAGCCCAGAGTCAGCCACTTGATGGCACATTGGCAAAAATCAAGCAGCTGGACGAAATTTCCCTGGGCTATCGGGATGTCTCGGTGCCATTTTCCTATCTGGATGACCGGCCCAAACCCGTGGGGTTTGCCATGGATCTCTGCCACAAGGTGGCCGATGCCGTCAAAACGCGGCTCAAGCTGCCCACGCTGCGCATCAAGCTTGTGCCCATTCAGCTCAGTAACCAGATTCCGCTCATACAGAACGGCACCATCGATCTCGTGTGCGGGCCTGCAACCAACACCCTCGAACGAGAAAAGGTGGTGGCGTTCAGCGACACCATCTTTGTGTCCAGCATCCGGGCCGTCGTGCGACGTGATGGCCCTGTCAAGACACTCAAAGACCTGAACGGCAAGGCCATTGCCCTGACGTCGGCGTCCACGTCGATTGCCTTGTTGAATGCCTATGAAAAGGCACATGACATGAAGACGGTGCGGGTACTCAGCGCCGATCATGCCGGGTCGTTCCTGGCCCTCACGACGGGCCGTGCCGATGCGTTTGTCATGGATGATATTTTGCTGGCCAGCATGGTGGCCAACAGTCAGGATCCACAGCAATGGCGTTTGCTTGATGAGGCCTTGCGTGTCGAACCTTACGGCCTGATCCTTCGCAAGAACGACCCGGAATTCAAGGCATTGGTCGACCATACCCTGGTTGGCCTGATGCGGTCTGGTGAGTTCCAGGCTCTTTACGGCAAATGGTTCACCCAACCGATTCCGCCCAAAGGCCTGAACCTGAATTTCCCGATGACACAACCCTTGAAGGATGCGATTGCCCATCCCAATGACAAGGGGGTGTGAACGGGTCGGCACGCCATGAGACCCGGGTGATGCCGCTCTATCGTCTGTCACACACGAAACGCGCAGCCGCACACTGCGCGTTTCGTTCGGGTAATTCCGCATGAAAATTTATTTTCATAAGATATAGAATAATGTAAATAAATTATCTTCGTGGAATTGGGCCTTCCCATGGGACTTCGCGCCGCCGATCCAGCCAGCCAGCCTCCCGATACGCGCAGCATCGCGCGTCGCATCGCCGATGCCATGTCGTCGTTCAGTGAATCGCAGCGGCGGCTGGCGGATTACGCGCTGGCGCATCCGCTGAAGGTCGCCATGATGTCCATCGACGAATTCGCCCGAGAATGCGGGGTGTCGGTGGCCACAGCCAACCGTTTCGCCCGCGCCTTGGGCGTGCCCGGTTATCCCCAGTTCCGCATCGAACTGGCGCGCGGCTTCGAAGAAGCCCTCGAACCGGTGGAGCGTCTGCGGCTCAAGCAGGGGCAGGCCGAAACCGCGGTGGACGTGTTTGCCGCCTCCCTGTACGAAGACCAGCGCAATTCCGAATTGACCCGTCAGTCCCTCAGTGCCGATCAGTGCGCGCGCGCGGTCCAGGCCGTGTTGAAGGCCGAACGGGTCTTCATCATCGGTTTTGGTTCCAGCGGGTTTCTGGCGGGCCTGTTGCAGCGAGGCCTGAGCCTGCACTGCGACATGGTCGAGTCGCTGGCCGGACCGGGCGGGGTATCGCATGCCGCACGCCAGCTTGCGCGCCTGCGGCCTGGCGACCTTGTGATCGCGCTCTCGTTTCCCCGCTACCTCGTCGATACCATCACGCTGGCCAATGCCGCCCGGAAATCCAAGGCAACCCTGCTGGCCATGACGGACCGGACAGATTCTCCGCTGGGATCGATCGCGGATATCTGCCTGTGCGCCCATAGCGGGCGTCAGTTGTTGTCGAATTCGGAAACCGCGGTGCTGGGACTCATCGAAGCCCTGACGGCCGCCGTGGCACATCAGTCCAAAAATTCCCTGTCCACCGCCGCGTTGCTGACCGAGTCGGTCATGCCGTGGCTCACGCACGGGAAACAGTCCGAGGAAACAGGATCATGATTCAACCGGTATTGGCCATTCATGGCGGTGCGGGCGCCATCACGCGCGCGCAGATCACGCCGGAAAAGCAGCAGGCTTACGAAGATGCGCTGCGTTCGGTCCTGCGCGGCGGCACCCGGGTGCTGGCCGAGGGCGGCTCCGCACTCGATGCCGTGACCGAGGCCGTGCGCCTGCTCGAGGAATGCCCGCTTTTCAATGCGGGACACGGATCCGTGTTCACCCGCGATGAAACCCATGAACTGGATGCCGCCATCATGGATGGACGCACCCGGGCCTGTGGTGCGGTCGCCAACGTGACGACGATCCGCAATCCGGTGCTGGCGGCGCGCGCCGTGATGGAACGCAGCCCGCATGTGCTGTTCGTGGCGGCGGGTGCCGAGGCCTTCGCTCGCGCGCAGGGTCTGGAGTGTGTGGATCCGTCCTTCTTTTCCACGCCCGCGCGGCGGGAACAGCTGCGCGCCGCGCAGCGCACGGGGCAGGAATCCATCGTGCTGGACCATGACGCGGCCCGGCTGGCGGCGGATCGGAAAGCCCCCCTGGATGAAAGCCGCAAGATGGGCACGGTCGGGGCTGTCGCCCTGGATCGTGACGGCAATCTGGCGTCGGCGACATCCACGGGCGGCCTGACCAACAAATGGCCCGGGCGCGTGGGCGATACGCCGATCGTGGGCGCCGGCTGCTATGCCAGCAACGCAAGCTGCGCAGTGGCGACGACCGGGAAGGGGGAGTCCTTCATCCGGGCCGTGGCGGCCTACGACATCGCCGCGCTCATGGAATATGCCGGATTGTCGCTGGAAGAGGCCAGCCATAAGGTGGTGTTCGAGAAGCTGCCGCTTCTGGACGGCGCCGGTGGTCTGGTCGCCGTGGATGCCCAGGGCCATGTGGCGATGCCCTTCAATACCGAAGGCATGTATCGCGGCAGCCAGGTGGTGGGCCAGGCGCCCGAAGTCGCCATCTATCGATGAAGAGCAGGTCCCGCCGTATCGCCGGTCCGGGCCATTTTTGATGAGTGAATTGGGTCCCATGGACGTTCAGCCTACCTCCAGCTCCGAGCTTGAAACCGGACGCGTCCTGCGTGTCACGGACTTGAGCGTCCAGTTCCGGACGTCGGAGCGGGTCGTCGATGCCGTCAAGCATCTGTCCTTTCACGTGGATCGGGGTGAGACCCTGGCGATCGTGGGCGAGTCGGGGTCGGGCAAGTCCGTGACGTCGCTGGCGCTCATGCGGCTGTTGCGCCATGGGGGTGGGCGGATCCTGAACGGCGAGTTGCTGCTGCGTCGGCGCAATGGCCAGGTGCTGGATCTGGCGCGGGCCACGCAGGCGCAACTGCGCGGTGTGCGCGGCGCCGACATGGCGATGATCTTCCAGGAACCGATGACCTCGCTCAACCCCATCTTCACGGTGGGTGACCAGATTGCCGAAAGCCTGGTGCTGCACGGCAAGCTGTCGGGCCGCGCGGCATTGGCCGAGGCGCTGCGCCTGCTCGATCAGGTGCGCATCCCGGATGCGAAAGCGGTGCTGCGCCGGTATCCGCACCAGTTGTCGGGTGGCATGCGCCAGCGGGTGATGATCGCCATGGCGCTCGCCTGCAAGCCCGTGATGCTGATCGCCGATGAGCCCACGACGGCGCTGGATGTCACCATCCAGGCGCAGATCCTGCAGCTGATCCGCGAACTGCAGCGCGACATGCGCATGGGCGTGATCTTTATCACCCACGATATGGGCGTGGTGGCGGAGATCGCCGATCGCGTGCTGGTCATGCTGCGTGGAGACCGTGTCGAATCGGGGCCCGCGCAGCAGATCTTCGACCATCCGGCGCATCCGTATACCCGGGCCTTGCTGGCGGCCGTGCCCCGCTTGGGGTCCATGCGCGGCACGGATCATCCCGCCCGCTTTCCGCTGGTCGACGCGGCGGCCGGAATGCCGTCCGACGCCGCCGCGGGCAGTGCGCGTCCCGGCACGGAACCCATCCTGCGCGTTCGAGATCTGGTCACGCATTTCAATATCCGCTCCGGCCTGTTCGGGCGGGTGACGCACCGTGTGCATGCCGTCGAGAAGGTCAGTTTCGATCTGTACCCCGGAGAAACGCTGGGACTCGTGGGCGAGTCCGGCTGCGGCAAGTCCACGACGGGCCGCGCGCTGCTCAAGCTCGTGGACAGTCAGGCGGGGGACATCGAATTCGAAGGGCAGCGGCTGGGGGCGCTGAAGGGCTCCGCCCTGCAGGCTTTGCGCCGCAACGTCCAGTTCATCTTCCAGGACCCCTTCGCATCGCTGGATCCCCGCGTCACCGTGGGCTATTCGATCATGGAGCCGCTGCTGATCCACAAGCTGGCCTCCTTGCGGGATGCCGAAGCGCGCATGTATGCGCTGCTCGACAAGGTGGGGCTGCCGCGCGACGCGGCCCAGCGCTACCCCCATGAGTTTTCCGGTGGCCAGCGCCAGCGGATCTGCATTGCGCGCGCCCTGGCGCTCAAGCCCAAGGTCGTGGTCGCCGACGAATCCGTCTCCGCGCTGGATGTCTCCATCCAGGCGCAGATCGTCAATCTGATGATCGACCTGCAGCAGGAAATGAATATTTCCTATCTGTTCATCTCGCACGACATGGCCGTGATCGAACGCGTGAGCCACCGTGTGGCGGTCATGTATCTGGGGCAGATCGTGGAGATGGGGCCACGCCGGGCCATTTTCGAGGATCCGCGCCACCCCTATACGCGCAAGCTGATGGAGGCCGTCCCCATCGCCGATCCTTCGCGCCGCAGCCAGGACAGGAAGCTGCTGTCCGGCGAGATTCCCAGCCCCATCCGTCGGGTGGGCGACAGCCCTGTGGCGCTTTCCTTGCGGGAAGTGTCCACCGGACATTTTGTAGCACTTGATCCAGCAACCACCAGCCGTTAGGCATCAGGAGGACACTATGCAGCAGCATTTCAGAATCAAGCAGACCATCGTGGCGCTGGGCTTGGCCTCCGGCCTGCTCGCCGCCGTGCCGGCCATGGCCGAGAAGGACGTCACGGCCGCCGTGTATGTGACCCTGGATTCGCTCGATCCCTACAACACGAACTCCACGCTTTCACAGGCCGTGGGCAAGTCGTATTACGAAGGGCTGTTTGCCTTCGACAAGGATCTGAAGATCCAGCCGCTGCTGGCCACGAGCTACGAGGTCACCCCGGACGGCCTGACCTACACCTTCCATCTGCGCAAGGGTGTGAAGTTCTCCGACGGCACGGATTTCAATGCCGAGGCCGTCAAGGTCAATCTGGATCGGGTGCTGGACAAGGCCAATGGCCTGGCGCGCTACAACCAGTTCAGCCGCATCGCAAAGGTCGAGCCGGTGGATGCGGATACCGTCAAGATCATCCTGAAAGAGCCGTTCTCGGCCTTCATCAACGCGCTGGCCCATCCGTCGGCCATGATGATTTCCCCCACGGCGCTCAAGAAGTGGGGCAAGGACATCACCTTTCACCCGACGGGCACCGGACCCTTCGTGTTCGTGGAATGGGATCCCGCCACGCACCTGACCGTCAAGAAGAACCCCAACTACTGGAACAAGGGCTATCCCAAGATCGACAAGCTCACCTTCCGCACCGTGACGGACAACAACACGCGTGCCGCCGTGGTCCAGACAGGCGAGGCGCAGTTCGCCTATACGCTGCCCTACGAGCAGGCCAAGTTGCTGGAAAAGAACGACAAGCTCGAGGTCATTGCGGCACCGTCCATCGTGGCGCGCTATATCTCGATGAACGTGCTGCAAAAGCCGTTCGACGACGCGCGGGTACGCGAAGCGGTCAACTATGCGATCAACAAGGAGGCGCTGGTGAAGGTGGCCTTCGCCGGGTACGCCTTCCCGTCCGAAGGGGTGGTGCCCCAGGGCGTGCAGTATGCCGAGAAGATGAATCCCTGGCCCCATGACCCCAAGAAGGCCAAGGAACTCCTGAAAGAGGCCGGCTATCCGAACGGTTTCACCACCGAACTGTGGTCGGCCTATAACGACGGCACCTCCGCCAAGGCCGTGCAGTTCCTGCAGCAGCAGCTGGCTCAGGTCGGGATCAAGGCGTCGGTGCAGTTGCTGGAATCCGGTCAGCGGGTGCAGCGCGTCGAGCAGGCCAAGGATCCGAAGACCGCGCCGATCCGCATGTATTACGCCGGATGGTCGGCATCCACCGGCGAGGCGGACTGGGCTTTGCGCCCGCTGCTGGACACCAAGGCTTGGCCGCCCGTCTTCAACAACACGGCGTATTACTCCAATCCGGCCGTGGACAAGGACATCGCCGATGCCCTGCTGACCACGGATGACGCCAAGAAGACCGCTCTGTACAACGATGCGCAGAACCGCATCTGGAAGGATGCGCCCTGGGCCTTCCTGGTGACGACCAGGCTGCTGTCGGCGCAAAGCAAGAAGCTGCATGGCTTCTACGTGATGCCGGACGGTTCCTTCAACTTCACCGACGTGTCCCTGCAGTAAGTGGCGTGGCCGGCGGCCGCCCTTCCGGGTGACCGCCGGCTGCCCTCCTTCCGAGCTCGAATTATGTTCAGCTATATCATCCGGCGCCTTCTGGGCATGATCCCGACCTTGCTGCTGGTCATGGTCGTGGTCTTCCTGTTCGTCCATGCATTGCCTGGCGACCCGGCGCGTCTGGCCGCCGGGCCGGAGGCCAATCAGGAAACCGTCGATCTCGTGCGCCATCAGCTTGGGCTGGATCTGCCGCTGCCCCAGCAATTCGTGCGCTACGTGGATCATTTCCTGCATGGCGATCTGGGTGATTCGCTGCGCACCAAACGGCCCGTCACGATTGAAATCTCCGAGCGCTTCATGCCCACGTTCTGGTTGACGCTCACCAGCATGGTGTGGTCCGTGATCTTCGGCCTGGTCATCGGGGTGGCTTCGGCGGTCTGGCGCAACAGGCTGCCGGATCATGCCGGCATGACGCTGGCCGTTTCCGGGATTTCGTTTCCCGCCTTTGCCCTGGGCATGGTGCTGATCCAGATCTTCGCCGTGGGCCTGGGCTGGTTCCCGGTCGTCGGCGCGGACGGTTGGAAAAATTACGTCCTGCCTTCGATCACCCTGGGGGCGGGCGTGGCCGCCGTGATGGCCCGCTTCACGCGGGCGGCGTTCATCGAAGTCATGCAGGAAGACTACGTGCGCACGGCGCGCGCCAAGGGGCTGGCGGAGCGCGTCGTGATCGTCAAGCATACGTTTCGCAATGCGCTCATCCCGGTCGTGACCATGATGGGTCTGCAGTTCGGCTTTCTGCTGGGCGGCTCCATCGTCGTGGAAGTCGTGTTCGCCTGGCCGGGCATGGGCAGCCTGCTGATCGATTCGGTCACCATGCGCGACTATCCCGTCATCCAGGGGCTCATCCTGCTGTTTTCTCTGGAGTTCATTCTCATCAACCTCGTGGTCGATGTGCTCTACGGCTTCATCAACCCCACCATCCGCTATCGGTAGGAGTGCACTGTGACGACGATCGTATCGGCCCCGGCCGCCGTGCCCGACAACGCCCGTGTACGCACGCCGCTGCGGGAATTCTGGCGCAAGTTCCGCAAGCAGAAGCTGGCGATGTGGGCCGGGGCCTTCGTGCTGCTGCTCATCCTGGTCGCCATCGCGGCACCCGGGATCGTGCCGTTCGATGCCGAGGACTACTTCGATTACGATCAGCTCAACTACCCCCCCAATCTGACCCATTGGCTGGGCGTGGATGCGCTCGGACGGGACATTTTCAGCCGGATCCTGATGGGAGCGCGCATTTCGCTGGCCGCGGGCTTCGTGTCGGTGGCGCTGGGGGCTCTGGTGGGGACGGTCCTGGGACTGCTGGCCGGGTACTACGAGGGCTGGTGGGACCGGATCACGATGCGTCTGTCCGACGTCCTGCTGGCGTTTCCGGGCATCCTGCTGGCCATCGGCGTGGTGGCGGTATTGGGGTCCAGCATGGCCAACGTCATCATCGCCGTGGCGATCTTCAGCGTGCCGGCGTTCGCGCGCCTGGTGCGCGGCAGCACCCTGGCGATCAAGCACATGACCTACATCGAGGCGATGCGCAGCATCGGGGCTTCGGACTGGGTCATCCTCGTACGTCATATTCTGCCGGGTACCATTTCGCCCATCGTGGTGTATGGCACGATGCGGATCGGCACGTCCATCATCACGGCGGCCAGCCTTTCCTTCCTGGGGCTGGGCGCGCAGCCGCCGACTCCGGAGTGGGGCGCCATGCTGAACGAAGCGCGCGCCGACATGCTGATCGCGCCACACGTGGCGCTGGTTCCGGCGATGGCCATCTTTCTGACCGTGCTGGCCTTCAATCTGCTGGGAGATGGCCTGCGTGACGCCCTGGATCCCAAGATCGAACAGTGATGACCGATATCGATACCTTCAAACCGTGGGCCCCCCGGGTGGGCGTTCTGCCGAGCGCCGCCAGGGATACGATCTGCGATGTGGCTGGCGTGACGGTGGGGCACATGACGTTGGCGGATGGGCCGCGCCAGACGGGCATCACGGTGGTGCGGCCGGATTCCGGCGATCTCTTCCTGGATCGGGTGCCCGCTGCGTCGACCGTGATCAATGGCTTTGGCAAGAGTGTCGGATTGGTCCAGCTGCAGGAACTGGGTGTCATCGAAACGCCCATTGCGCTCACCAACACGTTTTCCGTCGGAGCGGTGTCCACGGCCCAGATCCGTCAGGCTATCGCGCGTCATCCGGAGATCGGGCGCGAATGGGCCACGGTGAACCCGCTGGTCATGGAATGCAACGACGGCTACCTCAATGACATCCAGGCGCTGGCGCTGGGCGAGGCCGATTATGTCCGGGCATTCGATGCGGCGGCGGACACGTTTGCGCAGGGGAGTGTCGGCGCCGGGCGCGGAATGTCCTGCTGCCAGCTGAAGGGCGGGATCGGTTCGGCGTCGCGGGTGGCCAGGTGGGATGATGGCCTGGAGCACACGGTGGGTGTTTTGGTGCTGGCCAATTTCGGCCGGCTGGCGAATCTGACCGTGGCGGGCAAGCAGGTGGGTGGTCCGCTGGCGCAGCGCCTGCGGGACCTGTCGCAGCCGGTGCCCACCGTGGCGCCGGACAAGGGATCCATCATCCTGGTGCTGGCGACCGACGCCCCCCTGGATACCCGGCAGCTGGGCCGCCTGTCGCGCCGCGCGGCGGCGGGGCTTGCCCGGACCGGCTCGGTGTATGGACACGGCAGCGGCGATATTGCGCTGGCGTTCAGCACGGCCTACCGGATTCCGTATCATCCGCGGTCGGCCATGCCGGACCAGGCGATGTTGCATGAGTCCCGGATGGACGCCTTGTTCGAAGCGGCCGCGGAATCTGTCGAACAGAGCATCATCCATGCGCTCTGGGCCGCGGAAACCGTACGGGGGCGCGACGGTCATGTGCGCCACGCGGTACGCGAACTGTGGCCCGGATGGGCGCAGTCGTTGATGAATGATTGACGAGGATTGATCGTGAAGATTCTGGTGTCGGTGGATATCGAGGGGGTGGCGGGCGTCACCCACGTGGAGCAATGCCGTACGGGCAATCCCGAATACGAGCGGGCGCGTGCCTGGATGACGGCCGAAGCCAATGCGGCAGTCCTGGGGGCGTTCGATGGCGGCGCCGACGAGGTGATCGTCAACGATTCCCACGGCGGCTTTCGCAATCTGCTGCCCGACGGGATGGATCCCCGGGCGCGCATGGTGACCGGAAAACCCCGTTACCTGGGGATGATGTCGGGTGTGGAAGGCTGCGATGCGGTCTTTCTCGTGGGCTATCACGCGGGCGCGGGGCGGCCGGGCGTCCTGGCGCATACGATCAGCAGCTTCGCCTTCCATCGCGTGTCGGTCAACGGCCAGGAACTCAACGAGGCGGGGCTGTACGGCGCGCTGGCGGCCGAACATGGGGTGCCGGTCGCGCTCATGTGCGGCGACGATGCTTTCATCGCCGATACCCGGTCGCGCTTCCCCGGAGCGCTGACCGTCGAAACCAAGCAATCTCAAGGGCGGGCGACCTGCGTCACGTTGACGCCGGCGCAGTCCGTGCAGGCCATTCGATCCGCCGCAGCCCAGGCAATGGCGGGGGTGGCGTCCTTGCGGTCGGTGCCCTTGCCGGGGTCCCGGTATCGCTGCGAGCTGGTGGCACAGGACCCCGGCCTGGCCGATCTGTTCTGCCAGTGGCCGGCACTGGAGCGTATCGACGGGACGACCGTGGCGTTCGAAGCGCCCAGCATGGAATCGTTGATCCGCATGTTGAACTGCCTGTCGGCCATGTCCTTCATGCTGCACTGACGCTGGGAGCGCTTCGTTTATAATGACCCCCTTTCCTGAGGGGCGCTGCACCGGCCCCGCCGGCCTGGATGGCCGACTCAGCGGGCCGCCAGGCTCAGGAACCTTCTTCATGAACGGCGCCCATCGTTGCCCTGCGCGGGCAGGGATGGGCGGCAACCGCCGCCCCGGCCGCGCAGGCTCTACAGGAACACCATGAGCACTGCACACGACTACGTCATCGCCGACATCGCCCTGGCCGACTGGGGCCGCCGTGAAATCTCCATCGCCGAAACCGAAATGCCGGGCCTGATGGCCACGCGCGAGGAATTCGCCGCGTCGCAACCGCTGAAGGGCGCGCGCATCGCCGGCAGCCTGCACATGACCATCCAGACGGCTGTGCTGATCGAGACCCTGAAGGCGCTGGGCGCCGAGGTCCGCTGGGCCTCGTGCAACATTTTTTCCACCCAGGACCATGCTGCGGCTGCGATCGCGGCCGGCGGCACCCCGGTGTTCGCCGTCAAGGGCGAGTCCCTGGAAGACTACTGGCAGTACACGCACCGCATCTTCGACTGGCAGGGCGAGCAGGCCAACATGATTCTGGACGATGGCGGCGATGCCACGCTGCTGCTGCACCTGGGCTCGCGGGCCGAGTCCGATCCGTCGGTCATCGCCAAGCCGGACAACGAGGAAGAGCGCGTGCTGTTCGCCGCCATCAAGGCGCAACTGGCGCGCGACCCGAAATGGTATTCGACCCGTCTGGCGCGGATCCGGGGCGTGACCGAGGAAACCACCACCGGCGTGCACCGCCTGTACCAGATGTCGCAGCGCGGCGACCTGAAGATCCCGGCGATCAACGTCAACGATTCCGTGACCAAGTCCAAGTTCGACAATCTGTACGGCTGCCGCGAATCCCTGGTGGACGGCATCAAGCGCGCCACCGACGTGATGGTCGCGGGCAAGATCGCCGTGGTCTGCGGCTTTGGCGACGTGGGCAAGGGCTGCGCCCAGGCGCTGGCCGCGCTGCGCGCCCAGGTCTGGGTGACGGAAGTCGATCCCATCTGCGCCCTGCAGGCGTCCATGGAAGGCTATCGCGTCGTCGACCTGAACGATCCGGACGTGGTGGAGCAGGCCGACATGTTCGTGACGGCCACCGGCAACTACCACGTGATCGACCGCGAACACCTGTATCGCATGAAGGATCAGGCCATCGTCTGCAACATCGGCCACTTCGATAGCGAAATCAACGTGGCCTCCGTGGAGGACCTGCCCTGGGAAGAGATCAAGCCCCAGGTCGATCACATCATTTTCCCGGACGGCAAGCGCATCATCCTGCTGGCCAAGGGCCGCCTGGTGAACCTGGGCTGCGCCACGGGCCACCCGTCCTTCGTGATGTCGGCGTCCTTCACCAACCAGACCATCGCGCAGATCGAACTGTTCACGCGCGGCGAGCAGTACAAGACCGGCCAGGTCTACGTGCTGCCCAAGCATCTGGACGAAAAGGTCGCCCGTCTGCACCTGAAGAAACTGGGCGTGCGCCTGACGACGCTGTCGGACAAGCAGGCCGATTACATCGGCGTGCCGGTCAACGGCCCGTTCAAGCCCGGTCATTACCGCTATTGATCATCGCCCGGGATTTCAGACCGGACGGCCTGGAATCCCGGATGCGGCGTCCCGGTGGGGTGTCCGCCTGACTTTTCGTGTGGAGGTTCATCATGCTGCTGCTCGTCTGGATCCTGAATGCTGTCGCCTTGCTGGTGGTGGCGTACATCCTGCCCGGGATCACCGTGGCCTCGTTCGGTTCGGCGCTGATCGCCGCGCTGGTGCTGGGGTTGCTCAATACCCTCATCAAGCCGCTCCTGATCCTCCTGACCCTGCCGCTGACCGTGGTCACGCTGGGCCTTTTCCTGATCGTGCTCAATGCTCTGGTGTTCTGGTTCGCCGGCTCG
The DNA here is from genome assembly GCF_039614765.1 of Castellaniella sp. MT123. Classification (NCBI taxonomy): domain Bacteria; kingdom Pseudomonadati; phylum Pseudomonadota; class Betaproteobacteria; order Burkholderiales; family Alcaligenaceae; genus Castellaniella; species Castellaniella sp. MT123. The sequence continues at coordinate 2,867,387 of NZ_CP154879.1, forward strand.
ATCCTGAAAGGGTTCCAGGTCGATGGCTTCTGGTGGGCGGTGATCGGCGCCATCGTCTACAGCATCGTGTCGACGGCGCTTTCCGGATTGTTGCTTTCATGAGTTCGAAGTCCATTCTCAGCCTGGAATACTTTCCGCCGCGCGACATTGCCGCCCAGGAACGCCTGGTGCGTTCGGCCAAGCGGCTGGCGGCGCTGAACCCGGCCTACGTCAGCGTCACCTTCGGGGCCGGCGGTTCGACCCGCACCGGCACGCTCGATACCGTGCAGATGCTGCGCAACCTGGGCACCGACGTGGCGCCGCATCTGTCGTGCATCGGCGCGACCCGCGCAGACCTGCACGCCATTCTGGATAATTACCGCAACCGCGGTATCCGTCGTCTGGTGACCCTGCGCGGCGACCTGCCGTCGGGTATGGGGGGCGACACGGGCGACTTGCATCATGCCAGTGAACTGGTGCATTTCGTGCGCGAACACTACGGCGACGCGTTTCACATCGAGGTCGCCGCCTATCCGGAAATGCACCCCCAGGCGGAAAGCGCCGAGCGTGATCTGGGGTATTTCGTGGACAAGGTGCGGGCCGGCGCCAATGGCGCCATCACCCAGTATTTCTTCAATCCGGACGCGTACTTCGATTTCGTGGATCGCGTGCGGGCGCACGGGGTGGATATCCCCATCACGCCGGGCATCATGCCGGTGACCAATTACACGCAGCTGGCACGGTTTTCCGCCATGTGCGGCGCGGAAATCCCCCGCTGGGTGCGGCTGCGGCTGCAGGATTTCGGCGACGACAAGGCGTCGATTCGCGCATTTGGCGTCGATATGGTGACCGCCCTGGCGTCCCGCTTGCTGGAGCAGGGGGCGCCGGGGGTGCATTTCTATACGCTGAACAACGCGGATGCGGTGGTACAGATCTGCGACAACCTGGGGCTCGGTTCTTAGGCCGACAGATCGGGCGCCGGCAGCGCCCACCCCTTGTCCGTCAGGATGGCGTCCAGCCGGACGTCGTGCGGGGCGGGTGTGTAGGATTCCCCACTGAGATCCCCGCAGGCCCAGGCAATGCCGATCGTGGTGAACGCATGGCCGCCGGCCTTCAGGGCCGCCAGCGTGCGGTCGTAGTACCCGCCGCCATAGCCCAGGCGGTCGCCCTGGCGCGTGAAGCCCAGGGTGGGCACCAGAATCAGATCCGGCGCCGGCGCTGTCGGGCCGTCGGGTTCCTGGATGCCATAGGCGCCTGCCTGCATCGGGGTGTCGGGTGTCCACAGATGAAAGGACAAGGGGCTGTCCGGGGCGGTGACGACCGGCAGGGATACGGTCAGCGATTCGTCTTCGGCCCATTGGCGCAGCAGCCCTTCCAGGGCGGGCTCGTCGTCCATCGCCCAGAAGGCGGCGATGTGGCGTACGTCCGGGCGGCCGGTTTCAAGCCGGCGGGTCCGCTGGCTGGCCAGCCAGGTGTACAGGCGGCCGCGGATCAGCAAGGCGCCCCGGTCCCGGTCGGATTCGGGGAGTGCGGCGCGGCGCTGTTTGAGTCGCTTCCGTAGGGGGACTGCGGTATCCTGTGCGTTCTGGTTCATAGGGCAGGCTGTTGCGGTTGGCGTGGGGTGGCACATGTGGTTGGACATTCTAAGGTATCCGGGGTTTCTCGGCCGGTCCGGGGATCTTGTCCGGGGGCGTGAGGCCCCCGCGTCCCGCCGGCGCATGCTGGCGCTGGGGCTGACGGCCACGCTGGGTCTCAGCGGCTGCGCGGGAGCGCAGGCCCCGACGGCAGCCGAAGAGCAGGCGGGCGAGGCGCCCCGCGTGGCGGTGGCCGCGCCGTCGAAATCCGCGGATGCCCCGACGACCGCGCTGGCGGGTTCGGCGAATGCACCAATAGGCGCCCCGACGGGCGCCAGGCCGGCGGTGTCCCAGCCAGCACCCCCGGTGGTGCCGGCGTACGTATCCCCGACCGTACCGCCCGCGGCGCGTCAGGCCGTGCAGGATGCGTACGACGCGATGCGCAAGCGCCGCTGGGCCGATCTGGACCAACTGGTGCCCGTGGCCGCCGCCGATCCGGTGTTGGGGATCTATCCACGCTACTGGTCCTTGCGCCAGCGCCTGCAGGATCCGGCCATGCCGGTGCCGCAAGCCGAAGTCCAGAAATTCCTGAATGACACGCGGGATACCTATCTGGGCGACCGCATTCGCGCCGACTGGATCCTGGCATCCGCCCGCGCGGGGGACTACGCCCAGGTCCTGCGCATCGCCCCGGTGCAGGATCCATCCGCCGCCGTGCAGTGCGCCCAGCTGCTGGCCCGCCACCTGACCGGCAAGCGTGCGAAGGCGGCTGACGTCATCGACGTCTTCAAGCCGAATACCGATTGCTGGAGCCTGCTCGACCAGGTCAATACGGACCACGTGCTCAGCCGCAAGGAACTCAACGGCTTGCTGCGCGATACGCTGGAATCGGGCAAGGCCGGCGACATCAGCCGGATGGCGTCCGTGGTATTTGACGATGCCGCCATGGTGCAGTTCGCCGCGCTGATGAAAAACCCGCGCAAATGGCTCGAATCGCGTCCGCAGCCGCACTCGGCGACGGATTTCGAGCTGGACACGGTGGCGCTGTCGCGCCTGGCGCGCAGCGACGATCGCCTGGATGCGGCGCGGTACATCCAGGATCGGTGGGCCCGCTGGATGCCCAAATCCGACCTGCAGTGGGTCTGGGGGCAGTTCGGGCTGGCGGCCGCGCTGGACGTGGATCCGGATGCCGCCCGCTGGTACCGGGAATCAGGCTTCGTGCCGATGACGGATTTCAATCATGCCTGGGAAGTTCGCGCCGAACTGCGCGCTTCGCCTATCCAGTGGGACCGGGTGGCCGCGGCGATCCGCAAGATGACCGGCCGGCAGGCGGACGAGCCCGTGTGGCGCTACTGGTATGGCCGCGCGCTGGCGGCACAGGGCAACGATCAGGCGGCGCGCCAGTATTACGAATCCATCGCCGGCGACTTCGGATTCTATGGCCAGCTGGCCACCGAAGAACTGGGCCGCACACCCAGCCTGCCCATCACACCCGCGCCGCTGGATCCGACCTGGGTGGCACAGGCTCGCGCCAATCCGGGTCTGGAGCGCGCGGTGGCGCTGTTCGACCTGGGCTGGCGGCGCGAGGCGGTGCCGGAATGGAACTTCACCCTGCGGGGCATGAGCGATCCGCAGCTGCGGGCAGCGGCGGAATTCGCCCGCGAGCGGCAGATTTTCGATCGGGTCGTCAACACCTCGCTGCAGACGAAGCATGTCGTCGATTTCGGCCAGCGTTTCATCGCGCCGTTCGAGGGGCGTGTCGCCGCCAAGGCGCGTCAGATCGATCTGGATCCCGCGTGGGTCTATGGCCTGATCCGCCAGGAATCGCGCTTCATCATGGATGCGCGTTCCCACGTCGGGGCCTCGGGCCTGATGCAGCTGATGCCGGCGACCGCCAGATACGTGGCGCGCAAGATCGGCCTGAAGGACTTCACCCCCGATCAGGTGAACGATTTCGACACCAATACCGTGCTGGGCACCAGCTACATGAACATGGTGCTGCAAGGGCTGGGCGGCTCGCAGTTGCTGGCGACGGCCGGCTACAACGCCGGTCCGGGGCGCCCCAAGCGCTGGCGTGCCCAGTTGCAGGCGCCCGTCGAAGGCGCCATCTTCGCCGAGACCATTCCCTTCACCGAAACCCGGCTGTACGTGAAGAACGTCCTGTCCAATGCCGTCTGGTATTCGATGCTGTTCTCGGGCAAACCGGATTCGCTCAAGGCGCGTCTGGGCACGATCAGCCCCGCCGATGGGGTACGGACGGCAATGCCGTGATCCGCTGGTCTGGCCCGGTGGCGTCGACGCGGGACGACGGGAAGGGGAACAACGACATTTCCGGCAACAGGGGGCGGGATGATCCCGCAACCGCCGGGCTGGATGTCTATATCGTCGGTGGTGCCGTGCGCGATGCCTTGCTGGGGCTGCCTGCCGGCGATCGCGACTGGGTGGTGGTCGGCGCAATGCCCGAAACCCTGGCGGCGCGCGGCTTTACGCCGGTCGGTGGGGATTTTCCGGTTTTCCTGCATCCCGATACCCGCGAGGAATACGCCTTGGCGCGCACCGAGCGCAAATCGGGGCGCGGCTACCGGGGGTTTGTTTTTCATGCGGGCCAGGATGTGACCCTGGAAGACGATCTGCGCCGCCGCGATCTGACCGTCAACGCCATTGCCCGGATGCCCGACGGCACGCTGATCGATCCTCTGGGCGGGGTGGCGGACGTGCGGGCGCGCATCCTGCGTCATGTCGGCTCGGCCTTTGTCGAGGATCCCGTGCGGCTGCTGCGGCTGGCGCGGTTCGCGGCGCGCTTCCACGATTTTTCCATCGCACCTGAAACCCTGGACATGTGCCGCGCGCTGGTGCGCAATGGCGAGGTCGATGCCCTGGTGCCCGAACGGGTCTGGCAGGAATTCGCCAAGGGACTGATGACAGGGCATCCGGGGCGGATGCTGGACGTCCTGGTGGAATGTGGCGCGTTGGCGCGTGTCGCGCCGGGGCTGGTCTGGGATGCCGAGGTGTCAGCCGGGCTGGCGTGTGCGGCCGCCCGGAGGCTGGACCTGGCCCAACGCCATGCGCTGTTGTGCCGGAAGTCCGCCCCCGACCTGCAGAATCGGTTGCGGGCGCCGTCGGCATGTCGCGACCTGGCGCGGCTGCTGCCCGTTGTGCTGGATCGGTTGGCCGGTATCGCGCGCGCTGCCGCGCAGCCAGACGCCGGTGTCCGGGCGGGGTCCTCGGTCGCGGGTGGTGATTCGGCGCAGGGCGGGCCCGCCGCCTGGCTGGCGCTGCTGGAATCCTGTGATGCCCTGCGCCGCCCGGACCGCTGTCTGGCGCTGCTGGCCGCAGCCGATTGTGTCCGCGGCGATGTGGATGTCGCGGCATGGTCGCGTCGTCTGGATGCCGTGCGATCCGTGGATGCCGGCGCGATCGCGCGAGCGGCGGGTGGGGATGCGGCGCGGATCCGTGATGACCTCGGGGCGGCACGGCTGCGCGCACTGACAGTGTTGGCCGGATGACAGGTGCCTGACCATGCCTTCCCTTTCTGATTCGTGCGCCGATCCGGACCGGCCCGTCCTCGTGTTCGATTCCGGCGTCGGCGGCCTGACCGTATTGCGCGAGGCGCGGGTGCTGATTCCGGAGCGGCGGTTTCTGTATGTCGCCGATGACGCCGCGTTTCCGTATGGCGACTGGGCCGAGCAGGATTTACGGGATCACATCGTCGATCTGTTCGGGGATCTGCTGCGTGCGCATGATCCGGTCCTGTGCCTGGTGGCCTGCAATACGGCGTTCACGGTCGCGGGTGCGGCCTTGCGGGCTGCGTATCCCGGCATGACGTTCGTCGGGACGGTGCCCGCGATCAAGCCGGCCGCCGAGCGGACGCGATCCGGGCTGGTCTCGGTCCTGGCCACGCCAGGCACCGTCCGGCGCGACTATACGCATCGTCTGATCCAGTCCTTTGCCTCAAAGTGCCAGGTGCGGCTGGTCGGGTCATCGGTGCTGGCGCAGCTGGCCGAGGATTACCTGCGCGGCCGGCCAGTTCCCGACGCGCGGATCCGGGCCGAAATCGAGCCGTGTTTCGTGGAAGATGGGCCCGTCCGGACGGACATCGTCGTGCTGGGTTGCACACATTATCCGTTCCTGGCCAATGTGTTCCGGCGCTTGGCGCCCTGGCCGGTGGACTGGCTGGATCCCGCCGAAGCCATCGCCCGCCGGGCCCGCAGCCTGCTGCCACACGCCGAGCAGGCGCTGCATCCGGATGCGGACGACGTTGCCCTGCTGACCGGCGGCCAGCCGGACTTCGCGACCCGGCGGTTGCTGAACAGTTTTGGACTGCAGGTTGCAGGCGGAACAGGGCGCCTGGCGGGGGTGTCCGTCGGGCAGGCAGGGTTCGAGAGGCGCGAGGCTTAAAGCCGGTCTCGCCGGTCGCCCCGGGCAAAACCCAGCAACGGGTCATCCAGGTCACGGCCGATCGCCAGCACCTTGAACAGTTCCCCCATCTCGGCTTCGGACAGCAGGGTGTTCAGGGCGGTCAACTGGCGCGCGCGCAGCGCTGGATCCTCGCCCGGGGCACGGATCAGATCCGTCAGGCCGGCATTCATCAGGAAACGCGCCTGGGACGTATAGCCCAGCACGTCCAGACCGCCGTCCAGGGCGGCATCGGCCATGGCGGTGAAGTCCACGTGTGCGGTGATGTCCTGCAGGCCGGCAAGGATCAAGGGCTGATCGTGCGCATGATGGCGAAAGTGGCACATCAGGGTGCCTTGCAGGCGCTGGGGGTGGTAGTACTCGGCTTGTGGAAAACCATAGTCGATGAGCAGCGCGGCGCCGCGCCGCAGCCAGCGGCCCAGGTCGCGTATCCAGGCTTCGGCCTGCGGGTTGATTTCGGACCGGTAGCCGGGCAGCGGCGGCATGCGGTTGCCGATGACCGATGCAACGTCGGCCGGCGCGGGTCGCGCTGACCAGCGAAACGGGCTTGGCCCCTGGGCGTCGGGATCGAGTTCGACGCCCAACAGATCCGGATCGCCTGCGGCATTCCACTGGAACAGCATGGCGGGCATGGCGTCCAGCACCTCGTTGGCCAGTACGCAGCCTTCAAAGATGGTGGGCAGGGTATCGAGCCATCGAACCTGGTCGCCCCAGGGGGCCAGGCGGGCTTGCTGGCGGACCCGCAGATCGGCGGACAATTCCAGGATCCGGTATTCGACCCGGATGCCCAGATCTTGTAGCGCCGGGATCAGGGCGGCGGCCAAGGCGCCGGATCCGGCGCCGAATTCCAGCACGGTCCGGCTCTGGCTGCCGTGCAGGATCTGCGCCACCTGGGGTGCCAGCGCCTGCCCGAACAGGGGACTGGTTTCCGGCGCGGTGGTGAAGTCGCCCTGGCGCTGAAATTTTGCGCTGCCCGCACTGTAGTAGCCCAGGCCCGGCTCGTAGAGCGCGGCCTGCATCCAGGCATCGAACGGCAGCCAGCCGCCGGCTTCTTCGATGCGTCGGACCAGCATGGCCTGGACACGGGCGCCATGGGCACGGGCATCGGCATCGGGTTCCGGCAGGCCGGAGGGTATCTGGACGGTGGGCAATTCGATCATGGGGCGAAGCATAGCAGGTGGAAAAACGCCCCGGGAACCGTTCGATGGTTCCCGGGGCGTTCTGGTGCTTCGGTTGGTGATTGCGTTTCCCTTCGGAACATGACGGGTATTACCCGTGTTTCGTCAGGGCAGAGGCGATATCACGCAAAACGGGGCCGTTGGGCAGGTTTTTTGCCCGAATCCTGTCGGTCTTGCCGCTTGAAGCCGGACTTGGCGCCGGCATGCTCCGGGCGGGAAGTGCGCTTGCCATGGTCGGCGCGTCCTTCCGGACGGCGGGCGTACCCGTCGCGGGAGGCCGGACGCGACTCGTCAGTCGATCGGAACTCTGCTGTACGCGCCGGCCGCGCCGCATGATGCGATGGGCGTGCCGGACGCGATTCGCCGTTTTCGCCGGTTGCCGTGTCCCGGTGCCAGGGTTTGCTGCCAGCTGCGTCGCGGTCCTTCTGCCACGGTCTGCCGGCTGCGTTGCGATCCTGGTTCCACGGCTTGCCGCCCGTGGCGGCATCGCGCTCTTTCTGCCACGGCTTGCCCGCCGCGCCACGATCGTTGTTCCAGGGCTTGCGGGTGTCCGATCCGGCCGACGCCTGGTCGCGATCCTGCTGCCAGGGCTTGCGGCCCTGGTACCCGGATTTGCCACCGGATGGGCGGCCGTCTTTGCTCGGACGATCCTTCCAGGTCGGGCGCACGGACCGTTGCGGCTCCAGCCCCGGGATGGTTTCCGAAGGGATGGCCTGGCCGATGAAGTGTTCGATGCGGCGCACCTTGTGGCGTTCCGCGTGGACGGCCAGCGTGATCGCCTGGCCGTCGCGCCCGGCGCGGCCAGTGCGGCCGATGCGGTGCACGTAGTCTTCGGCCTGCAGGGGCAGGTCGTAATTCACGGCATGGGTGATGGTCTGCACGTCGATGCCGCGCGCGGCCACATCGGTGGCCACCAGCACGCGGACGCGGCCGTTCTGCATCAGGCCCAGAGTGCGCGTGCGCTGGCGCTGATTCATGTCGCCATGCAGGGCCGCTGCCGAGAAGCCTTCTTCGGACAGATGGTCCGCCAGGTCGTCGGCGCCGCGTTTGGTGGCGGTGAAGACGATGGCCTGATCCAGACTGGTGTCGCGCAGCAGGTGGTCCAGCAGGCGCAGCTTGTGCGCCTTGTCGTCGGCATACAGCAGGTGTTGCGTGATGTTCGTGTGTTTCTGGTGGGGCGCGGTGATCTCGATGCGCTGCGGTTCGCGCATCAGATTGGCAGCCAGCTTCGCGACCGTGCCGTCCAGCGTGGCCGAGAACAGCAGGGTCTGGCGATCGGCCGGGGTCGCGGCGACGATGGTTTCGATGTCTTCGATGAAGCCCATGTCCAGCATGCGGTCGGCTTCGTCCAGCACCAGGGTCTGCACCGTGGACAGGTTCACACGACGTGCCTGCAGATGGTCGAGCAGTCGGCCGGGCGTGGCCACCAGGACATCCACGCGGCGCGACAGGGACTTGATCTGGGCGCCGTAGGGCATGCCGCCAACCACGGTGGCGATGCGCAGCCCGTCAATGTTCTTGGCATAGCCGCGGGTGGCGTCGGCAACCTGCATGGCCAGTTCCCGCGTCGGGGCCAGGACCAGCACCTGCACACCACGTCCGCCCGTGCCGGTATTGTGGCTCAGGCGTTCCAGCGCGGGCAGCATGAAGGCGGCGGTCTTGCCGCTGCCGGTCTGCGAGGACACCATCAGGTCGTGGCCGGCCAGTGCTTTCGGGATGGCGGCGGACTGGACGGAGGTGGGGGTGTCGATGCCCTGTTCGCGAAGGGCGGACACGAGCTTGGGGCCGAGCCCCAGAGAGTCGAAAGACATGATTTCCTTGGGCCCGCGCGATGCGGGCGATGTGCTGCGGGATGTCGAAGTGCATTCCCGCCGGGTTTGATGCTGCGGATGTCTGCCGCGCAAGAATCAGTCGCATGTGCCGACCGGATCAACCCAAAGAGCACGCCAAGCGTGAAACCAAGGTCAGGAGGTCAGAAGACAGGCAATCATGCAGTCTATCATGGGTGATTACCCTAAGTCTAGCGGCATCGTGCGAAATCTTTGTGACGATACATGTCGATGTCGGCCGCCCGCAGCAGGTCATTGGCCGTCGCCGCGTCGGTGGGCCAGCAGGCCACTCCGATCGCGGCCCCGAGATGGATCGGTCGGCCTGGCGGGATATCGTCAAGGCTGTGCAAGGGCGCTTCGATGCGCGAGAGCAGATGGGTTTTCAGGGCGTCCAGGGCTTGAGGTGTGCTGATGCCCCTGGCGACGATGACGAATTCATCTCCGCCCAGGCGGGCCAGCAGGTCGTCTTCCCGCAGGCAGGTCTTCAGCCGTTGTGCGATCTCGACCAGCGCCTTGTCTCCGTTGTCGTGTCCATATTGGTCGTTCAGGGGTTTGAAGTCGTTCAGATCGATGAACAGGATGGCGAAGGGCTGCCCGCGTGGATCCTGCGTCAGGTGGTCCAGCAGGCTGTCCATGGCGGCGCGGTTGGACACGCCCGTCATCCTGTCCATGGACAGGTCCGACTGCATGGCCTGGAAGTTGCGCGCCAGGTCGCCCACTTCGTCCCGTCGCCGGACGTCGATCGGGACGTGCCGGTCACCCCGGCGGATCCGGCTGATCGCGTCCGACAGCGAAATCACATCGCGGGCCACCCGGCCAAAGATCCGCATCCCGATCAGGATCGTCAGCAAGACGGCCAGCAGGCTGATCCCCAGCGCCAGCCAGATCTGCCGCTGGATGCCGACGAATAGGGCGTCGCGCGGGATGGCCACGACCGCCAGCCAGTCCAGCCCCGCCCGATCCACGATGCGCCGTGCCGCCACGGTGATCAATCTGCCCTGCTCGTCGTGGACGGTCGTCCGGTATTCCTGATCGTCGCCCGACTGTGGGTCGTGTCCGGCAGGGTCCAGCAAGCCGGACACGCCGAGGTAGGCCGCCTTGATGACGGGGTCGTGGCTGTTTTCCGTGCTGATGCGGATGGGCTTGCCATCCACGCTCAGTCCCAGATTGGCCAGGCCGGTGGCCGCGATCAGCTTGCCGTCGCGTTCGACGATGAAGGCGCGTCCCTGGTCTCCGATGTTCAGCGACGAGATGAAGCGGCTGATCTCCCGCAGGGAGACATCGGTGGCGACGACCCCGATGAAGGTGCCGTCCTGCGCCAGCACACGCCGCGCGCGCGTCACCACGAGTTCCTGGGTCGTGAAATCGATGTAGACCCCGGTCCAGACGTGCCGGGCAGTGTTCTGAGCCAGTTGATACCAGACGCGTTCGCGCGGGTCCAGGTTGCCGGATTCGCGGCCGGTCGCGACGACCCTGCCGCGGATGCCCGTGTACCGGTAATAGGTCCGGTGCAGCTCGGGCCGCAGTTTCAACCGGAGTTCGACCTCGTCGTCGGCGCGACGCTTGAGCGCGATGCTCTGCCCCGCCTCGTTGCCGTAATAGACGTAGTCGTTGGGGTTGGCGTACATGGACGTGGCCACCCAGAAGCGGGTGCGCAGCTCGTTCAGGTCCTGCGCGATGTCCGGATGGGTCACGATTCCTTCCGGGAATGCGGCTTCCAGCACGCTGCCGGACCCACGCACATGGAAATGGACGGCTTGTGCCATGTGCGACGCCGTTTCGCGCATGTACTGGTCGGAAAACAGCCCGATATTGTTCCGTGCCGCCCAGTAATAAGTCGTACCGAGCGCCATCGCCACCATCGAAACCAGCAGCACGTAAGGCAATACCAGGGAGATGCGCAAAGACCGCGGATTCATCAGTTCATCAAAAGAGCGTGAATGCCGAATTGGTTTGTCAGATATTTTACAGGTTGTAGAGCTTTGCCTGTAGTGCCCGACATGGCCCGGAATTTCCCTGATGAGGACTTGAATTAGTTGTTTCATGAGATATGATTAATGAAACGACTGTTTCTGGTCGGCCGTACCACTGACTCGTTGTCAACCTTATCCGGGATCTCATCATGACTCATGTGTTCCACCGCAATCCACAGCGCGCCCTGAACTGTGCCGTGAAGGGTCGGGGCATTTATTTGTTCGATCGTGAAGGACGTCAGTACCTGGACGCCTCGGGTGGGGCGGCCGTCTCCTGTCTGGGGCACGGGCATCCCGATGTGATTGCCGCGATCAAGACGCAGCTCGATCAGATGGAGTATGCGCATTCCTCCTTTTTCACCAATCAGCCATGCGAGGACCTGGCCGATTTCCTGATCGAGCGCGCGCCCGGCGATCTGGACCGGGTGTATTTCGTATCGGGCGGGTCAGAGGCGATCGAGGCGTCGCTCAAGCTGGCGCGCCAGTATTTCGTCGAACGCGGCGAGCTGCAGCGCAGTCAGTTCATCGCCCGGCGCCAGAGCTATCACGGCAACACCCTGGGCGCGCTTGCTATTGGCGGGAATGCGCAACGGCGCCAGCCATTCCTGCCCCTGCTCGTGCCGGCGCATCATGTGTCCCCGTGTTATGCCTATCGCGACCAGCGCCCGGGAGAAACCGAGGAGCAGTATGCCGCGCGGCTGGCCGACGAGCTCGATCAGAAGATCCGCGAGATCGGGCCGGACCGGGTCGCCGCCTTTGTGGCGGAAACCGTGGTGGGCTCGACGGCGGGCGCCCTGCCGCCGGTGCGGACCTATTTCCAGCGCATCCGCGAAGTCTGCGACCGCCATGGCGTGCTGCTGATTCTCGACGAGGTCATGTCCGGGATGGGCCGGACCGGCCATCTGTACGCCTGTGCCGAAGACGGAATCGCGCCCGACATCCTGGCCATCGCGAAGGGGCTGGGCGGGGGATATCAGCCCATCGGCGCGATGCTGGCTAGCCGTCGCGTCTACGACACGATCGTGGGGGGCAGCGGATTCTTCCAGCACGGACATACCTACATGGCCCACGCAACCGCGTGCGCCGCGGCCCTGGCCGTGCAACGGGTGATCGAACGCGACGGCCTGCTGGCCAATGTGCTCGAGCGCGGCGAGCAATTGCGCACCCGCCTGCGCGAGGTTTTCGCGGACCATCCGAATGTGGGCGATGTGCGGGGACGCGGTCTGTTCGTGGCGGTGGAATTCGTGCGCGACCGGGGCGACAAATCAACGCTGGATCCCGCGCTCAAGACGCATGCCCGCCTGAAGCGCCAGGCCCTGGAAAACGGCCTGATGACCTACCCCATGGGCGGCACGGTCGATGGGGTGCATGGCGACCACGTGTTGCTGGCGCCGCCCTTCATCTGCACGGCGGCTGACATCGACGAGATCGTGACGCGCCTGGACCGCACTGTGCGTCAGGTCCTGCCGCCGCAGGCCGCCTAGGTCGACCAGGCCGGCCTATTCGCCGCTGGCATACAGCCAGTGGGCGACCAGCGCGTCGGTGTCGCCGCCGAATTCTTCGCGAGGGCCTTGCGCTGCGATGGCGCCGGTCTTCACCACGTAGACGTAGTCGGTGATCTCCAGCGCGCTGCGGATGTCCTGGTCGACCAGGAGCACCGCCTTGTCCAGCTCGTGCGCCAGCCCGGCGACGATTTCGTAGATGGATTCGCTGGTTTGCGGGTCGATGCCGGCGGTCGGTTCGTCGATCAGGTAGACCGAGGGGTCGGCCATCAGGCTGCGAGCGATCTCGACCTGGCGTTGCTGGCCGCCGGACAGCTGCCCGGCCATCTGATGGCGTTTGGCCCGGACGGCGGGGAAGCGCTCGAAGACCCGTTCCATGCGGTCGAGGATCTCGGCCTTCTTCAATCGGGCATGCCAGAGCCCGAGGCGCAGGTTCGATTCGACGGTCAGGTGCGGGAACAGGCTGGGACGCTGCGGCAGATAGGCGACCCCGAGGCTGAGCATCTGATGGGGTGCGCTTCCGGTGATGTCGCGCCCGTCGAGCAGAATCCGGCCTTCGCTGGGGCGCAGGAAGCCGAACAGCGCTTTCAGCAGGGTGGATTTCCCGGTCCCGTTGGGGCCGACGACGCACGAGATGCGCCCGCGCCAGATGCTGGCCGACAGCCCCCGCAGGATGTCGATATCCTGGGTGTAGCCGGCGACCAGATCTTCGCCGGCGAAGTGCGCGGCGGTTTCGTAGTAGGATTTGCCGGTATCGCAGGCCGCTGCGACGGTGGTGTCGGTCATGAGCGGGAGTCTCCCCTGGCTTTGCGCGAGCCCGTATACGCGTGGATCACGGCCGGGTCGCGCAGGACCTCGTCGGCTGGCCCGTCGGCGATCTTGCTGCCTTGCGCCATGACCGCGGTGCGCCGCACGACGGAGCGGATCGCGTCCAGGTTGTGGTCGACCAGCACGATGGTCATGCCTTGCTGGTTCAGTACCTTGATGTGTTCGATGATCTGGTCGAGCAGCCGGGGATGGACGCCGGCGAAGGGTTCGTCGAGCAGGATCAGCTTGGGGTCCAGCATCAGGGCGCGGCCGACCTCGAGCAGTTTCTGCTGTCCGCCCGATAGCGCGCGGGCGAATTCGTCGGCCAGGTGCCCCAGGCGCAGGAACTCGAGGACTTCGTAAGCCCTGTCCTCGGCCGCGGAGCGCCGGGTGTGGCGGTCCGACAGGGCCGGGACCACCAGATTTTCCAGCACCGTCATGCGACGGAAGAGCCGCGGCACCTGGAAGGTGCGCGCCACGCCCCCGCGCGCGAACGTATGCGCGGGCACCCCGGTGAGGTCGTGGCCATCCAGTGCGATGGCGCCCTGGTCGGGTCGTAGCGCGCCAGCCAGCATATTGATCGTGGTGGTCTTGCCGGACCCGTTGGGGCCGATGAGCCCGACGATCTCACCGCGCGCAATGTCGAGCGACAGATCGGCCACCGCCTGGATGCCGCCGAAGTGCTTGGACAGCTGCCTGGCTTCGAAGAACGCCGGTGCGGGACTAGTTGGCATGGGATTTCTCCGGCGTGGGGCCAGGCTGCGCCTGCGGACGTTTCCCCGGTCTGGATTTACCGGGGCGCTCGACGAGCGAAAACAGCCCGTTGCGTGCGAAGCGCTGCACGAGGATCAGCGCGAGCCCCAGCAGGACGAAGCGCATTTCCCCGTAGTCGCGCAGGAGTTCCGACAGCAGGTAGACGATCGCGGCCCCCACGACGGCGCCGGGAAGGCTTTCGATGCCCCCGATCACGGACATGGCGATGATGATGCCCATTTCCGGAAGGATCATCATGTTGGGTGTCAGGATGCCGATGAAGTGGGCGTAGTAGATCCCCGCCACGGCGGCAATGCCGCTGGTGATGACGAAGACCAGGATCTTGTAGCGCGTCGTGTTGACGCCGCTGGCCTGGGTGGCCCCTTCGTCCTCGCGGATGGCGCGCAGGAACAGGCCGGTGCGCGTCCGCAGCAGATAGCCCATCAGCACCAGGGCGGCCACCAGCAGGCCGAGCCCGAGGTAGTAGTACGGAATGTCGGAATCACCCTTGAAGAAACGCGGCACCTGCAGCCCGAGACTGCCGCGAGTGACCGATTCTTCCGCAATCAGGATCATGCGCACGACCTCGGAGATCGCCAGCGTGAAGAGCGCCAGATAGGGACCCGACAGGCGCAGCACCATGAAGCCGATCAGCGCGCCGATCACCATGGCGAGGACGACGCCCGCCACGATGGCCAGTGGCAGCCAGGCCATCCCCAGGTGCAGGACAATCAGGGCCGAGGCATAACCGCCGAGCGCGGCGAACATCAGGTGCGCAAAGGAAAACTGCCCGGCAAAGCCCGCCAGCAGCGTCCAGCTGGCGGCCAGAATCGCGTAGTACCAGAGCAGCGCGCCCACGTGGATCCAGTAGGCGCCGCCCCAAAGCGGGACGGTCAGGGCTACCAGCAGCAGGATGGCCTGGGTGATGGCGGAGGGGGACAAACCTTGGTGGCGAGCGGTGACCGTCATTCGAGCCTCAGGTGGATCCGTCCGAACAGGCCAGTCGGCCTGAACAGCAAGGTGATGATCAGCAGGATCGCGCCGAACGCCTGCGTGTAGGCCAGCGCGCGGTTGGGATCGGGCAGGTAGCCGACGCCCCAGCTTTGCGCCAGCCCCAGAAGGATGCCGCCCACAATGCTGCCGCCCACGGATCCCATGCCGCCGATCACGATGATGATGAAGGCCTGGACGACCGGGAGGTCTCCCATGCTGGGCGACAGTGCGAAGATCGGTGCGATCAGGGCGCCGGCGCCGCCCGCCAGGGCCGACCCGAGTCCGAAGGCGATGGTGTACATCCGGCGCGGATTGATGCCGATCACGGCGGCCGACTCGCGGCTCTGGCTGACGGCATCCAGTGCCTGTCCCAGCGTGGTCCGCGCCAGGAACCAGGTTGTGACCCCAAGCAGGACAACGGCCACCACAGCCGCGATCAGGCGGTCATAGGGCAGAATCACGGGGCCCAGGATCAATGTTCCGTCCAGGAAGGGCGGCGGTGATTTGCTGAACGGGCCGAACACGACAATGGCCAGATTGGACAGCAGGATCGTCAGTCCGAACGTGACGATGATGGCGTATTCGTCCTTGCGCTCGACTTCGTCGGTGTAGACCGGGCGCATGATCAGGATTTCGAACAGGATGCCGAAGAAGAACAGGGCGATCATGGCGGCCACGACGCCCCCGATGGGGGGCAGCCCCAGATAGCGGATGGCATAGTACGAGGCATAACCACCCATCATGTACAGGGCGCCGTGGCTGAAGTTCACGACGCGCAGCACCGAAAAGATGAGTGTGAGTCCGGCCGCCGTCAGGGCGAAGATCAGGCCGATGACCAATCCGTTGATGGTCAGCAAAGAGAAATAGCTCACGGGGGGGGCTCCGGGTGCGTCTCGTCTTTTCGGGGCCGGCATGCCACGGGTGCCGGCCCCCCAGCCTGCCTTATTTCAGGGGCAGGATCTTGTCCGTCGTTGCCCATTCCTTGGGATAGACGATGACGGCGTCTTCCGGCGCCTGGTTCATCTGCGTGTACTGGATGACGGTGAACGGCACATCCATGAACTGGTGATACGCCCAGGCCGGGGTCTTGTCCGTGGAAAATGAGTATGTCGCGTTCACGCCGGTGTAGTGCACATTTTCCAGCCCCTTGATGACGGCTTTGGGATCGCTGGATTTGGCCTGTTCGATGGCCGCCACCACCACGCCCAGGGTGTCATAGGCTTCCATGGCGACGCCGGTCGGCGGCCGGTTGTGCTTCTGCTGGAATGCCTTGACGAAGCGCTTAGCCTTGTCGTTCCATTGCGACTTGGGCCGGGCCACATTGACGATCAGCAGGTGGTTCGCGCATTTGCCGTCGACTTCCCAGACGTCCTTTTGCAGCAGGCCGGAGGAGCCGAGCATCTTGGTGTCGGCGGTGGGGGCGAACCCCAGCTGGCAGGCCTGCTTCACGATCTGATATTGCGCCTGGCCGGCTACGACCATCTGCAGCAGATCGGGTTTGGGATTCTGGTTCATGAGCCGGATCAGCGCCGGCGTGAAGTCCTGCTGGTTCAGATCGATCGTGGTGGGCGTGTCGACGATGCCTTTTTTCTTCAGGGTGTCGACCACCACTTTGGCGCCGCCCTGTCCGAAGTCCGTGTTTTCCGCGACCGTGGCCACATGTTTGAACCCCTGGTCGGCGATCCAGTTGCCGATCTTCACGTAGATCAGCGAGTTGGCAGGGGCGAGCCGGAAGACTTCGGGATACTGCTTGGCGGTGATGTCGTCGGACCAGACGTCGGTCCCGACCCAGGGGACGCCGTACTGATGGGCGACGTCGATTTCCGCCAGAGCCACCGAACTGTGGAATTCACCGAAGATCGCCGAGACCTTGTCTTTGGTGATCAGCCGCACGGCCGCCGCGCTGCCTTCCGCAGGCTGGCCCTTGGTGTCCTCGTAGGAGACCTTCAGCGGACGGCCCAGGACGCCCCCCGCCTGGTTGATCTCGTCTACTCCCAGTTCGGTGGCCCAGCGCATTTCCTGCCCGCTGGAATAGTTGCCGGGCGCGGACAGCGGACCCACCCAGCCCAGGACGATGGGGTCTCCGGTCGGTGGCGCCGCAAACGCGGCTGCGGATGCCGTTGCCAGAACGGCGGCTGCGACAGCTCCCATACCTCGAGAAAATTTCATGATGATGTTCTCCGGTGCAGTCCGCGACGGGATTTCGGCGAAGTACGGCTACCCAGCCGCCGGTTCAGGACCGGCTGGCGGCATGTCCCGTGTATTCATCGATGCTCGCGGTCATGGTTGTGTAAAGCATGTTGCAAAGACATCCTAATACGAAACATATGTTTAATCACCATCTCGATTTCCCTATGTCGGAAGGCCTGGATGATGGCTGCGACCCGTCATTTGATCGGGATACGTGTGTCGAATTTGCCGCGAGCGGTGGCGAAGAAACTGCGCACGTTGCGCACGCGCGGGTCGCCGGTCAGGTAGCGCAGCGCCAGAGCCTGATAGGCGGCCATGTCGGCGACCTGGGCGATCAGGACGAAATCCGGGCCGCTGCTGACCCGATAGCATTGCTGGATGGCGGGTTCCGCGATCAGCCCGGCTTCGACGGCATCCGCCTGGCCTGCCGCCTGCGCATCCAGGGATACCTCGATGATCACGGTCAGCGCGGCGCCCATGAGGGCAGGGTCCAGCAAGGCGATCTGGCGCTGGATCAACCCCGACTGGATCAGCTTGCGCACCCGCCGCAGGCACGTGGGGGGCGACGCATGCACGCGGGCTGCCAGTTCCTGGTTGGTCAGGGAGCTGTCCTGCTGCATCTGATCCAGGATGCGGCGGTCCAGATCGTCAATGGTTCGGAGGGTGGACAGGGCTGGCATCTCGTGAAATTGTCAGAAAATGAAATTATATTTCATCATTATTTCAATGTGAAATCTGATTTCATAAGCTGCATAAAATAGAAATCATATTTCCTCGTGGCCGGAACACAATACCGGCTATCTGAATCCAGGAGTCTGTCCATGTGCGGCATCGTCGGCGCTGTGGCGCGTCACAACATCGTTCCCATTCTGCTCGAAGGCCTGCGCCGTCTGGAATATCGCGGCTACGATTCCTGCGGGGTGGCCGTGCATACCGGCACCGGCCTGCAACGCGTGCGCAGCACCCAGCGGGTGGCCGAACTGATCGCGCAGGTCGCCCAGGACAATGTCCAGGGCCTCACCGGCATTGCGCATACGCGCTGGGCCACGCACGGCGCGCCGCTGACCCATAATGCCCATCCGCACTTTTCCGGCCCGGAAAACGGGGCGCCGCGCATTGCGCTGGTGCACAACGGCATCATCGAAAATCACGATGCCCTGCGCGCCGAGCTGCAGGCGGCCGGCTACGTCTTTCACAGCCAGACCGACACCGAGGTCATCGCCCATCTGGTGGACCATCTGTACGATGGCGATCTGCTGGCGGCCGTGCAGCAGGCGACTCGTCGCCTGGAAGGCGCCTATGCCATCGCCGTGTTCTGCGCCCAGGAACCGCACCGGGTCGTGGGGGCGCGGCAGGGTTCGCCGCTGGTGGTGGGCTGCAGCGATCAGGGCAACTACCTGGCGTCGGACGCGCTGGCGCTGGCCGGCACCACCGACCAGATCATGTATCTGGAAGACGGCGACGTCGTGGATCTGCAGCTGTCCCGCGTCTGGGTCAGTGATGCCAAGGGACAGGCCGTCGATCGTCCGGTCCACACCGTGCAGGCTCATACGGGCGAGGCGGAGCTCGGTCCCTACCGACATTTCATGCAGAAGGAAATCTTCGAACAGCCACGCGCCGTGGGCGACACCCTGCAGGGCATCGACGCCATCA
The DNA here is from genome assembly GCF_039614765.1 of Castellaniella sp. MT123. NCBI lineage: Bacteria > Pseudomonadati > Pseudomonadota > Betaproteobacteria > Burkholderiales > Alcaligenaceae > Castellaniella > Castellaniella sp. MT123. Next base: position 2,886,234 of record NZ_CP154879.1, read on the forward strand.
TGCCGGAACTCTTCGGCGATGGCGCGCACGCGGTCTTCAAGGCGATCGACCGCGTGCTGATCCTGGCTTGCGGCACCAGCTATTACGCGGGGCTCACCGCGCGCTACTGGATCGAATCCGTCGCGGGCATCCCCGTCAATGTGGAGATCGCCAGCGAATACCGCTACCGCACCAGCGTGCCGGATCCGCGCACGCTGGTCGTGACGATCTCCCAGTCCGGCGAGACGGCGGACACGCTGGCCGCCCTGAAGCATGCCCGCAGCCTGGGCATGGAGCAGACCCTGACCATCTGCAACGTGGCTACCAGCGCCATGGTGCGCGAATGCAAGCTGTCGTTCATCACCCGCGCCGGGGTGGAAATTGGCGTGGCCTCGACCAAGGCCTTCACCACGCAGCTCACGGCCCTGTATCTGCTGACCCTGGCTCTCGCCCAGGTCCGTGGCCGCCTGGACGATGCCACGGAGCAGCAGGCGATCAAGTCCCTGCGGCATCTGCCGGTCGCGATTTCCGCCGTGCTGGCGCTGGAGCCGCAGATCATCGCCTGGTCGGAACGCTTCGCCAGCAAGGAAAATGCCCTGTTCCTGGGGCGCGGCATGCACTATCCGATTGCCCTGGAGGGTGCCCTGAAGCTGAAGGAGATCAGCTACATCCACGCCGAGGCCTACCCGGCGGGCGAACTGAAGCACGGTCCGCTGGCCCTGGTCACCGACGCCATGCCGGTGGTCACCGTGGCGCCGCACGACGAATTGCTGGAGAAGCTGAAATCCAACATGCAGGAAGTGCGCGCGCGCGGCGGCGAACTCTACGTGTTCGCCGATGCCGATTCGCAGATCACGGGTGCGCCCGGCATGCACGTCATCCGCATGCCCGAGCACTACGGCAAGCTGTCGCCCATCCTGCATACGGTGCCGCTGCAGCTGCTGGCCTACCACACGGCCTGCGTCCGGGGCACGGACGTGGACAAGCCACGCAACCTGGCGAAAAGCGTCACGGTGGAGTGATGCCGTGTGATGTGCTGTCGGCTGGTGTCGCATGGGATGCTGTCCGACGGCTGCCTGAGAGCGATATTCAGATGAATGTCAGGTACTACAAAATCAGGTTTAAGGATAGTGTCAGCTACACGATCTGTTGATTGAGATCAATCAGGACTAACCCTTGAGAGCAGAGAATGTGTCTGCAGGGTGCGCGATCCGTCGCTCACCGCAACACAATCCAGCAATCTTTCAAGGAAACCTGATGAAAAAGATCGCAGAATTCGATGCCGGAAGACGCGCTTGGCTTCGAAACGGCGCCGTGGCTGCCACCGTGGGTGTCGCCGCTGCCGAACTGCTGCCGACAGTTGCTCAGGCGCGGGGTACGGACGGCGTATCGAAGCATGGGGGCGGCACCTATGCCGGCGCAGGGATTCCGGTCGACAAGCTCGAACATATCCGCCCCAAGCTGCTCAAGCCGCCTTTCGTGATGGAACATGAACAAGCCACGAAGGCGGCCCCGCGTGTCGTCGAGTTCACGATGACCGTCCAGGAAAAGCAGGTCGTCATCGACGAAGAACACGGCACTGTGCTGCAGGGGATGACCTTCAACGGTTCCATGCCGGGGCCGACCCTCGTGGTGCATGAGGGCGATTATGTGCAGCTGACGCTGATCAACCCCGCGACCAATACGCTGGAACACAACATTGATTTTCACGCTTCGACCGGTGCCATGGGTGGGGGCGATCTGACGCATATTAAGCCGGGTCAGCAGACCGTGCTGCGCTTCAAGGCCACGCGGACCGGTACCTTTATTTACCATTGTGCGCCGCCGAAGATGGTGCCCTGGCATGTCGTGTCGGGCATGAGCGGCGTGGTGATGGTGCTGCCGCGCGATGGGCTGAAAGACGCGCATGGCCGGCCTCTGCGTTACGACCGGGTCTACACGGTGGGCGAGTTCGATCTGTATATCCCGAAGGACAAAGACGGGAATTACAAGAAATACGAGACGCCGCTGGAGAGCTTCGGCGATACGACCGAAGTCATGCGCGGCTTGATCCCGACTCATGTGGTCTTCAACGGCAAGGTCGGCGCGTTGACGGGCGCCAATGCCATGCAGGCAAAAGTCGGCGAGACGGTACTGATCATTCATTCGTCGGCCAATCGCGATACCCGTCCGCACCTGATTGGCGGCCATGGGGATTACGTGTGGCAAACGGGCAAATTCGTCAACCCGCCCGAGCGCAATCTGGAAACCTGGTTCGTGCGGGGTGGCTCGGCTGGTGCCGCGCTCTACACCTTCCGCCAACCGGGCACCTATGCCTATCTGAATCACAACCTGATTGAAGCTTTTGAACTGGGCGCGGCTGCCCAGTTCAAGGTCGAGGGCACCTGGAATGACGACCTGATGAAGCAGATCCAGGCCCCCGGTCCGATCACAGCGTGAACCCTGTCGAAAGCCCAAGCGGCCCTCGACCTTTGAATAAGGAAGCCCGGATGGTCCGGCTTTCCAGTTGGAGTATGGAATGTTGAAAACCCCCTTCATTGTCGCCTTGTCCCTTATCGCAATCCCCGCGTTGTCCAGTGCCAATGAGCCCAGCTCGCTGCAAACGGGCGAAAAGCTCTACAAGTCGGCCTGCATCGCCTGCCACGGAACGGGCGCGGCCGGCGCGCCGCGCTTTGGCAACAAACAGGAATGGGCGCCGTATCTGTCACAGGGCCTGGACCAGATGGTCGATGTGGCGATGCATGGCAAAGGGGCCATGCCGGCGCGCGGCGGTACCAAGGCCGACGATGCCACACTGCGCGCAGCCGTGGAATACATGGCCAGCCGCGCAAAGTAAATCTGCAGATACCCTTCATCGTCGGTTCAGGAGGAGGCGGAATCGGGTTTCGGGAGGCAGGCTCCGGCCTGTCGCATCGTTCGTGACGTATTGCCTCGGTGGGCATAAGGAGCCTCATGATGCAATTTTCTCTGTTTGATTGCAGGGCCGGTGTGACCAGACCAGGTCCTCGGGACACTGAACCGCGAGTATCCCTCTTTGCTTCCTCCAAACTATCGGCAGGTGCTGGCCCGTTGTGCATCGTTCGGGCATTGGCGGTGGTCGGCCTGCTTGTGGCGGCCCCAATGGGCGTCGTTGCACAAACGGTTGGCGATGCGCCCATCAACCTGGCGTATGCGACACAGTCGACCCCGATCTATGGTGATGTCGCTCTGAAGCAGCAGATCGGGGTGATGACGCCAGGCAGCCCGATCAGCATTTCGAAAGATCAGGGCTCCGATGGTCAACCATTTTCGATGGACGGATGGTTTCAGCAGGGAAACCGGAACGTCCTCTTCCTGGGCGAGGGGAAGCGGATCGTGATGGCCTCGCTGTCGGGATCCCCGGCGGCCTTTCAGGAACTGGGAGAAACCAAGGATGAATACGATACCGTCTGGGTCCATGCCCGGATTCGAGGGTTCATCCCGCCCAAGGCGCTGACCCGTGACCAGGCCACGGTCTGGCAGCGGGCTGCAAAGCTGTATCAGAGCCGCTGCAGCGCCTGCCATGCGGTGCATAAGCCGACCGAGTTCACGGCGAATCAATGGCCAGGCATTCTCAAGATCATGGCCAAGAACGCCGCGCTTCAGCCGGACGAGGTCGTGCTGATTACCGAATATCTGCAGACACACGCAAAACCCTGAGGAGATCTGGTTATGGATAAGTCCTTTATCGTTTCGGATGACGCGCCGGCAGTCCAGTCCGATGCCGTACCGAACCCGTCACGGCGTCATTTCATCGAGGCGGCGGGCGTTTCTGTCGGGGCCCTGGCGGTGCCCAAGGCGGCCATCAGCGCGGTGGCGGAAAAGACCGTGCTGACCGCGACCCACTGGGGGATGGTCCGCGCGGTCGTGCAAGGCGGCCGTCTTTTGCGTGTCGAGCCGTTTGAAAAGGACCCACATCCGACCAAGATGCTGACGGCCTTCGCGGACCGGGTTCACTCGGCGAACCGGGTCGCTTTTCCGGCGGTGCGCAAGGGTTTCCTGGATCGCTCCACGCGCGGCGATACCTCTCGCCGGGGAAAGGATGAGTTTGTTCGTGTCAGCTGGGATCAGGCTCTGGACCTGGTGACAGAGGAGCTGCGTCGCGTCAAGCAAGAGCATGGCAATGGGGCCTTTTTTCCCGGTTCGGCGGACTGGCAGTCGGCGGGTATCCTGCATAGCGCATCGGCGCTGACCCGGCGCCTCCTGGGCCTGCACGGCGGTTTCACGGATTGCTCGGGCGACCCCAGCATCGCCGCTGCCATGGTGATCGTGCCGCATGTGCTGGGCGACCTGGAGGTCTATGGCCAGCAGACGGCGTGGCCGACGATCCTCGAGCATGCCAAGAATGTCGTCTTCTGGGGTTGCTGCCCGCTGAAGAATAATCAGATCGGCACGCATCCGGCTGATCATGGGGCTTATGGTTCGTTGGATGCGTTGCGCGAGAAGTCGGCGCAGCATCGGATTAATGTCATCTCCATCGACCCCCGGGTGACCGATACGGCTCAGTACACCCAGGCTCGCTGGATCGCCCCGCGCCCCAATACCGACACGGCCTTGATGCTGGCCTTGATGTACGTGCTTTATACCGAAAAGCTGCATGACGCCGGTTTCATGTCCAAATATTGTTATGGGTTCGATCGGTTTCTGCCCTACCTGACCGGGGAGAGCGACGGGACCCCCAAGACGCCGGAATGGGCGCAGTCCATCACGGGCGTTGCGGCCGCCGACATCCGCCAACTGGCGCGCACGTTGGCCTCGGGCCGTACCATGCTCATCACGGGCTATGCCATCCAGCGGGCCGACCATGGCGAACAGCCCTATTGGGCACTCATCGCGCTGGCTGCCATGTTGGGCCATATCGGTTTGCCGGGTGGCGGTCTGGGTTTCAGCTATCACTACGACAACGGCGGCTCGCTGACAGCCAAGAACCCCGGCATTGTCGGTATCCCGGCTGGCGAGAATCCGGTTCAGACGGTTCTGCCGTTCGAGCGCGTGACCAGCATGCTGCTCAATCCGGGCAAACCGTTTGATTTCAACGGACAATCCATGGTCTACCCGGATGTCAAGATGATTTATTGGGCCGGCGGCAACCCCCTGACGCACCTATGGAATACCGCCCAGGTCATCGACGCGTGGCGGCGCCCCGAGACGATCGTGGTGGCGGACCCGTTTTGGACGCCGACTGCACGCTTCGCCGACATTGTGCTGCCTGCCACGACGACGTTCGAGCGCAATGACCTGGAAGTGTGTGGCGCCTATTCGCAGCGCTATATCGTCGCCATGCATCAGGCAATCGACCCGGTCGGGGAGGCCCGCAATGATTACGACATCATGCGTGCGTTGGCCAAGCGTCTGGGCTTCGAGGAAAAATTCACGGAAAACAAGTCTGAAATGGATTGGCTGCGCGGGTTCTACGAGCAGGCCCGGCGGGCCGCCAAAGCCGCGGATAAACTGGATATCCCGGATTTCGACAGTTTCTGGAATGGAAAAGGCTATGTGGAATTCCCCGTTCCAGCTGACGCCAAGGATCACGTCGTCCATTCGGAGTTTCGCCAGGATCCTCAGCAGAACCCCCTGGGTACGCCGTCCGGGCGCATCGAAATCTATTCGAAACAGATCGCGGGGTTCAAGTACGATGATTGCCCGCCGCACCCGACCTGGCTGGAACCCGTCGAGTGGCTCGGCAGCGCGAAGGCCAAAAAGCATCCCTTGCATATCGTCTCGCCGCATCCGCAGTTTCGTCTGCATTCTCAACTGGACAACACAATACTGCGCAAGGCTTACGAAGTTCATGACCGGGAACCGGTCTGGCTTAGCGTGGCCGATGCCAAACAGCGCGGTATTGCTCAGGGGGATGTCGTACGGATCTTCAATGATCGCGGCAGCGTACTGGCAGGTGCTGTCGTGACGGACCGCATCATGCAGGGCGTCGTCATGCTGCAGGAGGGGGCTTGGTACGACCCTGACGTGCCGGGCGATCCGCATGCCATGTGCAATCACGGATTGATCAATGTGTTGACCCTGGACAAGGGGACTTCGCGGCTGGCGCAGGGCAACATTGCCAACACCTGTCTGGTCGAGGTCGAACGTTATGGCAAGCCGATTCCCGAGGTTCGTGCTTTTACGGTCCCCGCCTGAGTGACGTGGTCCCGGGGCAGGCGGGTGGCCCGGCTCAGCCGCCCGCCGGTTGACCCGCGCCAGGCGGTGTGAACCGCCTGCCCAGCCCCGCCCAGCACTGCGAGTAATGCGCCTGCAGGTGCGGGGATTCCAGCGCCTGATGGGTGGGGCGGATCACGCAGCGGGTTTCGAACATGATCGCCAGGGTGTCGCGGATGTAATCCGGCTTCGAAGTGTCCGCCGTGCAGGCCTTCTCGAACGTGGCGGCATCGGGGCCGTGGCCCGCCATGCAGTTGTGCAGGCTGGCGCCGCCCGGCGTGAAACCATCGGCTTTTGCATCGTAGGCGCCGGCCACGAGGCCCATGAACTCGCTGGCGACGTTGCGGTGAAACCAGGGTGGGCGGAACGTGTCCTGCATCGCCAGAATGCGCGGCGGGAAGATGCCGAAGTCGATCGTATCCACGCCCGGGGTGTCGGACTGTGATTGCAGCACCAGGAAGATGGACGGATCGGGGTGGTCGTAGCTGATCGACCCGATGGTGTTGAAGTGGCGCAGATCGTATTTATAGGGGACATAGTTGCCGTGCCAGGCGACGACGTCCAGGGGTGAATGATCCATGTCCGCCACCCACAGATGGCCCATGAATTTCGCGATCAGTTCACAGGGGCCGATTTTGTCTTCATAGGCGGCGGTCGGGGTCAGGAAATCCCGCGGATTGGCCAGCCCGTTCGAGCCGATCGGGCCCAGGTCCGGCAGGCGGAACGGGGCACCGAAATTTTCGCAGACATAGCCGCGGGCCTGCGGGTCCAGCAGTTCGACATGAAACCGCACGCCGCGCGGGATGACGATGATCTCCTGGGGCTCGACGTCGAGAATGCCGAGTTCGGTGGCGAAACGCAGGCGCCCCAGTTGCGGCACGATCAGCAGTTCGCCGTCCGCGCTATGGAAATAGCGGTTTTCCATCGAGCGGTTGGCGACATACAGGTGAATGGCGCATCCTGTCTGCTGGTAGGGGTCGCCATTGCCGCCCATCGTGAACAGGCCCTGGACGAAATCGGTGGGTTGCGACGGAATGGGCAGCGGATCCCAGCGCAACTGGTTGGGCGGCGTGTCGACGTCGCCAAACGCGGCAACCAGACGGCCGTCGGCGATCCGCCGAAAGGGTTGGTGGACGGCGGCGGGCTGCATGCGATACAGCCAAGACCGGCGATTGGATTCCCGGGGCGCCGTGAATGCCGTGCCCGACAACTGTTCCGTGTACAGACCCAACGGCGGCTGTTGTGGCGAGTTTCGGTGCAGCGGCAGAGCGCCCGCCACCGCCTCGGTGGAAAAATGGTTGCCAAATCCGGACTGATAGGAGAGGTTCTGGGACATGAAGGGGTCTCGTCTGGCAAGATATGCAAGGGCGTCGACTGTGGAGACGAGTCTGCGCCATCCCGTTCATTCTAGGTGTCAACGATCCTGATTCAAAGGGGGGCTATCCATGAGTACCGTATCCGATTTGGCTCTTTCCCGTCTGCCCGATGGCCTGTCAGCACGGCGGCCTTTGCTCTGGCTGAATCCGGCCTACGAGCCGGAGGCCGGCCCGGGGCTGGAGCCCGATCCGGTGGTGGCGAAAGCCCGCTATGCCCGCTGCGCGGGCCTGTTGGCGCGAGTATTCCCCGAACTCTCCGATCTGGGGGGGCGTTTGGTGTCGCCCCTGGTGTCGATCGATCGTCTACGGGACACCCTGCATTCGTCCGGAACGTCGGGGTTCTGGTTTTTGAAGCGGGATGACAGTTTGCCGGTGGCGGGTTCGGTCAAGGCGCGGGGCGGCTTTCATGAAATCCTGGCGCTTGTCGAGCAGATCGCCACAGAGCACGGGTTGTTGCAGGCCGATACGGATCGGTCCGTACTGGCGGAACCCGCTGCGCGGGCGCTGTTTGGCCGCTACACCATTTCGGTGGGCAGTACCGGCAACCTGGGGCTGGCGATCGGCCTGATCGGGGCCGGTCTGGGGTTTCGGGCCGTCGTGCATATGTCGGCCGATGCCAAGAAATGGAAGAAGCAGCGTCTGCGTGATCACGGCATCGAAGTCGTCGAGCATGTCGGGGATTATGCGGCGGCCGTGGCCGCGGGGCGCTCCATTGCTCAGGCGGATCCTTATGGCTACTTCGTCGATGATGAAAAATCGCTGCCCCTGTTCCTGGGCTATGCGGCGGCGGCACGCGAATTGCAGGCGCAGCTACAGATCGCCGGCCGCCCGGTGGATGCCGACCATCCCCTGTTCGTGTACCTGCCTTGTGGGGTCGGCGGCGCGCCGGGTGGCATCCTGCATGGCCTGAAGCGGCTGTGGGGCGCTGACGTTCACGGATTTTTCGCCGAACCTGTGGCGTCTCCCTGCATGTTGACGCAGCTGGCGGTGGGTTGCGAGACGCCGGTGTCGGTCTATGACGTGGGGCTGGACAACCGGACCGAGGCCGATGGCCTGGCGGTGGCGCAGGCTTCGCCGCTGGTGGCGCCCCTGATGGCGCGCGTGCTGTCGGGCGCCTTTACGGTGGATGATGACACCTTGTTCCGGGATGCGCGGCGCCTGGAAGACGTCGAAGGGATCTATGTGGAACCGTCGGCGGCCGCGGGGTTGCGGGGACCCGGCTGGGTGCTGGATTCGCCGCAGGGGCGCGAGTATTTGCGGCGGCATGGGCTGGATCGGGTGCTGAGTCAGGCAACGCACGTGATCTGGAGCACGGGCGGATCGCTGGTTCCGGAATCGGTCCGCGCGGAATTCCGGGCGCGGGGTTGAGTCGCCAATTGGCTCAGGCTGGCTGGATTCCCCATTTCCGCTGCCCGACGTGTTCGTGCAGATATTGCACGAAAGCCTGGGCGGCCGGCGACAGGCTGGCATGCTGACGGCGATAGATGAAGAACTGACGCCGGATTTCCGGTTCGTGCAATAGCCGTACCCGCAAGCCATAGAGTTCCACCAGACTTTGCGCATAGGGCAGGCAAGCGGTGATCCCCAGGCGTGCGCTGACCATGCTGAGCGCCGTGCTCATGAAGGTGACTTCGTGGGCTGGGCGGATGGCCTGGGTCGAGGCGGCGTCATGCAGATCCAGCGCCAGGCGTTCGGTGAACTGGCCCTGCAGGGCAATCAGGGGGTAATGCACCAGATCCGCCCAAGTCAGGCGCTGTTTGGCTTCCAGTGGGTGACCGGGCGGAAAGACCGCCAGGAAGGGCAGGTCGAACAGCGGGTCGGCTGCCAGCTCGGTCAGGCCTTCGCGCTGAGGGCCGATGCTGATGTCGGCTTCGCCGCGCAGCACCTGAGTGATGGCGTTTTCCACGGCGCAGTCCATCAAGCGGATCCGGATATCGGGGTAGGTCTGGCGAAAACCGGCAATGACCTCGGGCATCAGGGTGCTGGCCATCAGCTGTGGCGCGGCGATCCGCACGATCCCCCGGCGCAGGCGCTTCAGGTTGTTGATGTTTTCCACGGCGCTGTCCAGGTCGCGCAGCACCTGAGTGGTGACGGCGTGGAATTCCTGGCCGATTTCCGACAGGCGGATGCGACGCGTGCTGCGATCCACCAGCCGCACACCCAGCTGCGTCTCCAGTTCCTTGATCAGGCCGCTGAGGGCCGACTGCGTGATGTGCAGGGATTCGGCCGCCCGTGTGAATCCCCCGGTGCGGGCCAGAGCGGCGAAGGCGCGAAGTTGGCGCAAGGTGATATCCATCAGCATTTCCTATGAATCGATGGAAAAAAACTGTTTGAATGATATCTCGAAAGTGCTTCTAATGGTCAAAAAACGGGAGACATCCATGCAGCGACATCCAATAGTCGGGGCGCATCATGCTTGAACGCGCCGCCCTCCACATCACCAAAGGGTTCGAGATTCTGATCGTCATCAGCCTGGCCGTCATGGGTGTGCTGGTCTTCGGCAATGTCGTCCTGCGCTATGCGTTCAATTCCGGCATCGCGATTTCCGAGGAACTGTCCCGGCTGCTGTTCGTCTGGCTGATCTTCCTCGGAGCCGTGCTGGCGTCCGCGCGCCGGATCCATATCGGGTTCGATACCTTGCTGCGTCATGTCGGACCTGGCCTGCGCCGCACGCTGCAGGTCTTCAACGGCGTGCTGATCCTGACGGGCTGCGCCATCTTCATCGTCGGCGGCTGGGAACAGACGCGGATCAATCTGGGCAACGTCTATCCGGTGATGGGCATCTCTTATGCCTGGCTGTACGGTGTGGCACTGGTCTTTGGCGTGGCGCTGATCTTTCCGGTGTGCAACAACATCCGCCTGGCCCTGACGGGTTCGGGCGAGAACCTGACCGAGGATCTGGCGGACCGCATCGAGGATCTGGCCGAGCGCATCGAGGAGGACGAAGCCGTGCGCCGGACAGGGTGCACGGATATTCCGACGGATGCCTCCGATGCCCGTCGCAAGGTGGCTCCGGGTGGGGATCGCGCATGACCGCCTCCGTCTTTCTCGTCACCCTGTTGGGTCTCATCACGCTGGGACTGCCAATCGCCTTCGCCCTGATGTTCGCGGGTGTGGCCCTGATGCTGCTGACCGGGCAGTTCGACGCCCAGACGGTCGTGCAGAATGCCGTGTCGGGGGCGGACAATTTCGTCCTGATGGCTGTGCCCTTCTTCATTCTGGCGGGCGAGTTCATGAATGCCGGTGGGCTGTCCCGGCGCATCGTGGACATGGCCGGCGCTTTCGTCGGTCATCTTCGGGGCGGCCTGGGCTATGTGGCGATCTTCGCCGGCATTCTGCTCGCCAGCCTGTCGGGGTCGGCGGTGGCGGATACGGCCGCGCTGGCCGCGATCCTGGTACCCATGATGCGCCAGGCGGGCTACGATCCCGCCCGGGCCTGCGGCCTGATGGCGGCTGGCGGCATCATCGCGCCGGTGATCCCGCCGTCCATCGGTTTCCTGATCTTCGGCGTAGTGGCCAATGTGTCCATCACGCGGCTCTTCCTGGCCGGCATCGTGCCGGGCATCCTGATGGGGGCGGTGCTGATCGTCGCCTGGTGGATCGTGGCCCGGCGCCAGCAGGTGGCTGTGGCCCCGCGCGTGCCCTGGGGGCAGCGCCTGCGGCTGCTCGGCCGCGGCGGCTGGGCGCTGATGCTGCCGGTCATCATCATCGGCGGCCTGCGTTTCGGGATCTTCACGCCAACGGAATCGGCTGTGGTCGCCGCCGCCTACGCGCTTTTCGTCGGGCTGGTCGTCTACCGCGAACTGGACGGCCACAAGATCTACGAATGCCTGCTGGCGACGGCGCGCACGACCTCGGTCGTTCTGCTGCTGGCGGCGTTGGCCATGGTGGCGTCCTACATGATCACGATCACCGACATTTCCGGCCAGGTCGGCGGCTGGCTGCAGGGCCTGTCCGATCATCCGCTGGCCCTGATCTCGGCCATGATGATCGTGGTGTTCTTTGCCGGCATGGTGCTGGACTTCATTCCCATCGTGCTGATCTTCACACCGGTCTTTCTGCCCATCGCGCAGGCCGCGGACATCGACCCGGTGTATTTCGGCGTGATCTTCATCATGAATTGTTCCATCGGCATGATCACGCCGCCTGTCGGCGTGGTGCTGAACGTCATCAGCTCGGTGGGCAAAGTCACCATGGACGAGGCGGTGCGCGGCATCCTGCCTTTCCTGCTGGCGCTGGTCGTGCTGTTGATCCTGCTGATCCTGTTCCCGGCTCTGGTGACGGTGCCGGCCCAATGGTGGCGCTGATGTCCGGCCCGATAGGGATGGCCGGGCGCAAGACGCCCCACGATTTCCACTGAGGAGACTTCCATGAAAATTCGTATGACGCTGCTGGTGGGACTGCTGGCCGCCAGCCTGTCCGGTTCGGCCTGGGCGACAATCACGGCCAAATTCGCCGTCACCCTGCCCGAGAAATCCCACCAGGGCCAGGGCGTGGCCAAGTTCATCGAACTCGTCAAGGCCAAGAGCCATGGCGATATCGTCATCAAGCCCTATTACAGCGGCGCCCTGGGCGACGACGTGAAGGTCACGTCCGCCCTGCAGGGGGGCACGATCGAATTCACCGTGCCTCAGACCACGACCCTGACGGGCATGGTCAAGGCCTACGAGATCCTGGATTTCCCCTTCCTGTTCAAGAACGACGCCCAGGCGGAAAAGGTCCTGGACGGGCCGGTGGGCCAGCGGCTGATGGATACCCTGCCCGCGCATGGCCTGATTGGTCTGGCCTATTGGGAAAACGGTTTCTTCAATGCCACCAACAGCAAACACCCCATTCAGCGGGTCGAGGACTTCGACGGTCTGAAGTTCCGTTCGATCCAGGCAAAGATCACCCAGGAAACGATCAAGGCGCTGGGGGCCAATCCGGTGCCGCTGGCCGTGCCGGAACTGTATACCGCGCTGGAAACCCACACCATCGACGGCCAGGGCACCCCCAACGCGGTGATCGCCGCACTCAAGCTCTTCGAGGTGCAGAAATATCTGTCCATCACTCGTCACAGCTATGGGGCGTTCATCCCCCTGGCATCCAAGGCGTTCTGGGACAAGCTGACCCCGGAGCAGCAGAAGATCATCAAGGATTCCGCCATCGAGGCGCGCGTCTATCAACGTCAGGTCGCCCGGGCGCAGTCGGAATCCGCGAAAAAGATGATGATCAGCCATGGCGTGCAGGTCAACGAGGTCAGCGACGCGGAGCATGAACGCATGAAGGAACGCGTGCAGCCGGTCTGGAAGATGTTCACCCCCAGCGTCGGCCAGGATCTGTTCGATCAGGTGCAGGCTGAATTGAAGTAGAGCGAGTTCGACGATGAAGCTAGCCACCCTCAAAAACGCGACGCGCGACGGCCAGCTGGTCGTGGTGTCCCGCGACCTGGCGCATTGCGTGGCGGTGCCCGGGATCGCGCCGACCCTGCAGGCGGCGCTCGACGACTGGGACGCCTGCGGGCCGGCGCTGCGCGCGGCCTACGACCGGCTCAATGGCGGCCACGATGCGGCGGCCCGCCCCTTTGATCCGGCGGCCTGCCATTCGCCGCTGCCGCGTGCCTATCAGTGGGCCGACGGCTCGGCCTATCTGAACCATGTCGAGCTGGTGCGCCGTGCGCGCAACAGCCAGGTGCCGGAATCCTTCTTCACCGATCCGCTCATGTACCAGGGCGGCTCGGACTCGTTCGTCGGCCCGCGCGATGCGATCGTGGCCGACACCGAGGACTGGGGCATCGACCTGGAGGCCGAAGTCGCCATCGTCACGGGCGACGTGCCGATGGGCGCCGCGCCCGAGCAGGCGGCCGACGCCATCCGGCTGCTGATGCTGGTCAACGACGTGTCGCTGCGCGCGCTCATCCCCGGGGAACTGGCCAAGGGCTTCGGCTTTTTTCAGTCCAAGCCCGCGAGCGCCTTCTCGCCGGTGGCGGTCACCCCCGACGAGCTGGGCGTGGCCTGGCGCGACGGCAAGGTGCACCTGCCGCTGCGCGTGGACCTGAACGGCGAGCCCTTTGGCTGCCCGAACGCGGGCCAGGACATGACTTTCAATTTTCCGCGGCTCATCGCCCATGCGGCGCGCACGCGGGATCTTGCCGCGGGCACGATCATCGGCTCGGGCACGGTCTCCAACAAGCAAGGCGGCCTGCACGGATCCAGCATGCGCAACGGCGGCGTGGGCTACTGCTGCATCGCCGAGGTGCGCATGTACGAGACCATCGAAGGCGGGGCGCCGGTGACGCCCTTTATGCGCTTTGGCGACCGGGTCCGCATTCACATGGAAGACGCCCAAGGGGCGGATATTTTCGGCGCCATCGAGCAGACCGTGGCGCGTCGGCAGGCGGGCTGAACCTTATGCGCGAGCTCTATTCCTATTTCCGCAGTTCCGCCGCCTATCGGGTGCGCATCGCGCTGGGCATCAAGGGCCTGGATTACCGCATTGTGCCCATCCATCTGCTCAACGGCGGCGGCGAGCAGCACGGCGCGGACTACCTGCGCCGCAACCCCGAGGGCCTGGTGCCGGCGCTGGCCGACGGCGGCCATGTCCTGACCCAGTCGCTGGCCATCATGGAATACCTGGACGAGGCGTATGCGGGCGCACCGTTGCTGCCCGCCGACCCGCTGGCGCGCGCCCGGACACGCGCCTTGGCGCTATTGATTGCCTGCGATATCCACCCGCTGAACAATCTGCGCGTGCTGCGTTGGCTCGCCCACGAGATGCGGGTGGACAAGGATGTGCGCGACGCCTGGTACCGCCACTGGATCGAGATCGGGTTCCAGGCACTGGAGGCGCGGCTTCAGTCGCCGGACACTGGCCTGTGCTGTCATGGTGACACTCCCGGCATGGCCGACTGTTGCCTGGTGCCCCAGGTCTACAACGCGCAGCGCTACGACATGGATCTCTCGGCCTATCCGACGGTCGCGCGCATCGCTGCGCACTGCGAGACTCTGCCCGCGTTCCAGGCCGCGCATCCGGACGTGCAGCCCGACGCGGCCTGATTGGGCATTGGCATGTTCCGGTAGTCGCCTGAACATACCGGCCGCCGAGCATCCGTATCAGAGTCTGGGATGCCCGGAGGCGATCGTCATTCCTTCCATGAATCCAGGTACCCCGGCACCTTGACGGTGTCGGTCGCCGGGTCCAGTTCCAGCGGATAGCGCGAATCGATCATCACGGCGACTTCGTCCGTGTATCTGCGTTCGCCCTTGTTGTTGGCGGCCGCCGCAGCGTAGGCCTTGGGGTGCGGGCCATGATGGAAGCCCGACGGATGCAGGGTGAACATGCCTGGTTTGATGTTGTCGCGGCTGAAGAAATTCCCCTGGTGATAGAAGATCGATTCGTCGAATTCGTCGTTGTTGTGATAGAACGGCACCTTCAGGGCACCCGGATCGCTTTCAATGGGGCGCGGCGCGAATGTGCAGACGATGATGGTGTTCGACAGGAAAGTCGCGTGCACGGTCGGCGGCAGGTGGTAGCGGTCCGACAGCAGCTCGCGGATGTCGCGCCAGTTCAGTTTCACGGGCACGCAGTCGCCATGCCAGCCGGCCGCGTCCAGGAAGTTGTAGGGGAACGTGACGGTCGTGACCTGTTGGCGGCGCTTGGCGCGCACACGGGTTTCGGTCTCGCTGTACTGGGCCTTGAATGCCTCGTCGATCTTCGGGGTGTCCAGCACGGCCAGATCGAACTGGGCGTGGCGGCCGGCGATGCCGCGTTCGGGCAGCATGAACAGGTCCTCGGTGGCCTCGATCGTCAGGACCTCGTTGCGCACGGACGTCTCCAGGCGCCAGGTGGTGCCGCGCGGGATGTTGATGTAGTCGCCTTCGCGGTAGCTCATGTGGCCGTAGTCGCAGAAGAACTCCCCCTCGCCCTTGTGGAAGAACAGGATCATGTCGCCGTCGCCGTTGCGGGCCAGATCGGGCATGGGCACGTCGAACTTCCAGAAGCAGACCTGGGTCTGGGCGTTGTGCATGAAGCGGCGCGCCTTCCAGGGGCAGGGTGCGCTGTCGTCGAGGCGATTGAGATCCAGCAGGGTCAGTTCCAGCGGGCCTTCCCAATGGGTCCAGCCGGTGGGCTTATGGGTATGCAGGATATGGCTGGCCGGGCCAAAGAAGCCATTGCGCCCGTGTTCGCGCTCGTACAGACCGTCGGGGATGTCGGCGTGGGCCTGGCGGGTGTAGATGCCTTCCGCTTTGGGGAAGGCGATGGTGTTTTTCATGTGTGTCTCCGGAAATCTGTTATAAATGAATTAACAGCGTTATTGTAAAAATAACAATGACAATCTAAGGTACGTGACATGGTGCGTCAAACAGTTTTTCCCGATGGATTGATCGGGCAGGCTTGTGGTCCCGGCAACGGGTGCGCCGCGCCGGTTCCGGGCCGATGGCGGGTGGCGTCCCCGCCGCATTGGGGTTGCCGATGAGCCGACCCGCTCCGGCCGCGGACGTCCCCGGCATCCAGTCGCTCGAAATCGGGCTTGGTCTGTTCGACTTGCTGGCGCGCCAGGGATCACCCTGCGGGCTTTCCGATCTGGCGCGCCAGGCGGGCATGCATCGGGCTAAAGCCTACCGCTACCTGGTCAGTCTGGCGCGGGCCGGCTGGGTGTCGCAGGACGAACAGGGCAATTACGCCGTCGGTCCTGCGATGCGCGAACTGGCCGTGCTCTGGCTTGGCCGTCAGGATCCGATCCAGCTGGCCAGTGCCGAAGCACGGACGCTGGCGCAGTCTCTGGGCCAGACCTGTTTCGTGGCGATCCCGGGACAGGCAGGGGCTACCGTCGCGCGGGTGTTCCAGCCGGACCGGGTGGTCTCGATCAACATTGCCGAGGGTGCAGTGCTGGATGCGAAATCCTCGGCTTCGGGGCGGGCGTTCGCCGCCTGGCGGGATGACGGCCGTTGCGGCCTGTCGCGGGCGGTGCGCCAGCATATCCGGACTTTGGGGCTGGCTGTCGTCGAAGGGGAGCATGTATCCGGCGTCAATGCGCTCAGCGCGCCGGTTTTTGATGCGCAGGGAGGGGTGGCGGTGGTGCTGACCCTGGTTGGGCCGGCGCCCACGTTGCCGGCGGATGCCGGCGGCGCGACTGCGAATGGTCTGCGGGCGGCGGCGCGTCGGGTGTCCGCGGCGCTGGGGGCGCCGGCGCCATAGGCTGTCACACGGGGTGACAGCCCATCGGGAGACGCCGATTCGCCGTCGCGGGCGGATCGGCCCCGGCAATCAGTCGATCAGCTTCCAGTGGCCACGGCTGATTTCCAGCATGCGGAAGGCCTTCAGGCCCAGGCCCATGTGGTCGGTCGGCGACAGATTGAATTCGCCGCCCGTGCCCATGAAACCATGGGTCTGCTCGATGGCGTCGCGCACCTTGGCCTTGTCGGTCGTGCCGGCGCGCTTGACCGCATCGACGTAGATCATCAGACCATCGTAGGCGTGGCCGCCGAAGGTCGAGACATCCGTCTTCCAGTGATCCTTGAAGGCCTTGGCATAGGCGGTGACGATCGGCTTTTGCGGGTCTGTGTCCGGCAGCTCATTGGCGACCACCAGGGCGGCGCAGGGCAGGCGCACGCCTTCGGAGGCGTCACGGGTCAGCTTGATGAACTCGTCCGAGCACACGCCGTGAGACTGGTACAGCGGCAGCTTGATCCCCAGTTGCTTGTAATTGCGGGTGACCAGCGCGGGGCCCTGGCCCAGGCCGAAGACCATGACCGCCTGGACGTCGGGGTTGTTCTTGATCTTGGTGAGCTGCGGGCTCATGTCGGTGTCCTTGGGCCCGTAGGTTTCCTGGGTCACGATCTGGATGCCGTACTTGGGGGCGACGATTTCGGATTCCTTCTTGCCGGATTGGCCGAATCCGCTGGTTTCGCTGACCAGCGCGATCTTGGTGATGCCGCGCTTTTTCATGTCCTCGAAGTCTTTTTCGGCCGCCATGCGATCCGTGTGCGGGGTCTTGAAGACCCATTTTTTCACCGGGTCGACGACCACCACGGCGCCAGCCAGGGATATGAACGGGATGCCCGCCTTTTCGACCAGCGGCACCATGGACATGGTGGAACCGGTCGTGGTGCCGCCAATGATGGCGTCGACTTTGTCGTCATAGATCAGGCGCTTGGCGAAGCTGTTGGCCTTGTTGGCGTCGGTGCCGTCATCGTAGGACACCAGTTCCAGCGGACGGCCCAGGACGCCGCCCGCCTTGTTGATGGATTCGACGTACATCTGCAGGGTCTTGACCTCCGGGTCGCCCAGGAAGGCGGCCGGACCGGTGGCTGACAGGATCGAGCCGATCTTGATGGGTTCCGCCGCGCTGGCGGTCATGCCGAGGGCGGCCAGCGCCATGCCGGCAGCCCAATGCTTGATGGATGGTTTCATTGTGTTGTCTCCTCGGGTGGTGGGGATGCGGGTTCAGTGCTGCTTCGGCCGGTCGTCGAAGACGCGTCGCGCCTTGCCGGTCTGTGTTCGCGGCAGTTCGCCGTAGTGCATGACTGTGACTCGGGTGGAAATCCCGATGTTGGTCTTGATGTGGTGCTGCAGCAGGCGCCCGATCTGCCCGACTTGCTCGCCCGACAGCGCGTCGGCATCGTGCTGCAATTCGCAGCGCACCTCGACGTTGTCCAGATGGCCATCGCGGGAGACCAGGATCTGATAGTTGCCGTTGAGCTGAGGGTCGCGCAGGATCTGTTCCTCGACTTGCGTGGGGAAGACGTTCACCCCCCGGATGATCAGCATGTCGTCGGATCGGCCCGTGATGCGCCCCATGCGGCGGAAGCTGCGCGCGGTAGGTGGCAGCAGCCGCGTCAGGTCGCGGGTGCGGTAGCGGATGATGGGCAGCGCTTCTTTGGTCAGCGAGGTGAAGACCAGTTCGCCTTCCTCGCCATCGGCCACGGGTTCACCCGTGTCGGGGTTCAGGATCTCGGGGTAGAAGTGGTCTTCCCAGATGACCGGACCGTCCTTGGACTCGATGCATTCGGATGCCACGCCGGGCCCCATGACTTCGGACAGCCCGTAGATGTCCACCGCGTCCAGTCCCAGTTGGCGTTCGATCTCGCTGCGCATGCCTTCGCCCCAGGGTTCGGCGCCGAAGATGCCGACCTTCAGGGAAATATCGTCGGGCGCGATGCCCTGGCGTTCGAACTCTTCCGCAATCACCAGGGAATACGACGGGGTCACCATGATGATGTCCGGTCTCAGATCCATGATGAGCTGGACCTGCTTTTCCGTCTGGCCGCCCGACATCGGGATGACCGTACAGCCCAGGCGTTCCGCCCCATAATGCGCGCCCAGGCCGCCCGTGAACAGACCGTAGCCGTAGGCGACGTGCACCGTGTCGCCCCGGCGGCCGCCTGCCGCGCGGATGGACCGCGCCACCAGGTTCGCCCAGGTGTCGATGTCCTTTTGCGTGTAGCCCACGACCGTCGGTTTGCCAGTCGTCCCTGACGACGCGTGCAGGCGCGCCAGGCGTTCGCGTGGGACCGCGAACATGCCCAGCGGGTAATTGCGGCGCAGGTCTTCCTTGGTGGTGCAGGGAAACTTGCGCAGATCGTCGAGCGTGCGCAGGTCGTCCGGGTGGACGCCGCGGGTGTCGAAGGCCTTGCGATAGTGCGGGACATTGTCGTAGGCGTGGCGCAGTGTCTCGCGCAGGCGTTTCAACTGCAACGCGGTGATCTCGTCGCGGCTGGCGGTCTCGATGGCTTCGAGGTCGCCCGGTTTGACTGTTTTGACGGGCATGTGTTGTCTCCTTGATGAATATTCTGTGTGGTCCGCGTCAGTCAGGCCGAGAGCCTTGGCCGTCCAGGGATTCCGTCACCAGCCCCTGGATGCGGTGCGATTTTCCGCGAAACAGAGCGATGTCGCGCTGGGTGGTCAGATTATGGACGGTGATGTCGTAGACGCCGGTGCGTCCGCCCTGGGTGCGTGCCTGGGCGTGGGCCTGCAGGCGGTCGCCCTGATGGGCCGGCGCCAGGAAGTCGATGTGGCACGCCGAGGCAACCGTGTTGTGGTTGTCGCTGTTGCACGCATAGGCGAAGGCGGTGTCGGCCAGGGTGAAGATCATCCCGCCGTGGCAGATGCCGTGGCCGTTGAGCATGTCGCCGCGCACCGCCATCGATAGCCGGGCGCTGCCCGGAGCGATGGAGTCCAGGTGCATGTCCAGGGCCTGTGCGGCATGGTCGCGCGACCACATGGCGGCCGCGACGGTTTCGGCCAGGGATTGGGGGGCGAGGGCTTCATGCATTGTCTCAGTCTCCGGTGAAATGGGCGGGCCGCTTTTCCATGAAGGCGGCAACGCCTTCTGCGTAATCCTGCCGCCAGCCCAGTTCGCGCATGAAACCGGCTTCCATGTCCAGCTGCTGTTCGAGGGTGTGCAGGCCGGAAGCCTGCATGGCCTGGCGGGTGCGCACCAGGGCGCGAGTCGGCGCCTGGGCGAGGATCCGGGCCAGGCGGTCGGTTTCCGCGGCAAAGTCGGCATCCGCCACGCAGGACCAGATCAGACCCCAGTCGGCAGCCTGGCGGGCGGGCAGGCGTTCGGCCAACAGGGCCAGGCCCATGGCGCGCGCCAGGCCGACGCGCCGGGGCAGCACCCAGGTCCCGCCGGTATCGGGGATCAGGCCAATCTTGCTGAAGGCTTGCAGAAAGGACGCGGATTCGGCGGCCAGGGTCAGGTCGCAGGCCAGCGCAAGCGATGCTCCGGCGCCGGCGGCGATGCCGTTGACGGCTGCCAGCGTCGGCACGCGCAGGTTCTGCAGCGCCAGGATCAGCGGTCGATAGAGGCGTTCGACGGTTTCGCCCAGGTCGGGCTTGTCGCCGCTATTGATCCGCGCGGCGCGGTCGCCCAGGTCCTGGCCGGCGCAGAATCCGCGTCCGGCACCGGTGAGGACCAGGACGCGGACCCGCCGGTCGTTCTGGATCTCGTCGAGCGCCTGACGCAGGGCCAGGTGCATAGTTTCGTTGAAGCTGTTGAGCTTGTCGGGGCGGTTCAGCGTGATGCGGGCGATACCGTCCTCATGGCTGACGAGGATGGGTTGTTCTTCGGTCATTGTGGGATTCCCGTGCGGGTTCATGCGTGGCGGCGGCGCTGCACGACGCGGAAGCGGTTGGCGACGAACGCCGAGTCGGCATATGAGGCGTTTGCAGCCGGGTTGCCGCCCGTGCCGTGGAAGTCGGAATAGGCGGCCGACTGATTGACATAGACGCCACCCGTGAAATTGATCGACAAGGCGACCTTGGCGCGCCAGGACGACTGGATCGAGGCGTCGATGACGTCTTCCCGCGTGCTGTAGATGGACCATGTCAGGGCACCGTGCCGGCGGGTCAGATCCTCGACCAGGGCGAGGGCCGCCGCCGTATCCGGGGCACGTACCAGGAAGCTGATCGGGCCGAACTGCTCCTGGGAAAAGTGCGTGGTGTCCTGGGCATCGCAGGTCAGCAACACCGGGGTGCGCACGCGGGCCTGAGGGAAGTCCGGGTTGACGATGGCGCGCGGTGACAGCACCACCTGCCCCAGGGCGCCCGCGGCTGCCTGGTCGATACGCCGCAAGGTGTCATCGGACTGGATGGCGCCCAGGACGGCCGTGGCGACCTCGGGCTTGGAGAGGAACTGATCGATGGCGGCGGCCAGGTCCTGGCAGACTTGCTCGTATGACTTGTGACCGTCGTCCGTGTCGATGCCGCCCGCTGGGATCACCAGCGCCTGCGAAGTCGTGCACATCTGCCCCGAATACAGCGACAGGGTGAAAGCCAGGTTGCGCAACATCCCCTGGTAGTCGTCGGTCGAGTCGATGACGATGCTGTTGACGCCGACAAGTTCCGCGTAGACCTGGGCCTGACGGCAGTGATCCAGCAGCCAGCGGCCGAAGGTATTGCTACCGGTATAGTCGATCGAATGGACGTCGGGGTGGGTGTAGAGGGTGTGCGCCGCCTCGTGCGAGACGGGTAGACACAGCGTGACCAGGTCGGGATCCAGGCCGTTTTCCGCCAGTACAGCCCGGATGGTGCGCACCGTGATCGCCGCCGGCAGCACGACGTGTCCGTGGGGTTTCAGGATGACGGGGTTGCCGGTGGCCAGGGCCGCGAACAGGCCTGGATAGGTGTTCCAGGTGGGGAATGTGGCACAGCCGATCACCACGGCCACGCCACGGCCGATGATCTCGTAGTGTTTTTCCATGACTAGCGCCGGGTGCTTGCCCTGCGGCTTTTCCCAGGTGCTGGTGGCGGGAATGAAAGACATTTCGCGCCACGCATACGCGACGGCTTCCAGGCCGCGTTCCTGGGCATGCGGGCCGCCGGCCTGAAAGGCCATCATCCAGCCCTGGCCGCTGGTCATCATGACCGCGTGAGCGATTTCGAAGCTCTGGCGGTTCAGACGCTGCAGGATTTCCAGACAGATGCCGACCCGGCCTTCGGCGCCCAGTGCCTGCCAGGCCGGCATGGCGCGTAGCGCGGCGTCCATGAGCGCCTGCGGGTCGCAGACCGGGTAGCGCACGTCCAGGGCCAGCCCGTAAGGGGACTTTTCATCCGTGTGCCAGCCGGCCTGGCCCGGCTGGTCCAGTTCGAACGGTTTGCCCAGATGGCCCTGAAAGGCGGCTCGCCCCGCCTCGGGGGCTTCGTCGCCGTAGGCCTTGGGGCTGGGGTTCTCGGAAAAGGCGGCCCAGTAACCGCGTTCGGCGATGGCCCGCAGGGCGCCATCGAGAAGCGGTCTGTGCTGTTCGAACAGGGGGTGCGGCATGATGTCCTCCGGCTTCGGCTCGCCGAAGCAATCAATACGTAATTAGCTTGTTTTCACGATTCAATGTATCACTTAAAAGCAGCTTGTTTCTAGATCGATATCATTTATCTTGATAGCTGATGAATTAATCATAAAATAAAATAGATGTTGATAAACAATTGGTTGTCAATATAAATCATAGGATTCATAGACCCGTAACAGGGTCGTAAAGGAAAACCCTAAGCAATAAGCGATACAAAAAAATTGACAATCATTGATGTGAAGTAACATGATAGCGGCGTAGTACCAAATGCCCGTCACATGAATGGGCACCACATGATCCTGCCCTCGACCCGATTCGTCGGATCGCCCGACCTCTGAAGGAGACAAGCATGTCCAGCAAGGAACGTTACGCGGACAAGATGGAATTTCCGCCCGCCATCGAACAACCCAATGTCTATCCGTTGTCCTGGCACCGGAAGACGCAGAAACTGCAGGAAGTCTGGGAAGCCTCCCTGCGTGAATACTGGGAACCGGAAAAACTGCCCTGGGATTCGCTCGACGTCGAGAGCTATTCCTGGGAAGAGCGCGAGTCCATCGCCTACTGGTGGACGCTGCTGTCCGTGTTCGACGCCTCGGCCCCCCCGGTGTTCGCCGAAGCCCTGATCAAGACCTATGAAGTGCACGAGGAAGATCCGGTGCGCAAATGCTTCTTCTCGGTCACCAGCGACGAGCAGAACCACGAGATCATGTGCGGCCTGTCGATCACGAAGCTGCTCGACCATCCGGACCCCCTGACCTACGAGCCGAAGACCGAGATCGGCCGGAAACTGCAGAAGAACGCTCAATGGCTGTATTTCAATGGCGCGCGCTACTGGAATGGCTACAAGAACGCGGTCCCCAAATACGACCTGGCCGTGCTGTTCAGTTCCTTCCTGATGGGTGAAATCGCCGCCGCCACCATCTTCAAGCAGATGTACGAGAACACGCGCGAGCCGGTCTTCAAGGAAGCGTTCAAGAACATCGGCCGCGATGAAGGCCGCCACATGGCGATCTGTATGGCCGTGATGGAACGCGACTACCCGGGCCTCAGTGATGAATACAAGTCCGTGGTCACCCGGCAGATTCGCGCCGGCTACCTGTTCCTGTCGGCTGTTTTGTTCGAGCCGCCCATGGAATTCTGGGATCTGCCGGAAGACTTCATCGCCAACCAGCGTGCGGGCGAGGAAATCGCCCGCAATGCCGGGTTCGGCATCCCCACCTACGAGGCGAAGCTCGAAAACTGGCGCAATGCGATGATTAACCTGAAGGGGGTGCTGGATCGTTACGACATCCCGTTCCCAGCGATCCCGGAGGTGGGGATCACCGGTCACGAGATCTCTGACGTGGAAATGCAGGACATCATTCCGGTGTTCTGACGCTGGCGATCTTTCATCGACCCACAGGTCCTGTCGCCCGCGGCTGACGGGACCATCCGAATTCATTCGAGAGCACTATGGCACGCATCACCATTGAACCTTCCGGCAAATCAGTGGAATGGAAGGAGACCGACACCGCCTTGATGGCGCTGGAAAAGGCGGGGTACGCGCTGCCCAACAACTGCCGGGCGGGGGCCTGCGGGGAATGCAAGGTCAAGGTGGTGTCGGGTCAGTACGACCAGGGCATGGTGCTCGATATGGCGCTGTCCGCCGAGGAACGCCATCACGGCTACGGTCTGATGTGCATGGCGAAGCCGATTTCCGACGAGATGGTGATCGAATGGGGGACGGCCGATGCGCGCCCCAAGCTGTTTCCCCCGAGGGAAGGTGCGCTGTTCGTATTGATCGATCGCCGCGAACTGACCCCCCGCACGCTGGAAATCCGCCTGCGGCCAGTGGGCAAACCCATCCGGTACTGGCCGGGTCAGTACGTCACATTGGGCGATGAGCGCGCCGGCGTTCCACGCCGCGCCTATTCGATCGCCAATGCCCCCCGCCACGATGGCGAGATCACATTGCAGGTTGCCCGGGCCGATGACGGGGTGACCAGTGCATGGATCCACGATACCCTCAAGCTGGGTGACAGTATCAAGATCAATGGCGCCTATGGCACCTTCATCGGCGATCCCTCGGCCGATACGCCCGTGCTGTGCCTGGCGGCGGGGACGGGGCTGGCGCCCATCCTGGATCTCGCCGAGGCGGCGCTGCAGCGCGGCTATCGCAAGCGGGTCGACATGATCTTTTCCGCCCGCGCCTGGGAAGATGTCTACGGCGGGGGCCTGATGTCGTGGTGGCGCACCAAGCATCGGAATTTCGACTATAAAATAACGCTCACGCGCGAACAGCGGGAAGGCTGTCTGCAGGGTCGCATCAATACGATCCTGCCGGGGCTATATCCCGATTTGTCCGCGCATAGTGTTTTCATCGCCGGCAGTCCGGAATTCGTCGATTCCTGTGTCGCAACCGTCAAATCCCTGGGGGCCCGTGATGAATTCATCCACAAGGAAGGCTTCTTTGCCGTGCAGAATGTTCGTGCGCAGGGCCGCTCCTCGTCCTGAACTTTTTTGTTCGCCGCCCTGCGGCGGGTCCGCGCCTTGATTCCAGCCATTCAGCAGCGTCTTGACCGATTTCGCCAGCAGCAGCGGGTTCGCGCGGGCTCGCTGATCATGACGGTCTTCGGCGATGCCGTCCTGCCCCGCGGCGGCCGGATCTGGCTGGGTAGCCTGATCCAATTGCTCGAACCACTCGGGCTGAACGAGCGGCTGGTGCGCACCTCGGTCTTCCGGCTCGCAAAGGAACAATGGCTGCGCGCCGATGCCCATGGGCGCCGTGCCGACTATGTGCTGACGTCATCGGGTCAGTTGCGCTTCGAAGAGGCCTCCCGCCATATCTATGCATCGCATGCCCCGATCTGGGATCGCCGCTGGCGCCTGATCCTGGTGGTGGGCGATCTGGATGTCCGGCAGCGGGACCACCTGCGTCAGGCCCTGCAGTGGCAGGGTTTCGGGACGGTGGGGGGGGATTGCTTCGTCCATCCGTCGACCGATCTCGAGGCGGTGTTCGATGCGCTGGCGGCCGACGGACTGCAGGATGTCCTGGGCAGTCTGCTGCCGCTGTTGGCGGCCGATTCCCGCACGGCGCGCAGTGCCTCCGATGCCGATCTGGTGGCGCGCGCCTGGAATCTGGATCGTCTGGCCGAGTCCTATGCGACCTTCGTATCCGATTACCTGCCGATCCTCGCCGAACTTCGCCGGGACCGGATGGCGCGCATCGAGCCCCGGGAAGCCTTCCTGCTGCGCGTACTGCTGATCCACGACTACCGGCGTCTTCTGCTGCGCGACCCCGAGCTGCCCGAAGTGCTGTTGCCGTCCGACTGGCCGGGCCAGACGGCGCGCCTGTCCTGCCGGGAACTCTACCGGCGCCTGGCCGAGCCGTCCGAATGGCATCTGGACACCCACATGCGTCTGGCCGATGGCGTCATGCCCGAACGCCGGACCGACGGCTTCGAGCGCTTCCCCATCGACGATCCCCTGTCCGCGATCTCCGTGTAGGGTTCCGTGCGGCCGGGCCGTGCGATTCGCCCTCGTGTTTTCGGTCGCCCGCGGCCTGCCCGGCAGGCATCGCGCAAACACGGTCCATCCCGTTCATGATACGGATAACAACTCAATATAGATTGAATTGGTGTTGTATCTGGCTAACTTGATTCAGCAGAATCACTGATGAATGAATCAGATAAGCTGAACTTACTCTGATCGTTTTCCCGAGTGAGTGTCGGTAATTCATCAGCCAGTATTGAACAATCCGGACAAGTTCTCTATCTTTGCGTTGATACCAAACATCTATCAATTTTCATGATGTTTGTAATGTATTGGATCCGGGGATGCACTTTCCGATTCCGTACCCATTCGCACCGGAACGCCGACAAACCGCTGGCTGCCCGACATTGGAGACCATCCGTGCAAGCCGAGTTCCTGCAATTCCTGTTTTCGGGGCTCACCGTCGGGGCGACCTATGCCCTGGTGGCCCTGGGATTCAACCTGATCTACAACGCCAGCCATGTCATCAACTTCGCCCAGGGCGAATTCGTCATGCTGGGTGGCATGCTGGCAGTATTCTTCACCCAGATCGGCCTGCATTGGGGGGTGGCCTTCGCGCTGGCGGTACTGCTGCCCGCCGGGGTGGGTGTGCTACTGGAAAAGATCGCGATCGAACCCGTCAAGGACGCGGAAACCGTCACCCTGATCATCATCACGATCGGCGCGTCCCTGGTGATTCGTGGGCTGGCGCAGGTCTGGTTGGGAAAGAACGCGCACAGCCTGCCGCCGTTCTCCGATCATGAGCCGATGTTCATCCTCGGCGCCATGTTGCTGCCGCAGAGCCTGTGGGTGTTCGGGGTGACCGCGCTGGCGGTGGTGCTGCTCTGGTATTTCTTCAGCCGCACGCTGGCGGGCAAGGCCATGCTGGCCACCGCCTACAACCATGTTGCCGCGCAACTGGTCGGGGTCAGCACCGGCTGGGTACTGCTCGTCAGCTTCGCACTGGCCGCCGCGCTGGGCGCCCTGGGGGGCATCCTCATCGCTCCGATCACGCTGACCTCGTACGACGTGGGCATCATGCTGGGCCTCAAGGGTTTCGTGGCGGCCGTTCTGGGTGGGTTGGGCAATGGCCTGGGGGCCGTGGTGGGCGGGTTGCTGTTGGGCATCCTGGAAGCCATGGGGGCGGGATACGTGTCGTCCGCCTACAAGGACGCCATCCCCTTCGTTCTGATCCTGCTGGTGCTGTTCTTCATGCCGCGCGGCTTGTTCGGCGGCCGTTCCACGGATCGGGTGTAAGCATGCGCAGACAATCGATGATCGGGCTGATCGTTCTGGCCGCCGTGCTCGCGGTGGTGCCCTTTGCCGTACCCAACAGCTACTTCCTGGACATTGCCATCCGCATGGCGATCAATGCGGTGATCGTGATCGGCCTGAACCTGTTGGTCGGCTATGCCGGACAGATCAGTCTGGGGCATGCGGGTTTCGTGGGCATCGGGGCTTACGCCTCGGCTGTGCTGCCCACGCATCTGGGCTGGCACCCCCTGGCCGCCATGATCGCGGGGGCCGCCGCCGCGGGCCTCCTGGCCCTGATCGTGGCGCGCCCCATTCTCAAATTGAAGGGCCACTATCTGGCCATGGCGACGCTGGGGCTGGGCATCATCATCAATATCGTGATCCGCAACGAGGCCGCCTGGACCGGCGGGCCCGACGGCATGCCGGTGCCGTCCATGACGCTGTTCGGCTACGACATGGTGCGTGACCTGCAATGGTACTGGGTGATGGCCATCGTGCTGCTGCTGACGACCTGGGGGGCGCTCAATCTGATCGACTCTCCGTTTGGGCGCGCCTTGCGCGGCCTGCATGGTTCGGAAACCGCCTCGCGTGTCGTGGGGGTGGACGTTCCCCGCTACAAGGCGGCCGTCTTCGTGCTCTCGGCCATCGCGGCCAGCCTCATGGGCAGCGTCCTGGCGCATTACGTCGGTTTCGTGACCCCCGAAGTCGCCAATTTCTTCCATTCGATCGAGTTGATCACGATGGTGGTGGTCGGCGGCATGGCCTCGGTGTTCGGGTCCATTCTGGGGGCCGTGCTGCTGACGGCGCTGCCCCAGGCGCTGGCCACCTTCGAAGGCTGGGAAGTCGTGGTGTTTGGCGCGATTCTGATGCTGTGCATGATCTTTCTGCCACGCGGGCTGGTCCCGTCGCTGGCGGCCCGGCTTTCCAGGGGAGACTGAACCATGGCGTTGCTGGAAGTCGAGAACCTGTCCGTGCGGTTCGGCAATGTCCGGGCGGTGCAGGATGTCAGCTTTTCCGTGGATGCCGGCATCGTGTATTCGGTGATCGGACCCAATGGCGCGGGCAAGACCACGCTGTTCAATCTGGTGACGGGCGTCTATTGTCCCGAATCGGGCACGATCCGCCTGGATGGCCGCGAAATCCAGGGCTGCGACCCCAGCCGCCTGGCCGGCTTCGGGGTGGCGCGCACCTTCCAGAATCTGCAGGTCTGGATGAACATGAGCGCGCTGGAAAACGTCATGGTGGGTGCCCACCTGCATCTGGATCGCAATCTGTTCAAGGCGCTGCTGCGCCTGCCGTCCATCCGGCGTGGCGATGCTGTCCTGCGAGAGAAGGCCGCCGAACTGATGCGCTTTGTCGGTCTGGATGCGTATGTGCGCACACGCGCCGACAGCATGCCCTATGGGGCGCTCAAGCGTCTGGAGATCGCCCGGGCGCTGGCCATGCAGCCGCGCCTGCTGTTCCTGGACGAGCCCGCCGCCGGTCTGAATCCCAAGGAAACCCAGGAAGTCGACGCCCTGGTGCGGCGCATCGCCGATACCGGGGTCACTGTTGTCCTGGTGGAACATGACATGAAGATGGTGATGAACCTGTCCGACCGCATCCTGGTGCTGGACTACGGCAAGCGCCTGGCCGAAGGCACGGGCGCCGAGGTCCGGCGCAATCCGGACGTCATCGCCGCTTATCTCGGCGGTCACGCCTGAACGGAAATCCGCATGCACGCACTCGACATCATTCAGGAAGAGCACCGCAATCTGTGGCGCATTGCCATTACCATCGACTGGGTCGCCAACGATCTGGAAACCGGCCAGCCGGTCGATGAAGCATTCTTCACCGCCCTGTTCGACTATATCCGTGAATTCATGGATGGCTGTCATCACGCAAAGGAAGACCAATATCTGTTCCTGGCCCTGCGCCGGCGCAGCCCCGAGGCCGCCGCTGTATTGGACCGCCTGGAGGCCGAGCACCGCGAAGGGCCGCAGCATCTGCAGGCCCTGCGTGCGTTTCTGGGGCGCGATACCGGGGGACTGGCCGGCAACGCGGATTTCATCGCCGGCCTGCGCCGCTATGCCGCAGCGCTCAAGCACCACATCCAGTCCGAGGAAAAGGACGTGATTCCTCTGTCGCGGGCGATCCTGCAACCCGAGGACTGGGCCGGGATCACGGCGGCCTTCGGCGATCACCAGGATCCGCTATTTGGCGAGCAGGCGCGCGCCGAATACCGCGAGCTCTACCACCGGATCGTGTCCCTGGCGCCCGATACCATCGGTCTGGGGGGGCGCAGCGCGGGTGGTTTCAAACATCTCGATGCCGCCCGTGCCGCGCGTGAGCCGCTGCTTCAAGTCAGGGGCCTGAAGTCCTGCTATGGCCGCATCCAGGCGCTCAACGGCGTCGACCTGGAAGTCCACAAGGGCGAACTGGTCGCGCTGGTGGGGGCCAACGGGGCCGGCAAGACCACCTTTCTGCGCACCCTGTCGGGTATTCAGTCCATGAGCGGCGGCAGCATCCGCTTCGCCGGCCAGGATCTGGGCCGTGTGCGGGCGGACCGGCGAGTACGCGCCGGGATCTGCCATAGTCCGGAAGGCCGGCAGGTATTCGGGCCCCTGTCCATCGAGGATAACCTGCGCCTGGGCGCCTATCTGCGCCAGGGCGCGCAGGTGGCCGAGGATCTGGACCGGGTCTATGCCATGTTTCCCGTACTGTACGAGAAGCGTCAGTTGCCGGCCGGCACGCTGTCGGGCGGCCAGCAGCAGATGCTGGCCATCAGCCGGGCCCTGATGGGGCGCCCGCGCCTGCTGCTGCTCGACGAGCCATCGATGGGGCTGGCGCCGCTGCTGGTCGAGGAAGTCTTCAACGTCATCCGCACCCTGAAGGCGCAGGGGATGACGATCCTGTTGGTTGAACAGAATGCCTTTGCCGCGCTGGGCATCGCCGATCGGGCCTATGTCCTGGAAACCGGCAATATCGTACTGTCGGGTACCGGGCAGGACATGATCCGCAACGAGCAGGTCCGCGCGGCCTATCTGGGCATGTAGCCCCTTGGGTGTTCCGCCCTCCGGGCGGGGATGCCGCAGCAATTTTTTCAGGAATCCATCCATGAGCAAACAATTCGCCTCGGTAGCCGATCTCGAGGAAAAGAAGACCACCTTTTCCCGCCTGTCCGAGCATTGCTGGTCGTATACCGCCGAGGGCGACCCGAACACGGGGGTCATCATCGGCGACGATTCCGTGCTGATCTGCGATACGCTGGCCACCCCGGTGATGGCGCAGCGGCTGATTGCCACGATCCGCCGGCTGACGGACAAACCCATCAAATATGCCGTGCTGTCGCACTACCATGCGGTGCGGGTGCTGGGGGCATCGGCGTATCGCGCCGAAGGGCTGCAGGAAATCATTGCCAGCCGCGGCACCCACGAGATGATCGTCGAGCGCGGCGCTCAGGACATGCAGTCCGAATATGAACGGTTTCCACGCCTGTTCCAGGATTTCGACGCGATCCCGGGGCTGACCTGGCCCACCCTGGTGTTCGATGACGGGATCAGCCTGTGGATGGGCAAAGACCTGGAGGTGCGAGTTTTTCATCCCGGCTCCGGCCACACCAAGGGCGATACCGTCGTCTGGGTGCCATCCGAGCGGGTGCTCTTTTCCGGCGATCTGGTCGAATACGATGCCGCTTGCTACACGGGCGACGCCCAGTTGACGGAATGGCCGGCCACCCTGGATGCGCTGGCTGCCCTGCAGGCGGAAAAACTGGTGCCGGGACGCGGTCCGGCCCTGGATTCGCCTGAACGCGTCGCGGCGGGCCTGGCCTATACGCGGGATTTCGTGACGACCCTGTTCGGCGCCGCCTGTGAAGCCCACGCCCAGGGATTGGATCTGAAGCAGGCCATGGCCCATATCCGGCGATCCATGGACCCCAAGTTCGCCGATGTGTTCATCTACGAGCACTGCTTGCCGTTCGATGTGGTGCGCGCGATGGACGAGGCGTCCGGGGTGACGCACCCGCGGATCTGGACGGCGCAGCGCGACAAGGAAATGTGGCACGGACTGCAGTCCTGATCATGACCGGTAGCCTGTGAGGAGACGAGACTTATGCAGAGCACCTATGAATATCCGAAATATGCCTTCCAGGCTCCTCGCGAGCTGCAAGGCAAACCATCCCAACGCTATCCGGTCGTGGTGGTCGGCGCCGGACCGGTGGGCCTGGTGGCAGCCATCGATCTGGCGCAGCAGGGCGTGCCTGTGGTGCTGCTCGATGACGACGATACCGTCTCCGTGGGGTCGCGGGGGGTCTGCTATGCCAAGCGCGTGCTGGAGATCCTGGATCGTCTGGGGGTGGGGAACGACTGCGTCGACAAGGGCGTCAGCTGGAGCGTCGGCCGCACCTTCTTCCGTACCGAAGAGGTCTACTGCTTCAATCTGTTGTCGCAACCGGATCATCGCCGCCCGGGCATGATCAATCTGCAGCAGTATTACCTCGAGGAATTTCTCGTGCGCCGGGCGCGGAAGCTGCCCTTGCTGGATCTGCGATTTCGCAGCAAGGTCATCGGCTTGCAGACGCAGGAGCAGGGGGTCACGCTGCAGGTCGAGACACCCGAAGGTGAATATTCCCTGGCCGCCGACTGGCTGATTGCCGCCGACGGGGCGCACAGCAGCATCCGGCGCGCGATGGGGCTGGAGGTCGAGGGCAAGGTCTTCATGGACCGTTTCCTGATCGCCGATGTGGTGATGAAGGCCGATTTTCCCGCCGAACGCTGGTTCTGGTTCGACCCGCCCTTCCATCCGGGGCAGTCCGTCCTGCTGCATCATCAGGCCGACAACGTCTGGCGTATCGATTTCCAGCTTGGGTGGGATGCCGATCCCGAGGAACAGAAGCGGCCGGAAAACGTCATTCCGCGCATCAAAGCCATGCTGGGCGAGGAACACGAATTCGAGCTGGAATGGGTCAGCGTCTATACCTTCCAGTGCCGCCGGATGGCGCAGTTCCGCCATGGCCGCGTCCTGTTCGCTGGCGATGCCGCGCACCAGGTGTCGCCTTTCGGCGCACGGGGGGCGAATTCCGGTATCCAGGACGCCGACAATCTGATCTGGAAGCTGCGGCTGGTCCTGGAAGACAAGGCTCCCGAAACCCTGCTGGACACCTATTCCGAGGAACGCACCTTCGCCGCCACCGAGAATCTGCGCAATTCCACCCGCTCGACTGATTTCATCACCCCCAAGACGCGCGTATCCCTGGCGTTTCGCAATGCCGTGCTGGATCTGGCGCGCCAGTACCCCTTTGCCCGGGCGCTGGTCAATTCAGGCCGGTTTTCAGTGCCGTCCATCCAGGCGGAGTCCAGCCTCAATACCCCGGATACCGCGGAATTCGCCGGCGACATGGTGCCGGGCGCTCCGTGCGACGATAGTCCCATGCGTGCGCAGGTGGACCATTTCTGGCTGCTGGACCGCCTGGGCAACCGGTTTCAGTTGCTGGTCTACGTCGATCAGCCGTCCGACGTTCATCAGGCCGCCGCCCTGCAGGGGCTGATGGGCGGCGACATACCGATCGATGTGATCCTGGTGTCCCCCTCGGGCGGGCGTTCGCCGCACGGCCTGAGGGTCTTCGAAGATTATTCGGGCCGGTTCGCCGAGCGGTACGACGCCCGTGATGGGTCCGCCTGGCTGATCCGGCCCGATCAGCATATCGCCGGGCGCTGGCGTTCGCCGGATGCCGCCCGGATCCGTGCCGCCGCCGCCCGTGCCACCTGCCGTCAGGAGTGAATCCATGGCCTTGAATCTGAATCTGAATTTCGGCGAGCCAGGCCGCCACTATGTGCGGGCCTACGAGCCGGGCGATGACTTCTACGAAGCGTTGGTCGAGCTGCACCGCGATCTTAGCGACGAGCAGAGCCAGCAGGTCAACGCCCGGCTGATCTTGCTGCTGTCCAATCACATCGGCGATCTGTCCGTGTTGCGCGAAGCCATGGCCATCGCGCGGGAGGGCGCCGTGGGCTGATCCTGTGATCCGCTGTCTCAGGCGCGGAACCAGCCCTTGCGGATCGGCCAGGCGAACGCCAGTCGGTAGATGGGCTCGATCGCGCGCCGCAGGCTGGGGATCAGTCGATTGCGCAGTGGCAGGCACAGGATGGCCGCGATGACGGCGGTGATCAGGGCACCCGCCATATCCAGTGGGAAATGTACGCCCATGTAGATGCGCGCCCAGGCAACCGGCAACCCCAGCAGCCCCAGGATGATCGCGGCGCGGCGCCGCACGGGATGCACCCAGAGCCCCGCGCAGATCGCCCAGATGAAGCTCAGGTGGTTGCTGGGAAAGGACGCGGTCGGCTCGTGCGGCATGTACTGGTGCCCCAGGCCAATGACGAAGGGCCGGGGATGGAACCACAGCCGGGCGATCCCCCAGGACAGGATCATGGCCACAATGGCGCTCAGGACGGCCTGCAGCAGGGCTTCACGTCCGGCGGCATCGGCGCGCAGCCAGTTCAGGACGACATACAACGGAAACACGTAGACCAGGCCATTGGCCAGAAGACGCCCGAGCAGCAGGCCGAAGGCCGATGGATTCGTGGCATTGATCCATAGAAACAGGGTTTCGTTCAGGTGTTCCATAGGGCGATCGGGGATGGGATGCGAAGGAAGGCAGCATAGCACCAGTACCCGGTCCGCCCGGCCCGTGGGCCCGGATTTCCGGGCCCTCTTTTGTCACCGGGTGTTCCCGCGTCCGTCAGTGCGCGAGGCTCTTGGCCGGTGTGCGCGGATCCGCGTGCGGTGTGGCGCTCTGGTCGTGGCCCGTGCCGGCGGCGAAGACGGAAGGTTTGTCGGGATTTCCCGTCGTCAGGTGGTTGAACAGCAAGTTCAAAAGAATCGCCATGATGGCCGCCGAACTGATGCCGGAATGAAAGATCGTGGCGACCCAGGCGGGGAAATGGTCGTAGAAGTGCGGCGCGGCGATGGGGATCATGCCAAAGCCCACCGAAGTCGCCACGATGATCAGGTTCATGTTGTTCTCGTAATCGACCCTGGCCAGGGTCCGGATGCCGCTGGCCGCCACCGTGCCGAACAGCACCAGGCCTGCGCCGCCCAGGACGGATGCCGGCACGGCTGCGATCACGCGCCCCAAGACGGGCAGCAGACCCAGCACCAGCAGAATGATGCCGCTGGTGGCGACGACGTAGCGGCTTTTCACGCCGGTCACGGCCACCAGGCCCACGTTCTGGGCGAATGCGCTCTGGGTGAACGAGCCGAAGACGGGGGCCACCATGCTGGAGACCATGTCGGCGCGCAACCCGTCGCCCAGGCGGCGGGAGTCGATCGGGGTCTTGATGATGTCGCCGACGGCCAGGATGTCGGCGGAGGTCTCGACCAGCACCACCAGGATGACGATAAACATCGACAGGATGGCGGCGGGATGGAATTCGGGCATGCCGAAGTGGAACAGCGTCGGCACGGCGAAGGCCGGACCATCCATGACCCTGGAAAAGTTCGTCATGCCGGCGCCCCAGGCGATCATCGTGCCCAGCACCATCGCCAGCAGGATGGACAGACGCGAGATCGTCGCATTGCCCAGCTTGCTGAGCAGCAGCACGATGACCAGGGTGGCGGCGGCCAGGCCGATGTTGGCTGTGCCGCCGAAGCCGGGTGCCTTGGCATTGCCGCCCATGGCCCAGTGCGCCGCCACCGGCATCAGGGACAGCCCGATGGTCGTGATGACCGACCCTGTCACCAGGGGCGGGAAAAACCGGATGATCCGGGAAAAGACCGGGGTGATCAGAAACCCGAGCAATGCCGCCGCCATGACGGCGCCAAAGACCGATGGCAGGCTTGCGCCGGCGCTCAGGATCGCCAGGATCGTGGCGACGCTGGCAAACGACACCCCTTGCACCAGCGGCAGCTGGCAACCGAAAAACGGCAGGCCCAGGGTCTGCAGCAGCGTTGCCAGGCCGCCCATGAACAGGCAGGATGCGATCAGAATGCCGATCTCGGCGGGTGCCAGGCCGGCTGCCTGGCCGACGATCAGCGGCACGGCGATAATGCCGCCGTACATGGTCAGAACGTGCTGGAATCCGTACAGAATGTTGGCGGGCAACCCCAGATGTTCGTCTTCGGGGCGTTGCTGTCGGGTGAGGGCAGGGGTGTTCAAAACAGTCTCCATCCTAATTATTGTCGCGAATCCGGTGCGAGTTCATTTTGAACTCCGAACCTATTTTCGGGGCGTAAGGCGGAGCATATCCTCTATCGAAATGGTCTTATATTGATGCCCGTCCATAGGGATTTCCGCTAGGGACATTCTGAACAAGTCTGGCCGTCGGAGATGCCTTCCATGTACGGTAATATTATTTACCAACGCTAACGACAGGCCCATCAGCATGAGCACCACGGCGCAATCACATTCGGATACGGAACCGGCGGCTGGGCCTGATCCGCATCTGCCGGACCTGTTCGAGGCCTCGCCCATGGCCTTCTGGCTAGAGGACTACAGCGCCCTGCATGTCTTTTTCCAGGAATTGCGCGCGGCCGGCATCCAGGACCTTCGCCCGTGGTTGTTGCAGGATCGCCGGCGGCTGGCCGATTGCGCCCGCCTCATGCGGGTGCTGCGGGTCAACCGGCAGACCTTGTCCTTGTACGAGGCCGCTTCCCAGGAAGACCTCCTGGCGCATCTGGACCAGGTCTTTCGCGACGATATGCTCGACGGCTTCGCCGAGGAACTGAACCAGCTCTGGCTCGGTCTTGCCGGGTTCCACGGCCTGACCGTGAATTACACCCTGCAAGGCAAGCGGCTGGACCTGTCGCTGAAGGGCGTCGTGCTGGCCGATGCCAAGCAGCCCTGGGACCGTGTTCTGGTCACCATGGAAGACGTGACCGAGCTGCAGACGCTGCGTCGCCGGGCACAGGATAGCGCCCGGGACGCGCGCGAGTTCTTCGAGCAGGCCCCGGTGTCCCTGTGGGTCGAGGACTTCAGCGCGATCAAGAAATTATTCGACGAGTTGCGCGCCCGTGGCGTCACCGATTTCCGGACCTTTCTGGATGTGCACGAGGAATTCGTCGACCGCTGCCTCCAAGAGATCCGCGTCCTGGACGTCAACGACTACACCCTGAAGATGTTCAAGGCGTCCTCGCGGGCCGAATTGCTGTTGCGGCTCGGCGATGTCTTCCACGATGAAACCCGCGATTCGTTTGCCGAACAGCTGATCGACCTCTGGGAAGGCAGGCTGTTTCACCAGAAGGAAGTGCAGAACCGCACGCTGCAGGGCGATCTGCTGTACATCCATCTGCAGCTCTCGGTGTTTCAGGGCTGCGAGCAGGACTGGTCCCAGGTGCTGGTGTCCCTGACCGACATCACCGCGCGCAAGAAGGCCGAAGCCTATCTGGAATATCTGGGCCAGCACGACGTGCTGACCCAGTTGAAGAACCGGTCCTATTTCGTGGACGAGCTGGGTCGGCTGGCGCGCAAGCACACGCCACTGGTGTCTTTCATCGCCCTGGATCTGAACAATCTGAAACGTGTCAACGACGAATCGGGCCATGCGGCGGGCGACGATCTGCTGCGTCGTTTCGGCGAGGTCCTGAACAAGGCGATCGATCGTCCCGGGCACGCCGCGCGGGTCGGCGGTGACGAATTCATGGTGCTGTTGCCCGGGCTGGACAAGACCGCTGCCCACGTCGTGCTGGACAACATCCGCTCGTTGGTCGAGCTGAACAATCAGTATTACAGCGGCGTGGCACTCAGCGTCTCGGCGGGGCTGGCCGTCTGCCACCATCATGGCAAACTGGAGCAGGCCATGAAGGAAGCCGACCAGGCCATGTATCAGGACAAGCTCGAGTACTACCAGACACACGAACGGCGCCAGCCCGACTGGGATGGCCTTGCCGGCTCCGCGGACGAGGCCATCCCAGGAGAAGCAGCCTGATCCGCCGTTGTCCGGCAGGGCATCCCCGGCGGGATGGCGGAGTTGCGGTCAATGGACCTGGGATGACGGCTGCCGCTGGCTGACCGTGATCACGCCGGGCTGGTCGGCGGCCTCCAGGATGCGGCGCACCCGGTCCTGCCACAACTGACCGAATTCCTGTTTTTGCGCATCGCTGGCGTGGCCGGTCAGGATCTTCTGCAGCAGCGGCATCGCAGCCGCCGATGGCGGCACGCGCTGAGCGCTGTAGGACACGTCGACGCCGGCTCCCGTGTCGCGTCGAATGAAGGCGATCTCGCCGGACAGGTCATGCTGATCGAACCGCAACAGGTCGCGGCGGTCGTACCGGCCACCCAGCCCCTTGAACCCTGTATCGGTGGTCGAGCCCGTCACCAGGCTGACCACGTTGGCGATGACGCCCGTCACGCCATTGGTGGCGCTATCGGCGAATTCCACCAGCACGTTGCCGCGTTCCGGGGTCTCGCCGGGGTACAGCGCACGCAGGGCATGCACCGTCATCAGCCAGGCACCGGCTACGGTGGGACAGGAATGGCCCGCCAGGCGCACGGCGTCCTCGTAGCCGTATTCGATCCGGCCGTCGTCCGAGGCGCCCAGCAATTGCGCCAGCGGGTCATGCAGCACGATGCGGGGGGCCTGGGTGAAAAATGCGGGAAACGCCATGATGGGGCTCCAGTGATTCGCAGATTGTCCAGTGTAGGGCTTCGGTCAGCGGAAATCCGCCCTGGCCCGATGTGTGACCGGGCGTTCGGCGAGCGTTCCTTGACATGAGTCAATTCTCGCTCGCGGAAGTTCGCGTTCGTAGCGCGTGACCAGAAGACCCCGACGCGCCATGGGCGGAATGGAGAGCTCGGCCGGATTGCGTGTAAGATGGATTGGATAAAGCCGGTCGGGCTTTTGCGGAAGCCCGCAGGCGCGGATACGAGATCGACTCCAGGAGGACTTGCAATGGCTTACCCCAACAGTTTTGGCGCACGCTCGACCCTGGATGTGGGGGGCAAGCCCTACCGCATCTATCGCCTGGATGCCCTGAAAAACCATGGCCTGGACCCGTCCCGCCTGCCGTACGGGCTGAAGATCCTGCTGGAAAACCTGCTGCGCACCGAAGACGGCGGGGATGTCACGGCGGACGACATCCGCGCCCTGGCGTCCTGGGATCCCGATGCCCAGCCCAGCCGGGAGATTTCCTTCACGCCGGCGCGGGTCATCCTGCAGGACTTCACCGGCGTGCCGGCCGTCGTGGATCTGGCGGCGATGCGCGAGGCCATGCAGGCCCTGGGCGGCAAGCCCGAACGCATCAATCCGCTGGCCCCCGTCGAACTGGTCATCGACCACTCGGTCATCGTCGACGACTTCGGGCACAACGATTCCTACCGCCGCAACGTCGAAATCGAATACCAGCGCAACGTCGAACGCTACCAGTTCCTGCGGTGGGGGCAGACCGCCTTTGATGGCTTCCGGGTCGTGCCGCCCAGCACCGGCATCGTCCACCAGGTCAACCTGGAACACCTTGCGCGCGGTGTGTTCACCCGCCAGATCGACGGCCAGACCGAAGCCTATCCCGATACCTGTGTGGGCACGGACTCGCACACGCCCATGGTCAACGGCCTGGGTGTCGTGGCCTGGGGCGTGGGCGGCATCGAGGCTGAAGCCGCCATGCTGGGTCAGCCGATCTCGATGCTGATTCCCCGGGTGGTAGGGTTCAAATTGTCCGGCGCGCTGCCCGAAGGCACGACGGCCACCGACCTGGTGCTGACCATCACCGACATGCTGCGCAAGCACGGGGTGGTGGGCAAATTCGTGGAATTCTACGGCCCTGGGGTTGCCTCGGTGCCGCTGGCCAATCGTGCCACGATCGGCAACATGAGCCCGGAATACGGTTCCACCATCTCCATCTTCCCGATCGACGAAGAGACCCTGAACTATCTGCGCTTCACCGGGCGCCCGGCCGAGCAGGTCGCGCTGGTCGAGGCCTATGCCAAGGCCCAGGGGCTGTGGCACGACGCGGCGCATGAACCGAATTACTCCGAACGCCTGGAACTCGACCTGGGCACGGTCGTGCCGTCCATCGCCGGGCCGAAGCGCCCGCAGGACCGCATCCTGCTGTCGGAATCCAAGCCCTCCTTCGCCAAATCCCTGGCGGCGCTGCCGGGGTCGCCGAAGTCCCACCCGGCGTCAGTCCACATGGACGGCGGTGTGGATTTCCAGATCGATCACGGGGCCGTGGCGATCGCCGCCATCACCTCCTGTACCAATACATCCAATCCCGCCGTCATGGTTGCGGCGGGCCTGCTGGCCAAAAAGGCCGTCGAGCGTGGCCTGCATCGCAAACCCTGGGTCAAGACGTCGCTTGCGCCAGGATCCCGGGTGGTCACCGACTACTATGAAAAATCCGGCCTGACGAAGTATCTGGATGCCCTGGGCTTCAATTTGGTGGGCTATGGCTGCACCACCTGCATCGGTAATTCCGGCCCGCTGATCCCGGAGATCTCCGACGCTGTCCGCGCCAATGACCTGGCCGTCGCCTCGGTCCTGTCCGGCAACCGCAACTTCGAGGGGCGCATCCATTCCGAAGTGAAGATGAATTACCTGATGTCTCCGCCGCTGGTCGTCGCCTATGCGCTGGCCGGGTCCATGGATTTCGATCTGTACAAGACCCCGCTGGGCCAGGATCCCCAGGGCAAGGACGTCTACCTGCGTGACATCTGGCCCACCAGCGCCGAGGTCCAGGATGTCATCCGGTCCTCGATCACCGCGGACATGTACACCCGGGGTTACGCCGATGTGTTCGCGGGCAACGACCGCTGGCGCGATTTGCCGACACCGGAAGGCGATTTGTACCGCTGGGATGACGCATCCACCTATGTGCGCAATCCGCCCTACTTCGAGGGCATGCGCCGTGATCCGGATCCCGTCGGCGATATCCACGGTGCCCGGGTGCTGGCAAAACTGGGCGATTCGGTCACGACCGACCACATCAGCCCAGCCGGCTCGATCGCGAAGGATTCCCCGGCGGCCCAGTATCTGCAGTCGCAGGGTGTTCAGCCCAAGGACTTCAATTCCTACGGTTCGCGGCGCGGCAACCACGAAGTCATGATCCGCGGGACCTTCGCCAACGTGCGGCTGCGCAACCAGATCGCGCCCGACACCGAAGGCGGCTGGACGCGGGATTTCACGCAGGATGGGGCTCCGGTCACGACGATCTTCGATGCCTCCCAGAACTACCAGAAAGCCGGCATCCCGCTGGTGATCCTGGCCGGCAAGGAATACGGTTCGGGATCGTCGCGCGACTGGGCGGCCAAAGGCACGGTGTTGTTGGGGGTGCGCGCGGTCATCGCCGAATCCTACGAACGGATCCACCGGTCGAACCTGATCGGCATGGGCGTGCTGCCACTGCAGTTCCCGGAAGGCCAGAATGCCACGACGCTGGGTCTGCGCGGCAAGGAAACCTTCGAGATCACCGGCATCGAGGCCTTCAACGACGGCAAGACCCCGAAGACTGTCCATGTCAAGGCTGGCGACGTGGAATTCGACGCGCTCGTGCGCATCGACACGCCCAGCGAGGCCTCCTACTATCGGCACGGAGGGATCCTGCAGTACGCGATCCGGCAACTGCTGGGCTAGGGTCGGGCTGCGGGTTTGGTCTCCTGCCGGTGGGGGCAACACCCCGCCGGCAGGTCCGTGAGCTCTTGGTTCTTTGTCTACAATGCGGGCTCCCAGCCCGCATTTTCATTCATGACTTCATCCTCCCGCGCCTCGTGGGGTGCCCTGCTGCGAGGCCGCAATGGCCTGCGATCCCTTGCGCTGGCCGGCGGCGTCGCTGCCCACGCGATCAATGTCTTTATCGCCACCACCATCCTGCCGTCGGTCGTGCAGGATATCGGTGGACTCTCCTGGTACGCGTGGAATACGACGCTGTTCGTGGCGGCCTCCATCATGGGCTCCTCATGCGCGCCCCTGGGCATCCGTTGGTACGGTTTGCGGCGGACCTTTCTGCTGGGCCTGGTTGTGTTCGTGTGCGGGACGGTGATCTGCGGCTTGGCGCCTACCATGCCCTGGCTGTTGTTCGGCCGGGTGTGGCAGGGCCTGGGCGGCGGGATGCTGCTCAGCCTGAGCTATGCCACGGTTCCTCTGGTGTTCGACGAAGGCCTTTGGGCGCGGGCCATGGCGCTGATTTCCGGTATGTGGGGGGTCGCCACCCTGGCGGGGCCTGCCATCGGCGGCCTGTTCGCCGAGGCCGGGCATTGGCGCTGGGCATTCTGGGCGGTACTGCCGGTCTGCGGCGTGCTGTTCATCCTGCTGGTGACCCAGCTGGGCCCGCAGGGCCGCGACCGTGGCGCCCGGCTGGATGCGCCGCTGCTGCGCATGAGCCTGCTGGTGTCGTCCGTGCTGGTCGTGTCATCCGCCAGCCTGTTTTCGTCCTGGTTCGCCCAGGCGGCCGGCGTCGTCGGCGGCCTGCTGCTGATCGTCTGGATGGCGCGCATGGATCGCCGGGCTCCTCAGCGCTTTCTGCCCCAGGGGGTGTGGTCGCTGACTCATCCGCTGGGGCGTCGCTACGCCATGATCGGGCTGCTGAGCATCGGCGTGACGACCGAAGTCTTCGTGCCCTATTTCCTGCAGGTCCTGCATGCGCAGTCGCCGCTGCATGCGGGGTATCTGTCGGCTCTGATGTCGGCTGGATGGACACTGGGCTCGCTGGTGAGCTCGGGACGAGGCAGCGCCATCGTCGGTCGTCTGCTGGTGTCGGGGCCGATCCTGTCGGCGCTGGCGCTGGCTGGCCTGGCCTGGTTCATGCCGTCGCCGGATACCAGCGTTTTCCTGCTGGCCAGCCTGCTTCTGGCTGTGGGGTTCGGTGTGGGACTGTGCTGGCCACATCTGCTGACCGGGGTGTTCCGGGCAGCGCCTCGGGAGCAGAGGAACATCGCATCGGCCGCGATCACGACGATGCAGCTGTATGCGATCGCGCTGGGTGCCAGCGTGGCCGGGATGGCCGCCAATGCGGCCGGCTTCACCGAACCGGGCGGATGGCAGGGCACCCGGCAGGCGGCCTGGGCGGTCTATGGGGTCTTTGTGTTTGCGCCCGCGCTGGCGATCCGGCTAGGCTGGCGCGCGGCCCGCGATGATTTCTGACACGAAACAGTCCGCAGGGACTGTTCTTGGGTCGTGGCATCCCTCCACGTCGCAGCTTGCAAGCTGCTCCGATTCGGCGTGCACAAAATGATCCGCAGGGATCATTTTGTGTCTCGCCTCATCCCTTCATCAAATGGAAGCGGTCGGGGTCGGGGCCGATGCGGCTGTCGGGGCGGTCCAGAGAGGCGATCCGTGCCATGGCGGCCTCGTCCAGGAACAGATTCCACAGATTGAAGTTCTCGCGGATCCGGTCCGGGTGGGATGATTTCGGGATCACCATGTGTCCCATCTGGATGTGCCAGCGCAAGATGATCTGGGCCGGGCTGGCCTGCAACTGATGGGCCAGTTCCAGGATCACCGGATCCTGCAGTTGCTGGCCCTGGCCCAGCGGGGACCAGGCTTCGGTCTGGATGTCGTGATCCGCATGGTAGGCACGCAGTTCGGCCTGCTGGAAATACGGGTGCAGTTCGATCTGATTGACGACCGGCAGCACGCCGGTGTCATCCAGCAGTCTTTGCAGGTGGTCGATCTGGAAATTGCAGACGCCGATCGATTTGGCCAGACCTTCGTCGCGCAGCTGGATCAGGGCTTCCCAGGCTTCCAGGTAATGGTTTTCTTTCGGGATGGGCCAGTGGATCAGATAGAGATCCACATAGTCCAGCTGCAGCTTGTCCAGGCTTTCGCGCAGCGCGGCTTTGGCGCTGTCCAGGCGGTGCCGGTTGTTCCAGAGCTTCGTTGTGACGAACAGGCCATCGCGTGGAACCCCGCATTTGGCGATGCCCTGGCCGACCTGGGCCTCGTTCTCGTAGATATATGCCGTATCGATGGCGCGATACCCGGCCTCGACGGCGGCCTGGATGGCCGGAGCGACATCGTCGCCGGTCAGTTTCCAGGTGCCCAGGCCCAGTTGGGGTGCGCGGCGGCCATCGTGCAGCGTCACGTAGGGTTGATTGGATGACATGAAGGTCTCCGGGGTGATGCAGCTCCGGCTGCGTTGGGCCACAATGGCCGACAATGGTTCTTTTTTCGGGAGTAGATCAATGAGTGTACATAGTCAGGTCCGGCGCGTCACCGTGCCCCAGCTCATGTCTTTCAAGGGCGCGCGCAAGATCGCGGCCCTGACGGCCTATACAGCCCCGATCGCCCGATTGCTGGACGAGGCCCTGGACATGATCCTGGTTGGAGATTCCACCGCGATGGTGGGATATGCCCTGCCCGATACGCTGTCGATCTCCGTGGATACGATGTCAGCCCATGCCGCCGCCGTGGTGCGGGCCACGAGCCAGGCCTGCGTGATCGTGGACATGCCTTTCGGCAGCTATCAGCAGTCGCCGGCACAGGCTTTTGCCAATGCGGCCTCGATGCTGGCAGCCAGCGGGGTGTCCGGCGTCAAACTCGAAGGGGGGCAGCCGCTGGCCGAGACGACCCGGTTCCTGGTGGATCGCGGCATTCCCGTGCTGGCGCATGTGGGTCTGATGCCGCAGTACATGAACACCATGGGGGGGTTCAAGGCCCAGGGGATGACGGACGCCGCCGCGCGACGCATCCTGGAAGATGCTCGGGCCCATGCGCAGGCCGGGGCATTCGGGGTGGTCCTGGAGGGCATCAGCGAGCCCCTGGCCCGCGAAATCACGGCGGCACTGGACATTCCCACCATCGGCATCGGGGCGTCGCCCGCGTGCGACGGCCAGATTCTGGTGACTGAAGACATCCTGGGCCTCAGCGGCGACCGGATTCCGAAATTCGCTCACCGTTTCGCCGACGTGGGGCAGGTCATCCAGGATGCCGTACGTGACTACGCCCAATCCGTCCGTGAAGGAACCTTTCCTACGCTAGATCACTGCTTTGGGGTGCGTCGGCAGAATTAACATCATGAGACAATAAGTTTCACAGTGGGTGGTCTGACGGCATGTGCCACCACCTCTTTGCAGGGTCGTTATGGAAATTCGCCAACTCGAGGCACTGAGCGCCGTCGTCACCAGCGGCAGCGTCACAGCGGCCGGCCGCCTGCTGGGCCGGTCCCAGCCCGTTGTCAGCCGCCAGATCAGTGACCTCGAAGACGAACTCGGTTTCGTGCTGTTCGAACGCACACGGCCAACAATCACCCTGACCGAATCGGGGGCCGAATTCTACCTGGAAGTTCGCGGCATCCTGGCCGACCTTCAGCAGCTCGAGTCCCGCGTCCTGGGCATGCGTAGTGGCCAGATCCGGCCTTTGCGCATCCTGGCCACCGTCGATCTGGCGCGCGGGCTGCTGCCCGAGGCCTTGGCGGCAACCGACCGCTTCAGTCCGGCCTTTCGCCAGAAGTTCATCCTCGAAGAAGTCGTGCACGAGGTCACCCCGCGCAAGATCCTCGAAGGACGCGCCGATTTCGCCCTGATCAACCTGCCCATCGACACAGAAGGCCTGCGGGTCCATTGGTGCGGTCAAGCGCCTTGCCTGCTGGCCGTTCCGGCGGCACATGTCCTGGCGGCCCGGGATCCCATCCCCCTCGAAGAGATCCAGGATACGGACGTCATCACGCTGCTCAGCCGCTATCGCATGCGGTATCACCTGGTCAACGGCCTGGTCCAGGCCACGATGGGGGGCATGCGGCGCCACATCGAGGTCGGCAGCCAGCAGACGGCCCTGTCGATGGTGCGCGCAGGCCTGGGTATCGCCCTGATCGATCCGTTTTCCATCCAGGGGGTCCTGCTGGATGGGGTTGCGATCCGGCCTATCTTGTCCGATATCCAGTACCGGATCGGCGCAGTGTCCCAGAAAACGCACGAATTGCCCGAAGAGGCGGAGCGTCTGGTCCAGGGGCTTCACCGCTACGTGCGCACGACGTTTCCGCAGTTCGTGG
The DNA here is from genome assembly GCF_039614765.1 of Castellaniella sp. MT123. Lineage (NCBI taxonomy): Bacteria > Pseudomonadati > Pseudomonadota > Betaproteobacteria > Burkholderiales > Alcaligenaceae > Castellaniella > Castellaniella sp. MT123. Next base: position 2,931,187 of record NZ_CP154879.1, read on the forward strand.
ATACCGATGTCAACGGCCTGCAGCTCCAGCCGCGCGCGGCGGACTCCGCACTGTCCACGGTCTGATCGGCTCCCGGCCTAAGCGGCGGCGGGCCGGGAACAGTGCGCTCAGCTGGCATTCCAGGTGTGCGATCATGTGCCTTTCCTGGTCGAGGACTGAATCGTGGCCCCGTTGTCCCCTGAAACTCTGGCCTTGCTGGCGTTGGCGCTGCTGATCGGCGTCCTGATCGGGTGGTGGCCGTCGCGCCGGCGCGGGGCTGCGCAGGCCGCCGAACTGGCGCGGCAGACTGAGCGGACGGCGCAGCTGCAGACCCAGCTGGATCAGACGCGGCAGGTCATGGAGACCCTGGAATCCCGACTGGAGGACTGGCGCGTGCAGGCGCAGGCGCGGGATCTGGACCTGACCCGGTTGCGGGCCGTCCACCAGGAAAAACTGGCGGCGCTCGATGAACTGAAGCAGGCCTTCGAGCAGTCCAAGGCCGCGATGCGCACGGAATTCCAGAATCTCGCCAGTCAGGTGCTCGAGGAAAAGGGCAAGACTTTTACCCGGAACAGCCAGGCATCGCTGGATGGCCTGCTGCGGCCGTTTCGCGAGCAGATCGACGGGTTCCAGAAACGTGTCAATGAAATCCACGATGCGTCGCTGCGTGGCCAGACCCAACTGGGCGCCGAGATCCGCCGCGTCCTCGACATCGGGCTGAAAATGAGCACCGAGGCCAATACCCTGGCCACGGCGCTGAAGGGCGACAAGAAGACCACCGGCAACTGGGGCGAAGTCCAGCTGGAACGCAGCCTGCAACTGGCCGGGCTGATGCCGGGCGACCACTACGAGGCGCAGGCCAGCTTCCGTGACGAGGCGGGCAACCGCCGCCAGCCGGATTTCGTCATCAAGCTGCCCGACGACAAGCACATGGTCATCGACAGCAAGGTCTCGCTGGTGGATTACGACCGGGCGATCGCGGCGGAAACAGAGGCTGGACGCGAGGCCGCCATGGCAGCCCATGTGCAGGCCGTGCGTCATCACATCGACGATCTGGCGCGCAAGGACTACAGCAACCTGATCGGCATGAAGAGCCCCAGTTTCGTGTTGATGTTCATGCCCATCGAGCCGGCCTACATCGAGGCCATGCAACACAACCGTGACCTGTTCGATCACGGCTATCGCAACAACGTCATTCTGGTGTCGCACACCACGCTGATGCCGATCCTGCGCACGGTTGCCAATCTGTGGATGATCGCACGCGGCAACGAACAGACGCGGGCGCTCGGCGATATGGCGGGCGGTCTGTACAACCAGGTCGCCATGGTGGCCGAGCGTCTGCAGAAACTCGGCAATGCGCTCAATACCGTCAGCACGCATTACAACCATACCGTCACTGCAGTGGCCGGTCAGCAGGGTTTATACGGCAAGGTCAACCGCTTTGCCGAACTTTCCGCCAAGGCCAACAAGCAGCTGCCCGCGCTGGAACCCATGCATGCCGACATCGAGGTGCAGCGCCTCGAGACGGTGGTGGCGGAATCGGCGCCACCCCAGGCGCTGGCATCAGCCGCCGCGGACCCGCTTCCCGAATGGAATGTCAGGGAGATCGATGACCATGACTGAGCCAGACCCCGTAGAAGCACCCCGTCCGGAGGATGCCTTCCGGCAGTGTGCCATCGCGTCCACCCTGTATGCGCCGGGAAGCCCGCCCCGGGATGTCGGCCTGGAGGACCTGGGCACCGCGTCGACGCAGTCCGGCTTGCTCTGGGTCGGTCTGAAGGAACCCGATGAAATCCTGTTGCATGCCGTGGGGGGGCGGCTGGGGCTGCCGGAACGCGCGATCGAGGAAATCATTGCGCCGCACCGCCGTCCGAAGATCATCGAATACGACCGCCTGACGCTGGTGGTCGCGATCACCGTGGAAATCGCGCATGAGCGGCCCAGTTTCGGCGATACGCAGATCCTGATCGGCCCGGGTTATTTGCTGACGATCCGCCGCCATGCCGTCGGGTCGCATCAGGAATTGCGCAGCCTGCTGGCGGAATCGCCCGATCTTCTGGAACGCGGCAGCGACTACGTGGCCTCGACCTTGCTGGATCTGCTGGCGGACCGATACGTCCAGGCCCTGAACCACATGGAGGCCCAGGTCGAGAACATCGAGCATCAGTTCCTGCTGCGCGGGTTTCGAGAAAAAGAAATCCGCCGCCTGTATCGCCTGCGACGCGACCTGCTGCGCATGCAGACCGCCATCGCGCCGCTGGTCGAGATCTGCCGTCGCCTGGCGCGGGTGGACACCCGCAATATCGGGGCCGACAGCCGGGGATACTTCGGCGAGGTCGCCGACCGCATCCAGCGCGCGGTGGAAGGTTTTTCGGGGCTGCGCGAAGCCCTGGTCTTCGCCTTCGAGGCCAGCATGATGATCAGCCAGATGCAGCAGACCGACATTACCCGCAAACTGGCGGCCTGGGCGGCCATCCTGGCGGTGCCTACGGCCGTCGCGGGTATCTACGGCATGAATTTCCATGACATACCGGAATTGAGCATGCCCTACGGGTATCCCATCATGATGTCGGCGACGGCGGGGGTCTGCGGCCTTCTGTACTGGAAATTCCGCCGGATCAAGTGGCTGTAGAACCGACGACCCGGCCATGAACGGGTGATTCAGCTGAATTTAGGCTGAGCGGGAGTACGTTGAGAGCTCGTCTTCTGGTTGGGAGCTTGCCATGGCCGCACAATTTCCGACACTCGCCTCCGACGAGTCCGAGCTTTCACCGTGGTGGATCCGGTCGATCCTGATGGTGATGGTCGTTGGGCTGGCGATCCTGATCGCGATCACGGCTCAGGGCTACACCAAGGCACCACCGATTCCGCAGCGCGTGGTGGACGCCCAGGGTGCGACGCTGTTCACCGGCGCGGATATTCGTGACGGGCAGGGCGTGTTCCTGAAATATGGACTGATGGACAATGGCTCGGTCTGGGGGCATGGGGCGTATCTGGGGCCGGACTTCTCCGCCGAGGCCTTGCATCGGATGGGGCAGGACACGGCTGCCGCCGTGGCCCAGCGTCAGTTCGGGAAACCGCTGGATCAGCTCGATGCCACGCAGCAGGCCGCCGTGCATGCCGAGGTCGCCATCATCCTGAAAAAGAACCGCTACGATGCGGCCTCCGGCGTGCTGACCCTGACCCCCGAGGAAACCCAGGCCTGGAGTCAGCAGGTTCCCTATTGGACACGATATTTTCAGCACCCGGAGATCAATGGTGGCCTCAAGGCGGGGATGATCTCGGATGCTGCCGAATTGCGGCAGTTCTCGGCCTTCGTGGCCTGGTCGGCCTGGGCCTCGGTAGCCAACCGGCCTGGTTACGGCTATTCCTACACTAACAATTTTCCCTATGATCCGCAGGTGGGTAATACGCCGATCCCGGGTGCGCTGCTCTGGAGCGCCCTGAGCCTGCTGGTGCTGCTCGCCGGCATGGCGGCCGTCCTGATGGTGTCCGGTAAATTCGACTACCTGGGCTGGGTATCGCGCGGACATCGGCCGCACCCGAATATCGTTCCCGGGCAGTCCAGCCCTGCGCAGCGGGCGCTGGTCAAGTTTTTCGTGGTCGTGGCGCTGCTATTCCTGTTCCAGACCCTGGTGGGTGGGGCGACGGCGCACTATCGGGCCGACCCGGGCAGTTTTTACGGCATCCAGCTGGAAGACTGGTTTCCCAGCAACCTGATGCGGACCTGGCACCTGCAAAGCGCCATCTTCTGGATTGCCACAGCCTATGTGGCGGCTGCCTTGTTCCTGGGCCGGTCCCTGCGTCGCGAGGACCCGCGCGGACTGCTGACCTGGACGCACATCCTGTTTGGCGCTTTCGCGGCGGTTGTGGTCCTGAGCCTGCTGGGCGAATGGGCCGGGATGTCGAACTTGCTGGGATCCTGGTGGTTCTGGCTGGGCAACCAGGGTTGGGAATACCTGGAGATCGGCCGGTTCTGGCAGATTCTGCTGATCGTGGGCCTGTCCGTCTGGTTCATCCTGCTGTTCTGGCTCTGTCGGCCCGCCCGCATCGACAACACAGATGTGCGGCCGATTGCCCGCATGTTCCTGTGGGCGGCGTCCGCCATCCCGGTGTTCTATCTGCCTGCCCTGTTCTATGGGGCCCATACGAACTACACCGTGGTCGAAACCTGGCGCTTCTGGATCATCCACCTGTGGGTGGAAGGCTTCTTCGAGTTCTTCGCGACCACTGTCGTGGCCCTGATGCTCTACCAGCTGGGGCTGGCCAGCCGCAACGTGGCGTTGCGCGTCATTTACCTGGACGCCATCCTGTATTTCCTGGGCGGGCTGATCGGGACCGGCCACCATTGGTACTTCGTGGGTCATACGCAGCTGAACATGTCCTTGTCCGCGCTCTTTTCCGTCCTGGAAGTCGTGCCCCTGACCCTGTTGACACTGGATGCCTGGGATTTCGTGCACACCACCAAGGGTCAGGTCATCGTCGATGGTCAGCCCCAGCAGGTACAGCACAAATGGACCTTCTATTTCCTGATGGCGGTGGGTTTCTGGAATTTCGTTGGCGCCGGGATGTTCGGCTTCCTGGTCAATCTGCCGATTGTCAGCTATTACGAAGTCGGCACCCAGTTGACGCCCAATCATGGGCACGCTTCGTTGATGGGCGTCTTCGGCATGCTGGCGCTGGGGCTGATGACTTTCGTGCTGCGCCAGACGGTGGATGAACGGCATTGGCCGGAGATCGAAAAATACATCAAGATCGGATTCTGGGGCACGAATATCGGGCTGGCCATGATGGTCGTCATGAGCTTGTTCCCCAGCGGCGTACTGCAGGTCTGGGACGTCGTGCAGCACAGTTACTGGCATGCACGCAGCATCGACTACATCGGCACGCCGCGCCAGCACCTGATCGAATGGCTGCGCCTGCCCGGCGATCTGGTGTTCATCATCTTCGGTTCGATTCCGATGCTGATCGCGTCCACCAAGGGCTGGCTGAGCGTGCGGGGAATTCGATCGGTCCGGTGATGAGGGGCGCCGCGGGCTGTGGTCATCAGACCCATTCCGCCATCAGGAACCGCATGGATTCGGTATCCCGACGCAGGGTGACTTCGTCTTGGGATACGGCCAGGAACCAGGTCTGACGATCCTTGTGGGGGCGGGGTTTGGCGAAACCCGCCGGGGTCAGCAGCGCCAGGCACCAGGCAGGCTGCGGATCGCGCACCGAGCGGTACAGGATGCCGCCGATGTCGGCCAGCCGCGCCGTGCGCGCGAATTGCTGGGTGGGGCCGTAAGCCGTCGGATGCCGCCAGACCGCCTGGTCCGCGTCGAAGGGCGGGTGCCGCAGATCCACGATGGATGTGGCGATGTCCACCTTGAACGCCGTATGGGCAACCGGTTCGAGGCGCTGCAGACCGGCCGAGTCCCGCAGGAATCGCCAGCGCCAGTAGCCCAGTTCGGCGGCGGCCGTGCGGACCGATTGCGCGCCATAGAATACGCCCGGGTCGGTCACGGCGCGAAAGCGCGACCCGCCACGCAGCGGGCTGTAGCGAAAAGGGGTCGCCAGCAGATAGTCCAGGTCGTCGGTGTCGGCCGGCAGGGCCGGTTTTCCGGATTCGAGCAGGGTTTCCAGGACGTCCTGTTCGTCCTGATTGTCCACGAGCTTCATCGTGGCGGCGATGTGCTGGGATTCCACCATGCGCCAGGCCTGGCCCTGCCAGGCGCGGGCTTCAGATGACAGCGCGGGAGGCGTCCAGGTATTGAACGACACGGACCAGGCCTTCGGTGTGGTGAATCAGGTCGATGGGGCGGCCATTGAGCGCCCGGTTTTCGCTTTGCAGCCATTGGCGCGCGGCCAACGCGTTGCCCACGATGGAATCCAGGGACCGGTAGACGCGGATGAGCAGCAGCGCGAATTCCCATTCCTTGCGGCTGGCATCCAGCGTGTAGCCGCCCTTGCACAGGCGGCTGACGGTCGCGGCGCTGAGACCCAGGACTTTGGCCAGCGTGGCCTGGGGCATGGCCAGGTGGTTGGCCGCGCGTACGACGGCTTTGCTGAGCACCTGGGATGGGTCCGGCTGCGTACTGTTCTGGAGGGTGGAAGGAATCATGATGGCTTTCCTTGTTCTAAGGAAATTATACATCACATAAATTTCTACAGAAAGAAAATCTGGAATGGCGATTCGTCAGGACGAGCCACCGCGAAGTCCAAGGTGTCGTCCGATGTTCCCGTCGGTTCACAAGGTATGGATTGACCGTCTATCATTTCGCTTTTGACTCTCGGATCGAGAATCTCATCATGTCCGAACCCTCCGCATCACTGAAGGAACTCACCCTGCGGGGCGTGATCCTGGGCACCCTCATCACACTGGTCTTTACCGCATCCAACGTTTATCTGGGACTGAAGGTGGGGTTGACCTTCGCGTCTTCCATTCCGGCCGCGGTCATTTCCATGGCCTTGCTGCGTGTTTTCCGGGATTCGAACATCCTGGAAAATAATATTGTTCAGACGCAGGCCTCGGCGGCGGGTACCTTGTCGGCCATCATCTTCGTGCTGCCAGCCTTGCTCATGATGGGCTACTGGTCCGGCTTTCCCTTGTTGCAGACCGCCATGATCTGCGCTTGCGGCGGCATCCTGGGCGTGGTGTTCACGGTGCCGCTGCGCCGTGCGCTGGTGGTCAACAGCGATCTGCCATACCCCGAAGGGGTGGCGGCAGCCGAGATTCTGCGGGTGGGGCAGGGACGGGCAGACGACGAAACATCCGACAAGGGGCAGGGCTTCAGGGAAATTGTGCTGGGCGGCACGGTGGCTGGCGGTTTCAGTCTGCTGACGGGGGGCTTCCGGGTGGCGGTGGACAGCGTCAGCCACTGGTTCGGCATCGGGCGAGCCGTCTTTCAATTGCCGCTGGGCCTGTCCTTTGCTCTGGTAGGCGCGGGCTATCTGGTCGGTATCACCGGCGGCACCGCCATGCTGGTGGGGGTCGTCCTGACCTGGGGCGTCGTGGTGCCGTGGCTCACACATCTGTTGCCCATGCCCGACGGCGGCACGCTGGCCAGCTTCGCCACCGGGGTCTGGGTATCCAAAGTGCGGCTGATGGGGGCCGGGATGATTGCCGTGGCGGCCGTCTGGACGTTGATCACGCTGATCAAGCCCATGATCGAGGGCATGCGCATTTCCTTGTCCGTGCTCAGGAGCGGCTCAGGCGCATCCAGCCAGGCGCGGGCGGATGCCGATCTGTCGCCTCGGCTGCTGCTCACGCTGACGGTTTTCATGATCCTCCTGCTGGGGGCCACGTTCTGGTCCTTCGTGGCGGATTCCGGCCTGCCGGCGGCGACCGCCTGGACGCTGGTGGTCGTCGGTACGCTGCTGGCCTTCTTTTTCGGCTTTCTGGTGGCTGCGGCCTGCGGCTACATGGCCGGGCTGGTGGGGTCGTCGGCCAGTCCGATTTCGGGTATTGCCGTGATTGCGGTCCTGGCTTCGTCCATGATCTTCATCGGCATCGGCCAGGCGCAGGGCGTGCTCGGCAGCCATGAATCCGTGCGTTTCTTCACGGCGTTGGCCCTGTTCTGCACCTCTGTCGTGGTGGCCATCGCCGCGATCTCCAATGACAATCTGCAGGACCTGAAGACCGGCTGGCTGGTGCACGCCACACCCTGGCGGCAGCAGGTGGCGCTCATCATCGGCTGCGTGATCGGTGCACTGACAATCCCGCCCGTACTCGACCTGCTCTATCAGGCGTATGGCTTCATCGGCAGCTTGCCGCGCGCCGAGATGGACCCCGCCCAGGCCCTGGCCGCGCCCCAGGCATCGCTGATGATCACGATTGCCGATGGGCTGTTCAGTCATACGCTGGACTGGACATACATCCGGTTCGGCGTGTATGTCGGCGTGGTCCTGATCGTGCTCGACGCGCTGCTCGGTCGCCTGACGACGCACTATCGTGTGCCACCGCTGGCGGTCGCCATGGGTGTGTACCTGCCGCCGTCGGTCGCCACCGCGTTGTTTGTGGGTTCGCTGATCTCCTGGATCGTCCGGCGGCGCATCCGGGCCGCTGCCGCATCCGCGCACACGGATCCCGCACCCTGGCTCAAAGCGGCGGATCGCAAGGGCACGCTCTTTGCGTCAGGCCTGATCGTCGGCGAAAGCCTGGTGGGCGTGGTGCTGGCGATCATCATCGTGGCCTCGGTCGCCACGGGTGGCAGCGATGCACCGCTGGCCTTGGTGGGTGGAGTCAATTTCGCCCCCGTGGCCACCGTTATCGGGCTGGCCTGCTTTCTCGCCATGTGTCTGGCGTTCATCCGGCGTCTGGTAGCGCGTCAGTGACGGCCGCCGGTCCGCCAGAGGGCGCGTACCGGCCCGCCAAGCGGAATGCGTCAACTACCGTTCTGGCCGGCCAGCCCGCTGACGAACAGATCGGACCATTTCGCCGGCTTGTTCTTGATGGTGCCTGCCCGGGACATGAAGTCCGCGTATTCCATCATGCCATTGGGCGTAGTCGAGAACCGAGTATCCGGATCCGCCAGGATTTTTTCAACCTCGGCCTGAGGCATCTTGATCTTGGAGACGCGCAGGAAGGTTTCGGCGGCACCTTTCTTATCCTTGGCGATGTAGGCGTCGGCCTGGTCCTGGGCTTTCATGAAGGCCCTGATCAGCCTGGGATTCTCGTCCGCGAACTGCTTCAGGGCGTAGATGACGGTCAGCGTGATGTTCCCCAGAACCTGTGTCGAGCTGAAGACGCGCGAGATCTTCGGATCTTCCAGTTCCAGGTACGAGAACGGCGGCGAGGTGAAGTGGGCCGTGATCTCGGTCTTGCCCGAGGTCAGTGCGGCAAGCGCGTCCGGGTGCGGCAGGCTGACGGTGATGGGGTCCAGCTTGGCGTAGTTCTTGATGCCGAATTCCTTGGCGACTGCCATCTGCAGCATCACGGCGGACAGGGACGTCTTGACGCCGGGCAGCGCGATCTTGTCCTTGGTGGTGAAGTCTTTCAACGACTTGACGTTCGGGTTGTTGGTGTTCATCCATAGCGCGGATGTGCCGAGCGCGCCCAGTCCGATGACCTCGGAGCGTGGGATGCCGTGCGCCTTGGACCACAGCGTGATGAATCCCGGAGAGCCCGTGCCGGCGATGTCCAGATTGCCGGCGAGCATCGCGTCGTTGATGACGTTGCCGCCGTCGATGTTCAGCCAATTGATCCGGATGTCGCCCAGGCCGTCGGCCTTGGCCTGCTTTTCGATCAGGTGCTGGTCGCGCATCACCATCAGGGGCAGGTACAGGATCCCGTACCCGTGAGATATCCTGACCGCCGACGCTTCCGCGCGCGCGGCGGTCGGCGCGGAAATCAGGCCGCCGATTGCGCCTGCCAAAGCCATTGCCAGAAAAGTTCTACGTATCATGTCTACTCCTGTTTTGGTATGTTTGTGATGGTTGAGACTGCCGGAATAAAACGGTCGGTTCTGCGCATGGCGCGTTCGGAAATGGGTGTCAGGCCTGCATGCCCCAGCGCCGGATCGTGCGTTTTTCGATGCTGGCGAAGACCACGTTTTCCACGAAAAGGCCGATCAGAATGACGAAGAACAGGCCGGAAAAGACATTCGCGGTTTCCAGCTGATTGCGGTTCTCGAAGATGTACCAGCCCAGCCCGCCCTTGCCGGAGGAGGCTCCGAAGACCAGTTCGGCGGCGATCAGCGTGCGCCAGGCGAATGCCCAGCCCACTTTCAGACCGGTCAGGATGCTGGGGAAGGCGGCGGGAATCAGCACCTTGCGCACCAGCACGAAACCCTTCAGGCCATAGTTCCGGCCCACCATCTTCATCGTGGGCGACACCGCGCGAAAACCGCCGTGCGTGTTCAGCGCCACCGACCACAGGACCGAGTGCACCAGTACGAAGATCAGGCTTCCCTCACCGAGACCGAACCAGATCAGGGCCAGCGGCAGCAGGGCGATCGCCGGCAGGGGGTTGAACATCGAGGTCAGCGTTTCCAGGAAATCCGTGCCGATCTTCGAACTGATTGCCAGGGTGGTCATCAGAATCGCCAGCACGATGCCGGCGGCATACCCCACCACCAGCGTCTGCAGCGAAATGGCTGCACGGCCCAGCAGCTCGCCGCTGGCAATCCCGGAAAAGAAGGCATTCAGGGTGTCGGAAAACGTCGGGAAAAGTAGGGGATTGTTCAGCCAACGGCCATAGATCTCCCAGATCACCGTCAGCGCCAGCAGGATCGCCAGCTTGCGCAGCCAGCCCATGCGGTAGATGCTCTCGAAGGCGGATAGCGGTCTCTGGATTTCGGCCAGCTCGCCGTGCGTGGGGTCGAGGATGATTTCAGGGCGGGCCAGAGTGCTCGTGCTCATGCGGAGGCCTCTTCGTAGGCAAATAACATGTCATTGATTCGGGCTTCGAGCCTTGTCTGGCTTGCCGAGCCCATTTCGTCGCGGGAAATGCTGTTGAGTTCGGCCTTGACCTGGCCCGGGTGCGGCGACAGTAGCAGGATGCGCGTGCCGACCTTGATGGCTTCCTCGATGGAGTGCGTCACGAACATGACGGTAAAGCGCGTGTCGTCCCACAGACGCAGCAGTTCGTCCTGCATTTTCCGGCGGGTCAGCGCATCCAGCGCCGCGAATGGTTCGTCCATCAGCAGCACGTCGGGTTCCATCGCCATCCCGCGCGCGATCGACACGCGCTGCTTCATGCCGCCCGACAGCATGTGTGGATAGCTGTCCTTGAAGGCGCTCAGGCCGACCTTGTCGATGTAGTGGGCTGCGCGTTCTGCCGCCTGCTTGCCGCGCAGGCGGCCGCTGGCTTCCAGCGCGAATTCAACGTTCTGGCGCACCGTCTTCCAGGGCAGCAACTGGTCGAACTCCTGGAATACCATCATCCGGTCTGGACCTGGTTCCCGGATCTCCTGGCCTTTCAGGCGGATAGAGCCCCGAGTGGGCCGGATGTAACCGCCGACCGTCTTGAGCAGCGTGGATTTTCCGCAGCCGGATGGGCCAAGCAGAATGTAGCGGTCGGACGGGTACACCTTGAAGCTGACCTGCTGGGCGGCGGTGATCAGATACTGGTCTGTCTTGTATTGCACCGTGACGTTGTCGATCTCGAGCAACGGCGACGATGAATCGACGGACCCTGCGTCGGCGGCGGCGTCATTCATGATGTCTCCTGTTTCGTTTTAGTCATCGGCTATCATGCTAAGGGTTGAACCTGTGCCGAATCTGACGTTCGGCAAACGATGAAATGCGTATCCTGTTGGTGGAAGATGCTGCCGATGTAGCCGAGGCGATCGTGGCCTGCACACGGCGCATGGGCCACGATACGGATTGGGAATCCAACGGGAAGCGCGCCGCTGAGCGGGTTCTTGCGGACTGCTACGATCTGCTGATCCTGGATGTGATGCTGCCCGATATGGACGGTCTGGCGTTGCTGCAGCGGGTGCGCGGGCGAAAATTGGCGACGCAGGTGCTGATGCTGACTGCTCGGGGCGAAATCGAAGAGCGCGTCGAGGCGCTGGACATGGGGGCCAACGACTACCTGGTCAAACCATTCGATTTTCGCGAACTGGAAGCGCGTGTCCGGGCCTTGCTGCGCCAGGGCAGCGGCACCCCGACCAACCTGCTGAGCTGCGCCAATCTGACGATCGACCGCAAGAGCCGCACAGTCCAGCTGGATGGCCTGGCGTTGGATTTGACCCGCCGTGAGGTCATGTTGCTGGAACTGCTGGTTGCCCGCCCGGGGCGTATCTTCAGCAAGGACGAACTGATCGACCGCCTGTTCGGCATCGATGACAACCCCAATGCCAACACAGTGGAGCAGCATGTCGCGCGGCTGCGCAAGAAACTGGCGGGTGCCCGGTTTACGATCCGCACCTTGCGGGGGCTGGGCTACCAGGTCGTCGTGCCGTGATCCTGGTCCTCAATTCCCTGTACGCCCGGCTGGTGACGCGAGTCGGGGTCGTGCTGGTCGTCAGCGCGGCAGTGCTGCTGTTCGCAGTCTGGTGGACGACGAATTTCGCGGCCAGACAGGCGTATGACCGGATCCTGACCAGCAACGCGTTGCAGATCGCGGAGAACACCTGGTTTCAGAACGGTGCCGTGACGGTCGACGTGCCGATCACTGCACGTACGCTGCTGGCGCCAGAGGACAAGACCTACTACGCCGTCGTCGATCCAAATGGTCGGACCATTGCGGGCGACATCCACTTCAAACCCTCGATTCCTTGGGACGCACTGCGGGACGGGCCGGTGCTGTCCGATGGGGTTTACGATGGACACCCGATCCGGATCGCGATCGTGGGCCGGCGCATGCCTGTGGAAGGACCGCACTCCTGGGCGGTGATCATGGTGGCGCAGACCACGATCGCCCGATCGTCATTTGCCCGCAGTTTGACCGCGGATGCCTTCCTGGTAATTCTGGTCATGGGAGTCCTGACGCTGATCGCAGCGATGTTCACGTTGCACCAAGCTCTTGCGCCCCTGAAGCAGATCGAGGAAGCCATCCGCAAGAGGGACCCGCTGGAACTCTCACCACTGTCTCTGGACGTTCCTGTCGAGATCCGCACGCTAGTCGATACGGTCAATGGTTTCATGCGGCGCCTGGCCACTCATCAGGCGGTCACGCGGCGTGTCATCGGCGACGCGGCCCACCAGTTGCGCACCCCGGTCACCGCACTGCTGTCGCGGATCGAGTTGCTGTCGATCCAGACCGACGAAGCGCAAAAGCAGGCGCACCTGGCGCGCTTGCGGGTCCTGACGCGGGAACTGGGACAGCTGGTCAACCAGCTTATCAATCACGCCATGGTGCAGCAGCGTGCGGAAACCACCCCATTCACGACGATCGATCTGGCGGAACTGGTCCGGACCGAATTGGCCGAGGCTCTGTCGAACGAGCCGGACAGAGACCTGGACGTCGCTGTGAATGCGCCGGATGCCGCCTGCCTGGTCAGGGGGGATCCGACGACTTTGCGTGAAGCCGTGAAGAACATCATCCACAACGCCCTGCGGTATGGGGCGCCGTCGCTGCTGCAGGTCGATATCGTCCGCAAGCAAAGAAACTGGGAGGTCCGATTCCTCGATGATGGACCCGGCATCCCGCCCGCGGACTGGGATCGGGTCCGGCGGCCATTCTCATCGCGCAGTGGGGGCCGGAGCGGCGCCAGCCTGGGGCTGGCCATCGTGCAGGAAGTCATGCGTACGCACCGGGGCAAGTTGCGGTTTGCCCTAGAGAGCGACGGGCGATTCATGGTTGTCCTGATCTTTCGCGCATCCGCGTAGCGGAACTGATAAACGGGGGTTTGGCCAGCCAGACCACCGCGATCAGCGCGATGAAGCAAAACCCCAGGCCATTGAAGATGTCGTTGAAGGACACCTGCATCGCCTGTTGGGTGATCACCTGATTCATCGCGGCGCCGTAGTGCGGCAGGGATCCGTCTGCTGCTTCGATGCCCAGGCGAACCTGCGGGTTCGACAGCGTGATGAATTCGGCCAGGTGCGCGTGGCTGGCTGATGCGCCTCGGGTCCACAGATAGGTCGTGATGGACACGGCGAAGCTGGCGCCCACCGTGCGCAGGAAGGTCGCCGACCCGGATCCTTCCGCGATTTCCGGGCCTTCCAGGTCCGACAGCAGGATGGTCAGGATGGGCATGAAGAACAGGGCCACCCCCAGACCCATGATCAGCTCGGTCAGCGCGATGCGCGTGAAATCAACTTCCGTGTCGAAGCTGCCAAAGCGGAAACAGACGAAGCCCATCACGGCAAATGACAGCGCGGTCAGCCAGCGCAGGTCGAAGCGGGAAGCGTATTTACCCACCCAAAAGGTCAGCAGGATCGGAATGAAACCGATGGGCGCGACAGCCAGGCCGGACCACAGAGCCGTGTAGCCCAGGGTGTTCTGCATCCAAAGCGGCAGCAGCAGCGACACCGCAAAGAACAGACCAAACGCCAGCACCATCGCAAATGTCCCGGCCGCAAAATTGCGGTGCCGGAACAGCCGCAGATTCACGATCGGCTTGTCGTCAGTCAGTTCCCAGATCACGAAAATCGTCAGGGATACCGTGGCCACGGCGGCCAGGACCCGGATGACGGTGGATCCGAACCAGTCCAGATCGTTGCCTTTGTCCAGCAGGATCTGCAGCGAGCCGACTCCGAGGATCAGGGTGGCCACACCGACCCAGTCGATGCGGTTCTTGACCAATTGCTCGATGCGACCGCTCATCTGGGTGAGGGCCAGTGAAGCCGCGAAGATGCCGATGGGCACGTTGATGAAGAAGATCCAGCGCCAGGAATACGAGTCCGTGATCCAGCCGCCGGCCACGGGCCCCACGATCGGCGCCACCACCGTGATCATGCTGATGATGGCCAGTGCCATGGCCCGCTTCTCGCGCGGGTAGAGCGACACCATCAGGCTTTGCGTGATCGGGTACATCGGCCCGCAGACCGCGCCTTGCAACGCGCGAAACGTCACCAGCATCGGCAGGCTGGTGGCCAGGCCGCAGGCCAGTGAGAACAGCGAGAACAGCAGGACCGACCAGACGAAAGTCCTGACTTCGCCGAACCAGCGCGACAGGAACCCTGTCATGGGCAGCGTGATCGCCTGACAGACGGTGAACGAGGTGATGACCCAGGTGGACTGATCCCGGCTGGCGGCCAGATTTCCCGCGATGGTGGGCAGGGACACATTGGCGATGCTGATGTCCAGAACCTGCATGAAGGTTCCCAGAGACAGACCCATGGTGGCCAGTATCAGACTGGCAGGCTTGAACGCATCCTCTGTCTGGTTTGCGGCAGGCGTCATGTCCGCGACCTTTCGGGTTTCCCTGCGACATTATCGCCCCCTTCCGTCCAGCCCTTGTGCGCTCAGGTTGTTGGCGCCTTGATCCAGGCTGATATCAAATCCACCACTTGGCGTTCCATGCCGATATAACCATGGTAGTGCAGAGCCTCGCAGGGGTCGCCTGTGGCGCCGGATCCGCCGTCGACCATGACCAGTTTCTTGATGGATGCGTTTTTCAAGCCCTTCATGATGGCCGGTACCTCATCCGGCCGACAGATTCGACACGCATCCTTGGCATGGTGTACGACCAGCACGGGTACCTTGATTTTTTCAAGTGCCTGCCGCGGCACTGAGCCTCGCAACTTCCAGCTGGTGATGCTCGACGTCAGTACCACGCCAGCGATCAGGCTGGGATCTTGATGCGCAATGGCAAGCGCTGTTGCGGAAATGGTGCCTTGACTCGTTCCCACGAGCCAGATGGGCGCGCTGGAAAGCGTTTTGATATGCTGCAGCGTTTTGTACAGGCCATCTATATAACCCTCGCCAATGCGAAGGTCCGGATCCAGCCTTGGGATGTCGGAGGGCTTGGCGACCATGGCGATGTTGAAACCAGCCGCAGCAAAGGCGTGACCGCTGCGAATCAGAAAGTTCTCACTACTGGGCCAACCCGAGCCATCCAGCTTGCCGATCCCGCCGCCGCCGCCGGTCAGCAGCACCACTGTCATCGGAGCCGTGTTCTGCTTCACCCAAAAAACCGGCACGTATGTACCGCCCTGGGTCGGCACATGCAGCATTTTTCCTTCTTGGGCGACTGTGGGCGCCGTTGGTAGCCAGAGTGCCCCAGTGATTGCAACGGCCAGCAAGAGATCACGCAAGCGAATCATGAGAGTTCTCCCCACGCGTGGATGGAAATCCGAGCCAGTAGTTTGACTCTTACCCCTTTCGTCTCGGGTGCCGCCTGTTCATGGTTCATTTTGCGCTCCTTCTGTACGCGCCTCGAAGCTTTCCTTCAACCAGTCATGCATCATCCGGTATGACCGCGCGGCGGCCTTCGGGTCGTAGCGGCAGTTTCCCGTCGTGGCGGTGGCCTCCGTCTCGGTGAAACAATGCACAGCGTGCCCGATTTCCACGAACTGCCAGTCGGCGGGGTCTTGCCGCATCTCGCGCGTGAATTCCGGCACGCCCGGCATGGTGGCGGTGTCGTCGGCGCCATTGATCGCCAGCACGCGCGCCTTGATGTTTTTCGCCAGCGCGGGATCGTCGGTGCTCAGGTCGCCGTGAAAGGAGACCACGGCCTTGACGTCCGAGCCGCTGCGGGCCAGATCCAGTACGACGGCGCCGCCGAAACAGAACCCGATCGCAGCCAGGCGGGATAGGTCGATCGGCGCGTGGCCAGCCTGGGCTTTCAGTTGTGCAAAGGCCTTGCCGATCCGCGCCCGCATGAGATTGCGGTCGGCATACAGGGGCTTGACCGCAGCCTGGGCTTGCGCCGCGTTCGTCGGGCGGATGTGTTCGCCGTAGACGTCGGCAAGCAGGATGACGTAGTCCCGTCCGGCGACGCGCTTGGCTTTCGCGATGGCGATGTCGTTGACGCCGGACCAATTGGGCACCATGACCAGACCGGGGCGTTTGTCGTGCGATGCGTCGTCGTACACGAGCACGCCTTTGAATTGTGTGCCGTTCAGGGTCCAGGTCACGGGTTCCGCTACCATATCCGCAGCGGCTGGACGGACGAAGAACATCGCCAACAGGATCAGCAGGGAACGTGCGAGTCTCATGGGTAGCCCTCTCTCGATGCCTTCCGATAGCCTACGGGAATTCCTGCGTGATGGGAATCGGGAGCGCGTCGGGCCACACTCAGGGCGCGTCGTTAATGCTCCGTGATCCTGGCGCGCAGCTGTTTGGTGGCGCTGCGTTCGGCTTTTTCCTGCAGGCGGCGACGCCTGGCACCTTGCGTGGGTCGTGTGGGGCGCCGTATCTCAGGGGTGTCGCTGACCCGGTCGATGAGTTCCTGCAGGCGTGCCAGCGCTTCCAGCCGGTTTTGTATCTGACTGCGGCTGGATTGCGCCTTGATCACGATCAGGCCCGTTGCGGTGATGCGATGATCACGCAGGTTCAGCAATCGCTCGCGGATGGGTTCGGGCAATGAAGACGCCTGAATATCAAAGCGCAGATGGACGGCGCTCGAAACTTTGTTGACATTCTGGCCGCCGGCGCCTTGGGCGCGGATGGCGGTGATTTCAACTTCGTTTTCCTGGATCGGGTAGCGGTGTTGCGGCAACGGCTGGCCTCTATGGATGGACACGACAGGGCGAATCATAGCGGGGCTGCCTCGCGCCACATCCCAGGCTGCAGGCCTTCGAGGCTCCAGGGCCCGATACTCATCCGTATCAGACGCAGGGTCGGCAGGCCCACGGCGGCCGTCATGCGCCGGACTTGGCGGTTGCGGCCTTCGTGGATGGTGATCTCCAGCCATGCGGTTGGAATGTTTTTGCGAAAACGCACCGGTGGATCCCGGGGCCAGAGTTGCGGTTCCGCCAAGCGGCGCGCCTGGGCGGGCAGGGTGGGGCCGTCCTTCAGGACGACGCCGTCTTGCAGAAGCTGCAACTGGGCATCGGTCGGCTCGCCTTCGACCTGGACCCAATAGGTTTTCGCCATCTTGTATCGGGGGTCGGCGATGCGCGCCTGCAGACGTCCGTCATTGGTCAGCAGGAGCAGACCTTCGCTATCGCGATCCAGCCGTCCGGCCGGGTACACGTCTGGCACGTCGACGAAATCCTTCAGTGTGGCACGCCCCTGGTCGTCGCTGAACTGGGTCAGTACACCGAACGGTTTGTTGAGCACGAGCAGGCGGGGCTGCGCCGGCGGTGTCTTGGTTGTGTGTCGCGCCCTGGGCTGCATGGGTCGGTGCGGCGGGTGGCGCGGTCGGGAACTGGGCGGCAACGGGCTCTCCATGCGGATAAGCGGATTCCAGAGGGACGTTTCAGTACTGTAGCCTAGTCGGAATTCCAGTCGCATGAGCGTTTTGCGACAATATATCCTTCGCTCCCCGGGCGGGAAGCGGAAAACCGTGCCGATTCTCAGCACGGACCTTATCGATATCGTCTGGTCATGACCACATCTTCCCCGACAAATACCGGCAGTAGCCAGTGGATTCACCAGATACGGGCCTGGGCACAGGAACTGGGGTTTTCCCAGATCGGTGTTTCAGGGGTGGATTTATCCTCGGCCGAGCCGCGTTTGCTGCAATGGCTTGCCCTGGGCTACCACGGCGACCTGCACTACATGGAACGCCATGGCCTGAAGCGCGCCCGCCCGGCGGAACTGGTTCCCGGCACGGTCAGCGTGATCACCGCGCGCATGCCCTACCTGCCGCGCGGCACGGCGCCCGACTGGCAGGACCGCGAACGCGCACGGTTGGACGAACCCGGCGAGGGCGTGGTGTCGCTCTATGCCCGAGGGCGTGACTATCACAAGGTGGTGCGTGCCCGCTTGCAAAAATTGTGCGACCGGATCGAGGCCCTGGTCGGCCCGTTCGGCTACCGCGTCTTTTCGGATTCGGCGCCGGTCCTGGAAAAAGAACTGGCCAGCCGCAGCGGCCAGGGCTGGCGCGGCAAGCATTCCATGGTGCTCTCGCGCGATGCGGGATCGATGTTTTTCCTGGGTGAAATTTTCGTGGACTTCGCACTGGATCCGACCGATCCGGTCAGTGCGCATTGCGGCACCTGCACCGCGTGCATCGACGTTTGCCCCACGGGTGCCATCATTGCTCCCGGTGTGGTGGATGCGCGCCGCTGCATTTCCTATCTGACCATCGAAAATCACGGCCCTATCCCAGAGGAACTGCGCCCCCTGATGGGCAATCATATCTATGGCTGCGATGACTGCCAGACGATCTGTCCCTGGAACAAGTACGCTCAGGCCACGGAACTCCCCGACTTCGATGAGCGCTCGCCGTTGGTCGGCCAGCAGCTCGTGGAACTGTTCGCCTGGGACGAGGCGATGTTCCTCAAGCGGACCGAGGGTGGGCCGATCCGGCGCATCGACCATGAACGCTGGCTGCGCAACATTGCCGTGGCGCTGGGCAATGCGCTGCGCCAGGCCAATGAGGCACAGGCGCAAGAGTTGCGCGCGGCATTACTGACCCGTGCCGACCACGAAAGCGCTCTGGTGCGCGAGCACGTGGCCTGGGCGCTGGCGCAGCGGAATCCTGCAGCTGAAAGGATGAAGCCCGCTGGGTCGAACGCCGCGCTTTCGCCCGGCAATCCAAATTCTGTGCGCCAATAACAGTCGATCATCGCTGCGGATCATGCTGAGGAACTGGTTGCGTCAGGCCTGCTTGCCGCGCCTGACCGGCCGCAGCAATACGGCGCTGATGGCCACCACCACGCACACGACGGCCAGACCGTCCTGCCAACTGGGCCGTTCGCCGATCAGCATGCTGCTCAGGATGCCGACGATCGGTATGGCGGTGACACTCATGGCGCTGGTGGATGCCGGCAAGGCGCGCGCCATGGCGAACCAGATGACCTGGGCTGCGCCGTAATTCAGCAGCATCGACCATAACAGTACACCCCACATGGCGGGGCTTGCAGGCCATTGCGGTGCGGGTTCAGTGACCGAAGCCACCAGCCCGAGGGCCAGCGATGACAGCGCCAGCATCCAGATCACCAGGGTTTCGGGTGCCAGCGTCAGTTTTGCGCGCTGCATCCAGACTGTGCCCAGCGCCCAGCAAAACGCGGCTGCCTGCATCCACACAATGCCCACGGGGCTGCCGGCGAGCCTGCTGAGCTCGTTCCAAAGCAGCAGGGCGATGGCGATCAGGACGGCACTGACGGCCAGGGCCAGGCGCGCCGTGAAGCGTTCTCCGTAAAAAAACACGGATAGCAGCACGGTGAACACGGGCATGGTGAAGCCCAGGATGGCGGCCCGCCCTGCCGGTAGCAGAGAGACCCCGATGATGGATAGGCCGTGCCAGCCCATCACGTTGGGCAGGCCCAGCACGACGACGCTGCGCCATTGCCGCGCGCCGCACGGCAGCAGCGGAACCCCTTGTCGCCGGTAATAGATCAGCAGCACCAGGGCGCCGCCGGCCATGGTCACAGCGCGAAACCATAATGGGCTCCACTCGTGCAGGCCCAGTTTCATCACAGGCCAGTTCAAGCCCCACATCAGCGTGAGCAGAACGAGGCCGAGCAGTTGGCGGGCATTCAAGAGGGGCACCGAAATAAGAAAACGCGAGTCTGGATCTTAGCAGGCGTGGCGGTTGGTGCGGTGAAACCGCCGCGCATCAAGCGCGTGGCGCTCGGCAATGTGCTGCGCCAGGCCGACGAGGCGGCCTGGCGCAGCGGGATCGGCGATCAGTAAATTCGCCTACGACTGGGAGGAGTCCTTTTCTGAACCCTCTGGCGTCGTCTGCGCAACCAGATGGCCGATGACGTTGACCGGTGGCTGCGCAGGCTTCCTCGCCGCAGCGGCGGTCGTCGGCTGTGGCGCCGCCACTGACGTCACTGGTGCAACAGCCGGTTGGCGTGTGACCGCGGCAGCCGGGCGCACGACTGGTTTGACGGCCGGTGCGCCCCGTTTAGCAGCGGTCTTGGCAACCGCCTTGGCTGCGGGCAGGCCCTTATCCGGCTTGCTCATGACAGGCGGTTTTGCGGAACGCGGATGAGATGCCGCCTGGCGCTTGGTGCGCGACGGGGCTTTGGCGGCTTTCTCCTTTGTGGGCGCGGCTGCTGCAGCGACAGGCTTTGCGCCGGACTGCGCATCCCGGACGGCGGATTTTACGGTCTGACGCGTAGGCCGTTTGATGACGGGCCGAGTCCGGGAAGGGGCAACGACTGCCGGAGGCTGATCACGATCGAGTTCGGTCAGTGTCAGTTTATGCAGGCCAGACTGCAGGCCCTCGATGATTTCACCGAGCTGGCGTCCATAAGCCAGGTGATGGTCGAACTGATGCCGCACCCGCTGTGCAAACTGCGCCAGAGGATCAGGCTCTCCTGATTGCGTATCGGATGTCTTGACCCGGTCAACTGCCTCATCGAGGCGGCCTCGCACTGCCTGAAGGTTGAGGCTGACAAGCTTCTCGAAGCCATCCAGAAACAGAAACTGGACATGATGCACACGCGCCAGCAGTGCCTTCTGGCTATCGCGGATCTGTTGGTGCAAATCTTCCATGTGTGGTTCTCCGTTGTGAGGCCTGGGCTGGCGATGACCGCATTCGACCGGAGGCGCTCGATGGGACTGTCAATTGCTGCGTTGCAGCAATTGAACATATTACAGGAAGATCAGTGCTTTAGCGACGCCAGTTACGTCTGTGACCGTGCTCGGGCCCCCTGGCCGGAAGGCCGGGGGGCCATACGCATCACTGAATGCGCATTCCGTGTTACGAGATCGACAAGGTTTTCGCACCGCCGCCGCCGGCGCGTTTCGGCAAAGTCAGCTCCAGGATGCCGTCCTGGTAGCGGGCCGATGATTTGCCGTCGTCGATATCGTGCGGCAGGCTAAAGCTGCGCGATTGCACTCCGAAGTAGCGTTCGCTGCGCACCACGGTCTCGCCTTGCTTTTCCTCGGTGTTACGTTTCGATTCCGCCCGGATGGTCACCGTGTTGCCGTCCACCGTGACCTTGATGTCTTCCTTTTTGACACCAGGCACTTCGGCCTTGACGACATAGGATTGATCAGACTCCGTAACATCCAGGTTGATGCGCGGATTCGCTTGAGTTGGAATGAGGTTGCCCAGGAACGGATGCTTGAAGAAGTCGTCGAAATCGTGAAAAGCATCAAAGCGCGCCAGGTCGCTGAAAGGACTGAAGCGCGTCAAGTTGTTAGCCATTGTAAATACCTCTCGGACATTGCTGTATCAAAGCAGGCATGCCTTCCAGCCGACCATGTCGGATCCGCCTGCCGGGACTGTGGAAGCGCAACCACCGCCTCCAATACTTATTATGTGCGCGGGCCGGCGGAAATCAAGGGGCGCCCGCCAGGGGTCTTATGGATCGGCCGATCGGTCGGCGGGTATTGCGGTTCAGGATGGGATGTACGGCGTAAACCGTAGGGATGATGGAGCTGTCACGCGGCCAAGGCCGGACACGGGCAGGTCGTCTGAATCCTTAAATGGGCGTGAATAAAAATTAATGCGAATCGGTCCTGGATTCTAATTGAAAATATCCGTGTGCTCTGGAATTGGCAATCAGCCGATTAGTGTTGATTGAGAATGATTTCTGTGTATTTGAATGATTTTCTGAAACTTGTCGGCGGTCAATGCCTGAAGGGTAAGGCTTCGTTAAGATGAAGTCGTCAATTCATCAATCAGGAGCATGACATGCAAAAAGTCGTTTTCAATATGGAACCCTTCACCTGTCCTTCCTGTGTCAAAAAAATCGAGAATACCGTCTCCAAGGTCGACGGTGTAAATGAAGTCAAGGTGATGTTCAATTCCGGCCGTGTCCGGGCCGAGTTCGATTCATCCAGGACAGATGCCGACATACTGCAGAACGCCATCGTGCAGTTGGGTTATCCGGTGCTGTCCAGGAAAGTTTCGTAAACACGACCGGAGCACGACATGAAACTTATCAATAATGCCCAGGTCGCTGGCGGCGCAGGTCTGCTGCTGGCGATCGCACTGGCGTTGCATTTGGCGGGGTTCGCCCAATGGAAGGACTATGTCTTGATTGGGTCTTCGTTGTTCGCCGGCTATTTCATTGCCATCAAGGCCTTCAAGGCGCTGCGCATGAAAGCCTTCAGTATTGAATTGCTGGTGACCATCGCAGTCGTCGGCGCCTTGATCATTGGCGAATACGTTGAATCCGCTGTTGTGACCTTTCTCTTCATTTTTGGCGGGTATCTTGAATCGCGCACCCTCGAAAAAACGCGGTCTTCCCTGCGTGAACTGATCGACCAGACGCCGACGGAAGCCACGGTGATCCGCGCGGAAGGCCACATCAAGGTCCCGGTCGAGGAAGTCGTCAAGGGCGACCGGGTGCTGATCCGCTCTGGTGAAAAGGTTGCGGTGGACGGTGTGATTGCCGCAGGCCGGGCGCTGATCGTCGAAGCGGCCATCACAGGTGAATCCGTGCCCGCCGGCAAGGCTGTGGGCGACCGGGTGTTCAGCGGCACCATTCTGGACAGCGGCTATATCGAAGTCACCGCCGACCGCGTGGGCGACGACACCACTTTCGCGAAAATCATCGAAATGGTGGAAGAGGCACAGGAATCCAGGACCAAAACACAGAAATTCCTGGATCGATTCGCACAGATCTATACACCCGGCATCGTCGTTCTGTCCATCCTCGTGTATGCAGTGTCGCGCAACGTCGAACTCGCACTCACGTTTCTGGTCATCGCCTGTCCGGGGGCCCTCGTCATCTCGGCACCGGTATCCATGGTGGCGGGTATCGGTAACGGCGCGCGCAACGGTGTACTGGTCAAGGGTGGCGAAATCATGGAAAAGCTTTCCAGGATCGACGCGGTCGTTTTCGACAAGACCGGCGCGCTGACCAAGGGCAAGCCCGAAGTCACCGACATCAAGAGCTGGGGCATGGACGACAGCACGCTGCTGCGTATGGTGGCGGACGCCGAAAAGGTTTCCGAACACCATTTGGGCCAGACCATCGTCGGCGAAGCTAGAAAGCGTGAGCTTTCCCTGGCGCACGAGCCGCAAGATGTGGAAATCGTGAAGGGCGGTGGCATGATCGCTACCGTAGCGGGCCGGCATCTGGCCATCGGCAACCGTAAACTTATGGTGGATCAGGGCGTGACCATCGATGCGGATGCCGAAGCCTATGCAATCAATCGCGAGAAAGCCGGCAACACCGCGGTGCTGGTGGCGGTCGATCGGCAGTTGGCGGGGGTTATCTCGATTGCGGACCAGATCAAGCCCGAGGCCAAGGCCGCCATCGCACAACTGCGGGATGCCGGCGTGAAAAAGGCCATCATGCTCACCGGCGACAATCGCCATACGGCGCAACTGGTGGGCGACGAGCTCGGCCTGGATGCGGTTCATGCTGAACTGTTGCCGCAGGACAAGGTGGCCTGGGTCAAGAAGCTGACGAGCGAAGGCTATCGCGTGGCGATGGTCGGCGATGGCGTCAACGATGCGCCGGCACTGGCGATGGCTGACGTCGGTCTGGCGATGGGGACCGGCGGGACCGACATCTCGATGGAAACAGCCGATATCGTGCTGATGTCGGACCGGCTGGACCAGTTTTCCCATGCGTATTCGCTATCCAAGGCTACCGTGCGCAACATGAAGCAGAATACGGCCCTGGCCGTGGGCACCGTCGTCCTGTTGCTGGCCGGCGTGTTGCTGGGCAAGATCTTCCTGGCGTCAGGCATGCTGATTCATGAATTGAGCGTGCTGATCGTGACCCTCAATGCAATTAGACTGATACGCTACCGGGCGCCGGGAGCGTTTGCGCGAGCCCTGCCACGACCCAGGAGTCAATTCGCATGAGCATGAATTCTGTTCCTGAATCGTCTGAAACAGGGGGCGGCCACGTGCGGGTCCTGTGCGTGTCGCGGGTCCCGATCTTCAACCACTTGCCGCCCAAGGCGCTTGAGTCTGTCGCCAAGAAGGCGTTCATGCGCACCTATGAGCGAGGGGAATTCATTCATGGGCCCGGCGACAAATCGGACAAACTGTTTATCGTCCATCGAGGAAGCGTCAAGGTCTATCGTCTTTCCGATTCAGGCAAAGAGCAACTCGTCCGGATATTGAAGGCGGGTGATTTCGCGGGCGAGCTCGACCTGTTCTCTTCGAGCGATTACGACTCCTATGCCGAAGCCATGCAGACATCCCAAGTCTGTACGATCCACCAGGCCGATGTGCGCGAGCTGCTGCTCGAATATCCCGACATCGGCCTGCATGTGCTGGCCGAGCTGTCGCGGCGCCTGGGAGCCAGTGAAAAACAAACAGCGGCCATTGCCACCGCATCGATCAATGCCAGGCTGGCGCTGTATCTGGCCGATCAGGCGGAACAGGCAAATTCCAGCGACTTCAGCTTGCCCATGAGCCGTAGAAACCTGGCGTCGTTCCTGGGCACCACGCCCGAAACCGTCAGCCGTCGATTGGGTGAATTCGAGGCGGCCGGCTGGATCAGGCAAACGGGGCAACGCCAGATCGCCATCATCGATCTGGATGCGTTGCTGCTGGCTGAATAGCGGGTATTGAACGCAGGTCGTCTATCGCGAAACGGTCGGGACGGGCGGAGCTGATGACATAGTCTCGGAGACAACGCGATCGGGTGCTCGACCAAGATCCAGCGTGGGTCCGAGGGGGACGATGCCATTCGGATTGATGCTTCGGTGGCTACGATAATAATGCAGCTTGATGTGATCGAAGTTCACGGTGTCCGCGATACCTGGCCGTTGATACAGCTCGCGGGTGTAGCTCCAGAGATTTTTATAGTCGACCAGGCGCTTCAGATTGCATTTGAAGTGGCCGTAGTAGGCGGTGTCGAACCGGATCAGCGTGGTGAACAGCCGCCAGTCGCTCTCGGTGAGCCGGTCGCCCAGCAAATAGCGCTGGCGGCCCAGCTTGTCTTCCAGGGTGTCCAGGCAAGCAAACAGCGCGCTGACTTCCTGCTCGTAAACTTGCTGCGATGTTGCAAAACCGGCTTTATAAACCCCGTTGTTGACGGCATCGTAGACCTTGCTGTTGATGGCGTCGATCTCGGGCAATAGCGCGGCCGGAGCGTAATCGCCTTCCCGCGCGCCAATGCCGTCGAAGGCCGAATTTAACATGCGGATGATTTCGGAGGATTCGTTGTTGACGATCGTGTTTTGCTGCAGGTCCCACAGGATGGGCACCGTGACTCGTCCGCTGTAATCGGCTTGTGCGCGCAGGTAGACCTGATAGAGATATTGGGTTTCACCAACCGGGTCGGCGATCACCCCGGGACCGGGCTCGAATGTCCAGCCATGATCGCCCATGTAGGGAGAGTGTCCGGAATTTTGTGGGCGAGGCATAACATGAGAGAAAACGATCATGGATATGCCCGTGAAACACAAGAAACCATCCATCGCGGCGCAGGCGGCCGCCCGCGAGGCGCGGCTGCCCAAGCTGCCTGAGCACCTACTGGACGGCCTGGTCGAAGGCCCGATGTCAGCCATGGAGGTCGAGGACCTGATCGATGCCTTCGGCCGCGCGGTCATCGAGCGGGCCATGGGTGCGGAGATGAACGTGCACCTGGGCTACCGCCCCGGTGAGGACAAGCCCGCCGCGCAGACCGATGAGCGCAACGGCGTGAGCACCAAGACGCTGCTGACCAAGCACGGTTCGGTGCAGGTACAGCTGCCCCGAGACCGCGACGGCAGCTTCGAGCCGGTGCTCATCCCCAAGCATGAACGCCATTTCGCCGGGTTCGATGAGCGCATCATTGCCCTGTATGCCCGTGGCATGAGCGTGCGCGAGATCCAGGCTTTTCTCGCCGAGACCTATGGCACGAACGTTTCGCCCGAGCTCATCAGCGAGGTGACCAACGAGGTGATGGCCGAGACCGTCGCCTGGCAGAACCGCCCCTTGGAGCGCATGTACCCGGTCGTCTTATTTGACGCACTGCGGGTGAAGATCCGCACTGATGGTTTGGTGGTCAACAAGGCCGTCTACCTGGCCCTGGGCATCGACGCCAACGGGGAACGCGACGTGCTGGGGCTGTGGATCGAACAAACCGAGGGCTCAAAATTCTGGCTCAAGGTCTTCAATGAACTGAAAAACCGAGGCTGCCAGGACATCCTGATCGCCGTGGTGGATGGCTTAAAGGGCCTGCCCGAGGCCATTAACGCGGTCTTCCCGAAGACGACGGTGCAGACCTGCATCGTGCACCTGATGCGCAACAGCTTGGATTACGCGGGCTGGAAGGACCGTAAATTGGTCGCTGCCGCGCTCAAGCCCATCTATACCGCCGCCAACGAACAGCAGGCCCGAGAGGCCCTGCAGGCCTTCGCCGATGGCCCCTGGGGTACCCGCTACCCGACCATTGTGGCCGCCTGGGAACGGGCTTGGGAGCATGTGGTGCCGTTCTTCATCTTCCCGCCCGATATCCGGCGAGTGATCTACACCACCAACGCCATCGAGAACATGAACCGGCAGCTGCGTAAAATTATCAAGAACCGGGGCCAGTTCCCCAGCGATGAGGCGGCTGTGAAGCTGCTGTGGCTGGCGCTCAGAAACATCCTGGCCAAGCCATCCCGATCCGTTCACACTTGGAAGGCGGCGATGAACCAGTTCGCCATTCTGTTCGGTGAACGGTTCACTGAGGCCAGGGATTAACCAATGTCAAATCGCCCCGCCCACAAAAAATCTGACACTCCCCATGTAGGGGTTGACGACCGACACACTGATCATTGTTTCCAGGCCCTTCAGGGCTCGCAGGATCAGGACACGGTGCGCCCATGGGCAGGCCAATGACACATAGAGATGGTAGCGCCCCGCTTCGGCGCGAAAGCCCCCTGTGCCGGAAGGCCCCGGGTGGCCATCCGGCGTGATCCAGCTGCGAAACTGCGCATCACTGCGCACGAAGCGCCCACCCGTGCTGTCCGTGTCGTACCACTGATCCTGCCATTTTCCATTGATCAAAAGTCCCATGTCATTTCCTTGCCTGTATTGCCACGCGTACCGTAGCGTTCATGTTCTTTTCCTCGCCTTGCCAGGACATGCGCTTCGTTCTACTGATATTTTATTAAGTATGGGAACAGAGAAAAAGGCGGTATTTGCCGATTCTAATTTTCATATATGGAACAATCAGCGAGGCGACCCAGATTGTTTCCCGTCCATTTCACCGGGCGGACTTCGACTGGAAGGGCTATCATCACCGGGCGATCGCCGCCTTCACCGGGCAGCGGCCCAGGCCCTTGGCCTGTCATGATTTTCAAGGATGCTAGTCGATGGAAGATTTGAACGGCCGCTACGGTCTGACCCCGGCCCACAGCGAAGTCGTGAAGGCGTGCGAGCTCATCGAGCCGTGCAATACCCTGGATATGGGGTGCTCGAGCGGGCGTAATGCTCTGTATCTGAGTCAGCGTGGTTTCGAGGTCACCGCTGTTGATGCCAACCCCAACGCCATAGCCACGTTGCAGTCCATCGTCGATCAGGAAGGAATCCGGACAATCAGGCCGCAGGTCTATGACATCCAGCAAGCCAGTATCGGTGCGGATTATGGCTTTATCGCCTGCACCGTGACCCTGATGTTCCTCGATCCGTCGCGTGTCAGCGCGGTGTTGTCCGACATGCAGCATCACACCCTGCCTGGGGGATACAACCTGATCGTCTGCGCGATGGATACCGACGCATATCCTTGCCCCATGAATTTCCCGTTTACCCTGAAGCCGGGTGAGCTGAGCCAAGCCTATGCGGGCTGGGAACTTGTCAAATACAACGAGGATCCGGGCACCATGCACAATGGGGCCCGCCTGCAGTTCGCCACGATGCTGGCGCGCAAACCGGATTAGAAAACAAACTCGTCCCCCCGGGATGGTGCCTTTGGGCCCGGCTGCCTGGCCTTGACTGAGCACGCCGTCACAGCCAAGGAGCCAGGGTCTGGTCAGCGATGTCGGCCCAGCCCTGGTTCGCGGCGGGATTGGCCGGGCTGGGGTGTAACAGGTAGGCCGTCGGCACCTTGTCGCCCGCGATGGCCTGCGCGCGGCCATGGGCAAAGCGTCCGATACCAACCACGACACGGGGCCCGATCGCATGAATCACGGCGTTCAGTGCTGCGTCACAGATGCCAAATAACGGTTCGCGTTCCGCCTTGTGCAATTGTTCCGGGACCAGATTGCGGTTATTGCGTAGAAACAGCAGAGGGCAGTAGTTCCAGACGAAAATGTCCTGGAAGAACCGGTCGGGGCTATTAAAGCGCCGCCGCGCCCAGCCCCAGAAGCGATCCCCGCTGCCTTCGCTCCGGTGGCAGGCAAAGCCGGTGATCGGGTATTTTTCGTGCTGATCCGGCAGTGGGCCGCCCAGGGGTTTTTCGATCTTCAGCCAGTCGCGTGCCATGGAAACCGCGCCAAAGGGGACCCCGGTCTGGGCCATGCCCCAAGGGCCGGGGTTCATTCCGACCAGCAGGATGCGGCCCTTCAGGTTGCCGTACCGCTGCATGTATTCACGGTGCGCCGGCCACATGTAGATCAGTGGGTTATAGACGTGGCTGGCGCTGGGGAACGCCAGCACCTGCAGGCTGCCCGCGAGGACCCGCGCGATGGCGGTGGCGGTGTTGTCCAGGTCGGGGTCGGCTCTGGCGGTCAGGTGTCCTGCCTGGGTGAGACCAGAATTAGCGGCGATGCGGGCCTTAGCGGAAAACTTATCTGGTTTGTTCATGCCGACATTTTCTCTGAAATGTCGAAGGAAGGTGACGGTATCCCTGCTCGAAGTCAGCGGCCGCCTCTACCACCGATCGGGGCCTGACCCAGAGCATGTCACGCAAGGGAAACTGTCTGGGCAATGCCGCCATGGAAAGCTTCTTCGGCACCCCGCAGTCTGAGTTCTTCTATCTGAACCGTTTCGAGAGCATCGAGCAACTCCAAGCCGGCATCCGCCAATCTGGCAAATTTGGGCACCCACGGTTCAGCGTTTCATTTCAGCGCATAGGGTAGCCAGGTGGAGACTGCGGGCACGTAGGTCACCAGCAGCAGGAACCCGATCATCGCGAAAAGCCATGGCGCCACGGCCACCGTCAGTTCCGTGATCCCCATCTTGGTGATGCCGCTGGCCACGTACAGGTTCAGGCCGACGGGTGGGTGGCACATGCCGACTTCCATGTTCACGACCATCAGGATTCCGAAGTGAATCGGGTCGATGCCCAGTTTCTGCGCGACCGGAAACAGGATGGGTGCCATGATAAGCACGATGGACGAAGGCTCCATGACGTTGCCGGCCAGCAGCAGCAGCACGTTGACCACCAGCAGAAATGCGATGGGGCCCAGACCCTGGGCCAGGATCCAGCTGGCCATTTGCTGTGGAATGCTCTCGGAGGTCATCAGGAAGGAGAACAGCACCGCGTTGGTGATGATGTAGAGCAGCATCGCGCTCATGCTGGCCGAGTCCAGCAGGACTTTCGGGACCTTCTTGATGGGCATGTCGCCATAGACACAGGTCGAGACGAAGAAGGCGTACACCGCGCTCATGGCGGCAGCCTCGGTCGGCGTAAACACGCCGGCGTAGATGCCGCCCATGACCACGACGATGAGCAGCAGACCCCAGACGCTTTCCCAGTAAGTGGACCATACGCGCTGCGATTCGTAGGGCAGCAGCTTGGCGTGGGTGAAGCCCCGGCCCAGGCGGTAGGCCGTGTAGAGCCATGCGATCGATATCAGTACGCCGAACAGGCCTATGCCCTGAGCCACAGCCGGAGCGGTGAGGGACAGCAGGCCATAGAGCAGCGCGATGGCAATTGCCGGCGGCACGATGGTAAAGCCCACGCACAGCAGCAGGCCCCACAGGGCGTAGCCGGTAGCGGTCGTGGGACTGTGCTGTTCGAATTCGCAGAACCGGGGGTAGTTGTTTTTGCGCGCCATGTACCAGGTCACGAAACCCAGCAGCAGCGCCAGCAAGATGCCCGGTACGACCCCGGCGATGAACAGGTCGCCCACCGAGGTGTTGGTGGACACCGAATACAGCACCATGACGATGGAGGGCGGGATCAGGATGCCCAGCGAGCCCGACGTGGTGATGATGCCCGCACCGAATTTGTTGGGGAATCCTTGCTGCAACATGGCGGGCAGGATGATCGAGCCGATGGCCATGACCGTGGCCGGACTTGAGCCTGAAATGGCCGCGAACATGGCGCAGGCGAGCACGCCCGCCAGGCCCAGACCGCCGTGCAGGTGGCCGATGATGCTGGTGGCGAAATTGATCATGCGCTTGGCCACGCCGCCATGCGTCAGGAAGCCGCCGGCCAGGATGAAGAACGGGATCGCCATGATCTCGAAGTTCTCGATGCCCGTGAACAGCTTCATGGCCACCGATTCGATCGGTACCTGCGTCATGGTGAACAGGTAGGTGAGCACCGTCAGGCCCAGTGCAATGGACACCGGCATGCCCGTGAGCAGCATCACAATGAGCAGGCAGAAGATGAATGCGGTTTTGCCGAACGCGAACAGCAGAGCGCCGAGCACCACGGCCAGGATGATGAAGATATTGCGTGTGATGCGCGGATCGCCGACGGCCGGCGTCGCGAGCGGGATGCTTTGGCTCATGATAGGGTTCCCAGGGCGGGCTGCGGTTCAATGCCTTCCACATGCGAGTGGTCATGCTTGGGCACGTTGCCGCTTTGCAGGAACTGCGCACAGACTTGCAGGAAGCGGAAGCACATCAAGTAGGATCCCAATGGCACGCACAGGAAGGCGATCCAGCGCGGCAGCTCCAGGTCAGGCGAGATCTGGTCGGTTTGCGCCAGCGCCCAGACGAACTTGACGCCGAGCGAGCCGATGACCCCGGTGAACAGCGCGCCGGCCAGCAGCCCGGTGACGATGAAGATCTTGCGCGACGCCGGCTGAAGGCGGTTGACCATGACATCCACACCGACGTGGATGCCGGTGCGCACGCCATAGGCGGCGCCGAACTTGGCCATCCAGACAAACATGTAGATGCACAGTTCCTGCGCCCAACTGGTGTTGAGCGACAGCAGCCAGTCCTGCAAATAAGGGATATTCACGCCGGCGGCGTAGCGGTGCAGCACCGCTACGAAGATGACCAGCGTCGCGGCGCCCATCAGGAACGCGATCAGGCATTCCTCCAGGCGGTCGAGTAGCTTCATCATGATTACAGACGCTTCCCGGTTGTCTGATAGACCTCTCCGATCAGTTCCTTGCCGATGCGGCTCTCTTGCTGGAGGTGCACCCTCGCCATGGCCTTCTTCCACTCGTCCTTTTGTGCGGGCGTCAGTGTGATGATTTCGGTCTTGCCGGCGGCCTTGATGCTGGCCATGGCGTCGTCGTTTTCCTTCTTGGCGATGTCGTTGGCGTACTGGGTGGCGTCATGCATGGCGCCTTCAAGCGTGTCGCGGATATCGGCGGGCAGGCCGTCCCAGAACTTCTTGTTGACGATCACTGCGTAGCCGATATAACCGTGGTCCGACAGCGTCAGGTATTTTTGCACTTCGTTCATGCGCTGCGTGTAGATGTTGGATGGGGTGTTTTCCGTGCCGTCGACCACGCCGGTCTGCAGCGCCTGGTAGACCTCGGAGAACGCCATGACCTGGGGAATGGCACCCAGGGCGCGGAACTGGGCATCGAGCACCTTGGACGACTGGATGCGCATTTTGTGGCCGCGGAAATCGGCCGGAACGCGAAGGGGCTTGTTGTCGGTCATGACCTTGAAGCCGTTGTCCCAGTAGGCCAGGCCCTTGATGCCCTTGGATTCCAGCTTGGACATCAGCTGCTTGCCCACCGGGCCGTCGGTGACTTTGTGCAGATCGGTGTAGTTGTCGAAGATGTAGGGCAGGTCGAAGAGTTCGAATTCCTTGACGCCCAGCGGGCCGAACTTGGCCAGCGATGGCGCCAGCATCTGCACCGAACCCAGCTGAAGGGCTTCAAGCTCTTCCTTGTCCTTGTAGAGCTGGCTGTTGGGGTAGACTTCGATCTTGACGCGGCCCTGGGTGCGTTCCTCGGCCAGTTTCTTGAAGTAATCGGCGGCCTTGCCCTTGGGGGTGTCCGATGCGACCACGTGGCTGAATTTGATGACGATGGGCGTTTCGGCCCCGGCGCTCAGCGCCACGGCGGACAGACAAAGGCCGGCAATCAGGTACCGAAGTTTCATGGCTTGTTTCCTCGTGTAAAGTATTTATGGCGCACAGAGCCGACCTATGATCGGAGGGGTGCTTTTTTCGGGTGCCCAGGAAGTTTCAGCCATGGGCACCGTCGCCGACAATACGTATATCCCACATTCATGATTCAGGACTTTCCCGAATGAACACTCGCTCCGGCGCTATGCCGAGGCAAGATTACGCATCGCCGCGCTGGCTTGTGGGGTTGCCTCTGGCGGTCATCGTGCTCATTGTGGCGGGTGCCATTGCAGCCTTGCTGGTGTCGTCGCGCTTCGAGCGCGATCAGCGCGGCGAGCAGCTCATTTCCGATACGCTGTGGGCGGAACAGGCCATCGACTTTGAATCCCAGCGTCTGATCGAGGCCATGCGCATCATGGGGCGCGACCTCGATGCCGCTCCGGACGATGTCGTCCTCTTCCAGCGCCGCGCCGCCGATCTGCTGCAGCGTAGCGTCGAGGCCCGCGCGTTGTGCCGCGTTGTCTCAGGTCTCCCGTCGCAGTCCTGCCTCCCCGCGTACTCGGGCAACGATATGCCGAATGCCGCAGCCGGCCGGGCGCAGGTCTGGCGCGATACGCTGGAGCGCGCCCTGCGCTTGGGGCGACCTGCGGCCACGCTGCTGGGCGGCGATGGGACGCGGCACGATCTTTTGCTGGCGGTGCCCGTTCCCGGCAGCCAGCATGTTCATGCGCTGCTCGCGGTGGTGTCGCTGGAGCGCCTGCTCAACAGCACGCTGCCATGGTGGTTCGCCCACGACAACGAAGTGACCCTGACCGACCTCGATGGCAACCTGCTGGCTGTGCGCGACGCCAGCGTCAAGGGGCTGGGCGTCTATACCCATCGCATCGAGGCGGGCGTGGCCGACCAAGCGTTCTACCTGAACGCCAACAGCACTCATGGGTTGCCTCACCTGGTGCCGAATATGCTGACGGGCGTGGTGATCGCGCTGTCGCTGCTGCTGGCGTGGTCGGCATGGCTGTTGTGGCGCGACCTGGTTCGCCGCAGCCGCGCGGAGAATGCCTTGCGTGAACAGCAGGCCTTGCGGCAGGCCATGGAGGATTCGCTGGTCTCGGGTTTGCGGGCGCGCGATCTCGATGGCCGCATCACGTACGTGAACCCCGCGTTCTGCGAGATGGTCGGCTACGGCCCCGAAGATCTGATCGGGCACGGGCCCGACATGCCTTACCTGGCGCTGGAACTGAAAGATCGCTCGCGCCAGCGCCATGCCCAGCTGATGGCGGGAACGCTGTCCAATAAAGCCTGCGAATCGACGTATGTCCGTCGCGACGGGACCCGGCTGACCGTGCTGGTCAGCGAAGCGCCATTGCTCGACGGCGCGGGGAAACAGACGGGCTGGATGGCCTCCATCATCGACATGACAGAGCAAAAGCGCGCGCAGGAATTCCAGCACCAGCAAAACGAGCGCATGAATCACATGGCGCGCCTGATGACGATGGGTGAAATGGCTTCCGCCCTGGCGCACGAGCTGAACCAGCCGCTGGCGGCAATCAACAGCTACTGCACTGCGGCGCTCAATGTCATGGCGCACGGCGGTGGCAACGACACGGAGTCATGCGGCCTGATCGACAAGGCGCGCAGCCAGGCCGAACGGGCGGGGCGGATCATACGCCGCGTCCATCATTTCGTGCGCAAGACGGAACCGCTGCCCGGCCCGGTGGCCCTGGATGAAGTCATCGCCGAGCTCCTGCACCTGATCCGGTTGCAGACAGCGCGCGCCGGGGAGCCCATCCAGATGTCCATTCCGGCGACGCTTCCCCGGGTGCTGGCGGATCGGGTTCTGCTCGAGCAGGTTCTGCTCAATCTCACACGCAATGCGTTCGAAGCCATGGCGCAATTACCGCCATCGGAGCGTCGCGTGATCATTTCCGCCGACCTCGTCCAGGCCGGCGAATCCGCCACGGCGGTGTGCGTGTCGGTGCGGGATTGGGGCGCGGGGTTGACGCAAGAAAACGCGTTGCAGGCTATGGAGTCGCCTTTCTTCACGACCAAATCCGACGGCATGGGCATGGGGCTGGCGGTGTGCCGCTCGGCCCTGGAGCTGATGGGTTCCCGCCTTCAATACCGCGGAGGCGAGGGCGGCGGCGCGTGTTTCTATTTCGATCTGAAGGTGCTCGAAGGGCAATCATGAAAACCGTTTATCTGGTCGACGACGACGAGATCATCCGCGACGCCCTGGGGGCGTTGTTCCGTTCTCGTGGGCTGGCGCTCCAGGTTTTCGCCGACGGGCCGGCGTTCCTGGCGGCATGGGGTGGACGTAGTCTTGCGCGGCTGCCGGCCTGCCTGCTCATCGATGTGCGCATGCCCGGCATGAGCGGATTGGAATTGCTGGCGAAATTGAAAGAGGGCGGCCTGGCCGCGCATCACGTGGTCATTTTCCTGACCGGGCATGGCGATATTCCCATGGCGGTCGAGGCCCTGAAAAGCGGCGCCTATGATTTTCTTGAAAAGCCGTTCTCCGACAATAAATTGGTGGATCGGGTGCTGGAAAGCCTGGACTATGTCGATGGCGCGGCCGCCGCGTCATCGGAATCCCGAGACCTGAGCACGCGCCTGACCCCGCGCGAATACGCGATCGCCGAGCGCATCGTGGCCGGGCAGACCAACAAGCAGATCGGTGATGCGCTTTTCATCAGCGTGCGCACGGTCGAGGTGCACCGCGCGCGTATTTTCGCCAAGCTGGAGATCAAGAGCGCGATCGGGCTCGCGCAGCTGTGGGTTGCACCGCATCATTGACGAAACAGTCCCCCCGGTTCCGAGCAGGGAAAATTCTGGGGAACCCGAGGGGCATTCCGATCGTTCAGAATGGATAATCCTGCCGGCCGTGTTGAATGGTTACCCAATGATTCCGGGTGAATTCATGCATGATCCATTCGCCGCCGAAGCGCCCGATGCCGCTGTTTTTTTCGCCGCCAAAGGGGCCGCTCGGGGTGTCGTTGACGCTATGGTCGTTGACATGGGTCATGCCTGCCTGCACGCCCAGCGCAAATCGCACGCCGCGCTGTTCGTCGCGTGTAAAGACGGCGCTGGAGAGCCCATAGGGCGTGCCGTTGGCGATTTGCAGTGCTTCCGCCTCGCTGTGAACCTTGATGATGGGGGCGATCGGGCCAAACATTTCATACTGGGCGATTCGCATTTCATTGTTCACGTCCACGAACACATGAGGCGGCAATACTTGGCCTTGCGGATCCGCGCCCACCACTTGGCGTGCGCCGGCGGTGCGCGCGCCCTCGATGTGCGCCATGTGCGCCGCCAGTTGTTTTTTGTTGATGATCGGGCCAATGACGGTGTCCGCCTGGTTGGGGTCGCCGTACTTCAGGCCTTTGACCTGTGATACGAAGCGATCAACGAATTCGTCGTACACCTTTGCGTCGACGATGATTCGGTTCCTTGATGAACTCAATCTGGCTAGTCGCGCGACTAGCTCTTTGATCAGTCAGCATGACTCATGCGCAAAATCGGCTTGATCACCTTGCCGGACTTGGAGTCCTCCAGGGCCTGCTCGATCTGGTCCATGTCGTAGAACTTGACGAGGCGGTCGAAGGGGAATCGCCCTTGCTGGAACAGTTCGACCAAGGCCGGAATCAATTGGCCGGAGCGCCCGCCCCCGCCCAGCACGCCCATCACAGTCTTGCCCCAAAGGGTGGTGAGGTGATCGAGTGAAAAGCGTGCGCCCGCCGGTGCGCCGCCGATCAGCACAAGGTGGCCGCGCATGCCGATCGTCTCGGCGAGTTGCTCGATGACGGCGATGACGCCCGTGCAATCGAACGCGTAATCCACCGTACTGCCAGTGACCTTGGTGACTTCCTCGACGAGATTCTGATCCCGCGAATTGATGACATGCGTGGCCCCGAATTCCTTCGCCAGTTCAAGCCGGCTGGCGTGGATGTCGGCGACGATGATCTTGGTGACGCCGGAATTCTTGGCGGCCATCACCGCCGCCAGGCCGACGGCGCCCACTCCGGCGATCAACACGGAATCGCCTAGCCGAGGGCGGGCTTCGTTGAGTACGGCGCCGGCCCCCGTTCCCAAGCCGCAGGCCAGAGGGCCGAGCAGCTCG
Organism: Castellaniella sp. MT123; assembly: GCF_039614765.1. Classification (NCBI taxonomy): domain Bacteria; kingdom Pseudomonadati; phylum Pseudomonadota; class Betaproteobacteria; order Burkholderiales; family Alcaligenaceae; genus Castellaniella; species Castellaniella sp. MT123. The sequence continues at coordinate 2,967,755 of NZ_CP154879.1, forward strand.
ACAGGCGTATCGGTTGGCACTTTGACGAGCGCGTCGGCCGATACGATGGAATGGGTGGCAAACGACGATTGGCCAAAGAAGTGGCCGTTAAGGGGCTCGCCATTGCGCGAATAGGCGGTGGTGCCTTTGCCGTCGCCCTTGAAGCGCCGTCCGGAAACCAGCGCCTCGCCGGTTCTGAGGCAATAACGCGGTTGACCATCGAGGCAGTTGCGGCAAACGCCGCAAGACGGCCAGCCGATGATGACCTTGTCGCCCGGCGCGACCTCGGTGACCCCGGGGCCGACCCGTTCGACCACGCCGGCGCCCTCGTGGCCAAGGACAGCGGGGAAGGGCATCGGCATGTCGCCAGCGCGGGTGATGGCGTCGGTGTGACATACGCCGCAGGCAACGATACGGATCAGCGCTTCACCGCGCTCGGGTTCCGCGAGGTCGATCTCCTGCGGCACGAAGGGGCCGTTCTGACGGTCGACTACGAGGGCTTTGATTTTCATGAGGTTTTCTCCTGAGGACGCCGAATTTTGCGCGGCGAGACCCTGGGCGTCCGAACGAAAATTGATTGTGGCCTGGCCCGTGCGAATACGCTGAAGACAACGGTTATGTTCGCCAATCCATGTGCGGTGGTCAATGGGTACTGGAAACTGTCCGCACGCCCACGGCGACAAGATCGCAAGGTCATTACAGAGGAGATTTCGGTGCGCGTGGCGCAGGACGGGGCCTACCAGAATGCACAGAGGCAGAACGCCAAGCTGGAACACGACAAAGCGCTGAATCGCGTCTTCTTCATATGCCTCTCGCTCTCTGAGAGGCCATTGTCTCAAGTTACCTTGGATCGAAAAAGCCGGGGCAGATCAGGTCGCCTACATCGCTGCAAAAACACGGGCGTTTGACCAGCAGATCGGCCTGAAACCCGTCACCACGGCGGCGCGCAGTCCCCAGAGCATGGGCATGGCCGAGAGTTTCGTGAAGGCGATCAAGCGTGATTACGTCGCCTTCATACCCAAATTACAGGGGCAAACCCACTACTTGCCAGCCTTGGCGTCGACTTCACACTTCTTCATGAATGAACTTTTCGCGGCGCCGGCGAGAGGCTTGCCATTCTTGTCGACTGCCTTCTCAGCGCAAGCGGATGCAGCAGCGCGTTTGGCATCGGCTTCGCATTTCTTCACAAATGAAGCCTTCGCGGCACCTGCGAGCGGCTTACCGTCTTTGCTGACGGCCTTGGACGCGCAGTCGGACGCGGCAGGTGATGCCGCCGTGGCAACTTGTGTGAACAACACAGTCGCTGCAAACAGGCTTCCCATGGCGTAGGAAATGAACTTATTCATATCAGCCTCTTCCTTTTGATGATGGATTGGGCAAAGCGCAATTCAGCATAGCATGGCGCGTTGACACTGATGATCGTACATTTGCCCGAAACGGGCACTGTTAGGGAAGGTCTGAACAAGCCGTTTGGGAAATCAGCCCAAACCGCGCAATCAGCCCAGATTTCATAATGCAGAAGAAGTGCTCAAAAATTGGTCAAAATCGGGGTGATTTTCACCCTGAGCGACCTGCTTTGGGCTTGCTTCGCCCATTTCGGGCGCACCTATCCTGCCGTCGCCATCAAATGGTGGCGCACCTTCCACAGGTTCGCCAGCGTAAACAGCATCTTCAACTGCGCCGTGTTCTTCGCCAGCCCCCGATAGCGCACCTTGGTAAAGCCGAACTGGCGCTTAATTACCCGCAACGGATGCTCCACCCGAGACCGAAGACTGGCCTTGGCCCGCTCGTAGGATTCCAGTATCCGGCCCATATTGCTTCTGCCCAGCAACCGACGCTTGCCCGGGCGCAGGGCAATATGCCACCGGACATTGCGCCCCAGATTCTCTTGCCGCTTCTCAACCCCCTGGTAGCCCGCATCGCCCAGCGCCAGCTCCTCCTCACCATGCAGCAAAGCGTGCGCCTGGGGTCACATCGCTCACGTTGGCCGCCGTGCCAATCACGGTATGCACGATGCCAGTCATGTCCACGCCTATGTGGGCCTTCATGCCAAAGTGCCACTGATTGCCCTTCTTGGCCTGGTGTATCTCGGGGTCTCGCGTGCCTGTCGCGTTCTTGGTGGAGCTGGGTGCCTCGATGATCGTTGCGATCCACGATCGTGCCCTTGCGCACCATCATTCCCTGGTCGGCCAGCAACAGGTTGACCGCCTCCAAGGCGTCGGCGGCGATGTCGTGGTGCTCCAAGAGGTGGCGGAAGTTGAGGATCGTCGTCTCGTCCGGGATACTGCCACGCGCCAGCGAGAGCTTGGCAAAGCGGCGAATCGAGGTGCTGTCGTACAGCGCCTCTTCCATGGCCGGGTCCGACAGGTTGAACCACTGCTGCATGAAGTGGATGCGCAGCATCACCTCCAGTGGGTAGGGCCTGCGGCCATTGCCCGCCTTCGGATAGTGGGGCTCAACCAGAGCGGCAAAGACCTTCCAGGGAATGGCCCGCTCCATCTCGGCGAGAAACTTCTCGCGGCGGGTCACCTTGCGCTTGCCGACGAATTCGGCGTCAGAGAAGCTCAACTGGTTCATCGGGGCCCTCCTGATTGGGTCTCACTCAACAAACTACATTCTGTCAGGTCCGCAGGACTTGTTCAGACCTTCCCTAAGTTTTCCCTAAGTCAGCACACCTAAAATCGTTGCAACGAGTCAATTCCTGTCACGGCATGATCCACATATCGAATAATTCGTTGCGATGGGAAGCGATGCTCACGGAGCCTCTTGAACAGCGAATCGGGATCGCCCCCGACGAATTGGTGTCTTGCATTACCCAAGACCATTCCCGCGCCAATAACGCTTTGCCTTTCGACTCCGGCCTGGAATTTGCCGGTGATATCCGGGATGCCATTGCGGAATTACCGGTTTCCCTGAGGGAAAAGCTGGAATTCAAGCTCCTTGGCATATTCTTCATGTCAGGACTGGATTCATCCGCCACCACGGGCGTCATTGCTTATCCCAACGGCGATTTGATCGGCGCATTCGTCGTCATCGACACCCATGTGTTTCTCAGTCAAACAGCCAACGAATGGGCCACTTGGAATGAAAACCATTCATTCCTGGATAAAGGCACAGGTACCGTACAGCTCGACGTGAAAATTGTGGAAGACGCGGCGGACAACAGAACAGCCGCGATGCAATTCATTCTGCTGCACGAATTCGGCCGTGTCATGGCGGCCGAGAGTGATCTGCTGCCGAATTGGTGGGAAGAGGCGCCGTTTCGAAAAGGGTCATACCCATTTCTCGATCTGGGCTGGGCATTTGACCAACAAGGAAAAATACAACCCGTCCATCAACAGGATTTCCTTTTGCGTCAAGGCGCCAAGTTCCATGAGCAAGGCAAACTTCCCGCCAGCGACATCCGCTTGATCTATCAGGGGTTGGCGGCGACTTTCTTTCCAACCCTGCGCGCATCAGCCAGCGTTCATGAGGATTTTGTTGAAAGTTTCGCGACGTATGTGCATGTCGTCCTGCTGAAGAAAAAATGGGAAGTGACGTTGCGTGACGGCGACACCATCATCGAACAGTATTCCGATTTCTGGGCATCCCCAAGAAGCAACGCGAAGCGCGCATTTTTCGATATGTTTTTTTGCGAGGAACCGCAGTTATCCAAGCAGCGGAAAGAGCATGCTGCAATGGCCAGGACCTGTCTTGAACTCCTTCAACAGTCAGGGAAACGCTTTCTCGCGCTTGCCCCATTTTTGAGACTGAATATCGCGAACGTCGATTTGCGGCAAATTGCCGACATCCTGTTGAGCGAGACGAATTTACACCAGGGCAATGCTTTCCTCTGGATGAACCTGTCCACCCTGTTTTTCACCATGGCGCAGAAGGAACTTGCCTTGGCGATGCAGGCTGAAGCACTCGCTATGCAGCGCCTGTATCACTCCCCGGCAACGCAACAACCGGCAAAAGCCAGATTGCTGATGATTGTGTCGTCAGGCGACCTGGCCCAGAATACCCCTCTCGATTGCCTGTTGGAGGATAGCTGTATCGACCTCGTCTTCTATTTCGCCACGCCTGACGAGCCTCTCCCGAAAGATATGCCTGAGCATGACGTCCTCATGGTGGCGATCTCGCAGACGGATGATAGCCATGCCATCCTGGCTGCGTTGGAAGAAGCACTGAATCGTTACGAGAAACCGGTGATCAACCGGCCGCAATACATCCCTGGTGTCGAGAGAAACACGGCCAGCCGATTGCTGCAAGGCGTGCATGGTCTATCCATGCCACTCACGCACCACGTGACGCGATCCACGCTGGAGGCGGTCACGAGAGGGGAAACGGCGATAGGAGATATCTTCAGCGATTGCCGTTTCCCGGTCATCCTTCGTCCCACATGGTCGTACGCCGGACACGGTCTCGAAAAAATCGAAGATGCGGATGCGCTTTCCCGGTATTTCCTGACCGTCCCGGAAGAACATTTCTATATCTCCAATTTCATCGACTACAGCAGCGCCGATGGTCAGTTCAGGAAGTATCGCATCGCCTTGGTCAAGAAGACACCATTCATCGCACACATGGCGATTTCATCCCATTGGATGGTCCACTACGTCAATGCCGGCATGTACGAGGACCGCGAAAAACGCATGGAAGAGGCTCAGTTCATGGAGAACTTCGCTGCCTTCGTGGAAAGACATCGTACGGCGCTTCTCGGCATCCATGAACGCTCGCAATTGGAATACGTTTGCATCGATTGCGCGGAAACCAGGGACGGCGAGTTGCTCATCTTCGAGATCGATCATGCGAGTGTCGTACATGCCATGGACCCGGTAGAACTCTTTCCGCACAAGCAAAAACATGTGCTGAAGATCAAGCAGGCCGTGGAAGACTTGATCCTGGATCAGAATCCGAACTGACACCTTCACATAACGACGCGATGAATAAAGTGACGAAGCACGACCTCAATAAGCACAATTTTTCCGGCGGTCCTGGCGTATTGCCGGAAACGGTTCTGGAACAGTTAAAGGAATCCATCGTTGCTGTGCCAGATGTTGGACTATCCATCTTGGGCATCAATCACCGATCCGATTGGTTCGCCGTGGTGGTGGCGGAGCTTGAAGAAAATATCCAGAACCTTTTAGGCCTGCCGAAGGACTACCATTGTCTTTTCCTGCAAGGCGGCGCCACGCAACAGTTCTCGATGGTGCCGATGACGCTATTAAAAGGAAAGACGCAATCGGCGGAATATTTACAAACCGGATATTGGAGCAACAAGGTCATCGCGGAGGCGAGACGGGAAGGGCCTGTCCACGTATCATGGAGCGGACAGGCGGCCGGCTTCACGCGTTTGCCAAAAGACGAGGAAATCGAATTTAATCCTGGCGCGCCGTATTTGCACTACGTCTCCAATGAAACGGTCGAAGGCCTTCAATTTCACCGGATACCGGGGCGCGATGACGTGCCGAGGATCTGCGACATGTCGTCGGACTTTCTTTCCGCTCCCCGCGCATTCGACAAGTTTTCGATGATCTATGCGCATGCGCAGAAGAATATCGGGCCGGCCGGCGTGACTGTCGTGGTGGTGAAGGATGAGTTGCTCAAGGATGCGCCGCGCGATCTACCGGCCTTTCTCGATTATCGTGCGCAAATTGATGCGCGCTCCATTCTGAACACACCGCCTGTATTTTCCATCTATGTCGTGTTGCTGGTCACGCGATGGCTGCGGGACAGTATTGGCGGTCTGGCGGCAATGGCAGATTTGAATATGAAGAAGGCAAGCGCACTCTATCGGGCAATTGATGCCAGTGATGATTTTTATTGTGGGCGCGTTGTCAAGGAAGACCGTTCAACCATGAACGTCGTCTTCAATTTGAAAACGAAGGATCTTGAGCATCAATTCCTGGCATCCGCGCAAGAAGCCGGATTTTCCGGCCTCAATGGTCATCGCAGCATTGGCGGTATACGAGCATCCTTGTATAACGGCCTCCAACTGTCGGCCGTCGAGAACTTGATCGACTTCATGGAAAATTTCAAAAAATGTCATTCATGACCGCAAATATGCTGGGATCGAATGGGATATAAGAAGCTGTTTCAGGATTAAAAGCAGCTGGCAAGGAAATCTGTCAATTTTTTTGCTTGTTTCCTTGGGCTGGGGGAGAACCAGCACTCGACAGCGTTGGCCGCAAAGCGCTCGTTCGGGTGAGGTGCAGCTTCAGTCGGGGGTGCTTCGCCTGCCAGGACGGAGCCGTGGCAGGCCCAGCAAACACCGGATTTTTCTGTGATCAGCCAGTTTGAATCGCTGTCTTGACGCCCGGGTCTACGAACCTGCCAACAGCGGAAACTGTGAATGAGTGACGGCCTGCTTCAGGAGCTCCTGAACGGCAGGACCGAATGCATCCGCCACATTTCTGCAAGCGGAATATGCGGTCCAGCTGGTTGCGAAGGGATATTTGACGGACACTGTATAGCCGGGGGAATAGTTTGAACTGACCTGCATGGTGATGTTCCAGCTCGCTGGCGATACCGAGCTGAAGCTGATGGCCTCCAGACGGCCATTGATTGTTGCTGGTGCATTCGATTTGTAAACCTGAGCCAGGAACAGCTCCTCTTGGAAGGCCTCTTTGATGTATTGGGCAAGCGACTTCCCGGGGGCAACCTTGACCGGGCCGTTCATTCTGCACATCAGGCTTTCATCAACGCCGGGGGCAAGTGTGATCGAGCCGATGTTTACTGTCTTGCCTTGAGATTGCAGACTTTGCTGAATCGAGATGACGTTGGTGGTGGAGGCCTTGTACGGGATGGAGTTGGTTGTTTCGCACCCGGAAAGAAATAATAAGAGGCCTGCTGCCGCCAATGTTGTTTTAGCTACACGATTCATATATGCTCACTTTATTGTTACAAAGGAGTCACATCTTAGCAGCAATGAAGATGCTTTTGTGCCGCGCCCGCGAGGCCAAACCGCGAAGGATTCATGCACAGGCTCCCAGCAATGCGTCGTATGCCGAGGGCGGCGGCAATTGGACCAGGACTTCCGGTACAGGGGCGGGGCGCGGGGCGAAGCGCCCGCGCAGCGCATCAATGTCCGGTATCACGTCACGCCGGTTTCTCTGGCTTAGACCTGTCCACTTCGTGGGAGGAGGTCAACCTGCTGATCAAGACCCGCGGCAGTAGACTCATACATCCTGAACGGTGCCATCGACCGTGAGAGCGCCCTGGTGTACATCGCAGCAAATCCGCTGGTCACATGCCGGCTGCCTTCAGCTTCTTTTCGTGTTTCGCCCGGTACATGTCGTGATCAGCCTGTTTGATAAGCTGCTGCGCGAGTTCGCCGTCCTCGGGGTAATGCGCAATCCCGATGCTGGGTGCGATGCTCAGGGTGTGGCCGTCCAGCGTGAAAGGTCGGCGCATTGCGTCGTGGATTTTTGCCGCGACCGCTGCGGCATGTCCGGGTGTAGGCACACGTTGGAGGAGGACAACGAATTCATCCCCGCCAATCCGCGCCACGGTATCCGACTCACGCACGCACTGCTGCAAGCGGCTGGCGACTTCCTGCAGCAGCAGGTCGCCCACGCTATGGCCCAGGGTGTCGTTGACCAGTTTGAACTGGTCCAGATCGAGATAAAGTACGGACAGCCGCTCGTGTTCCCGGCGCGCCATCGGCAGGGCCGTCTTGATCCGGTCATACAGCAGCCCGCGATTGGGCAGCCCGGTCAGTTGATCGTATTGCGCCATGTGCTGAAGCCGGGCCTGCATTCGTTGACTTTCTATGGCGGTGGCGATCTGGGCAGAGATGAACTGCAGCAATTCCTGATCTTTCTCGTTGTAGCGCACGCCGTCCGGATAGCTTTTCAGCATCAGCACCCCGATGGTGCCGTGGTGCGATCTGAGAGGAACGCCCAATTGGCAAAGGGGGCTCGGGCCGACATGAATGCCCGGTTCATTGGCTGGGGCCGTTTCCTGCGTTAGCAGGAGTGGCTGCCCGCTCTGCAGGATTCTTGCGTAGAGCGTGCCGGCCAGTGGCCTGTAGGGCTCGGGCTTGCGTTCGTACTGGTCCGCGTAATAGGGAAAGCTCAGCAACCCTGTTTTCTGATCGTATAGCGCGACGGAGAAATTGTCCGCCGGGAGCAAAGTGCCGACGATCTGGTGGATGCGCTGAATCAGCGTGAGCAGATCCACGGCCTCGTGAGAAGCTTCAGAGATCGCATAGAGCGAAGTCTGGATCAACTCGGCGCGCTTGCGTTCGGTGATGTCGCGCGCTACGCCGATCCGCACCTGATCGGCAGGTGACCAGCGTGTCGCCCACATGAGATGGACGATCTGCCCATCCTTGCGCACATAGCGGTTCTCGAAATGAAGCTGAGGGTGGTCGGCCATGACCTCGCGCACCGATTGCCGGGTGCGTTCACGATCCTCCGGCAGCATGATGTCGAACATGTTCATTCCGACCATTTCTTCAGGGGTGTACCCGAAGATGCGTTCGCATGCCGCACTGGCGAACACCACGCATGCGTCTATGTCGACCGCAACCACCGCATCCATGAGGAGATCGATGAAGTTGGCATCGGGCGTGTAAGTTCTTTTCCGCATGGGAAATCATGGATTTGGCTCCCGGCGGCGGCCAGGAATGCCGGAACTCTAGTATCAGGCCGCCACCTGGATTCGAACTGAACGGGATGATTCACCCCCGGGTGTCACACGGCCTTCCGGCCGGCGGAAACCCAGGTTGGGCTGTCAAGCATATTGTGATCAAAGATTAAAGCATATGCCGCGCGACTTCTGCCAGGAAGCCCGCCTGCCAGCCGATCCACTGCGCCAGGTTGGGCACGATCAGGCCAGCCTCTCTGGGCAAATCTAGAACGTGGTTTCCTCGATACTGTTGTGTACCAGGAAATCCCGGATGGTCGAACCGCCCTTTGATTGTGACGCAAAGGCACACTCCGGGCTGAAACCTTTGCCGCCCGTGCAGTCTCTCATTCGTGGGCAATTCTGGAACAGCTCGCTGACCCAGTCGACGAATACGCGCACTTTGGGTGAAAGGTGCCGGTTGTACAGGTATGCCACAGAGATTGGCATGGGGGCGGGCGCCCATGGAGCCAACACCTCGCGCAACGCGCCTGTTTGCAGATAGGGCGTGACCATGTAGCGCGGCAACTGGATCATGCCGAAGCCTTGCAGCCCGCATTTCAGGTATGCCTCCGAGTCGTTCACCGAGATGACACCGCTGACGCTCACGAGTGTCATGAAATGGTCCCCCTAGTTTCGATTCCGGTTAGGGAACTTTGGGGGACCACGGGGGGACCGTCAATAGCTGCGATCTGGTGCTATCGAATGCGACTGTTTGCGACCGAAAAATGGCCTAAGTCTTTGTGTTTGCTGGGGGATTTGCGACTTCCTGCGGCTGATTGCGACAGGAAAAAAGGATGGGATGGTGGCCCGGGGCGGAATCGAACCACCGACACAAGGATTTTCAATCCTCTGCTCTACCGACTGAGCTACCGGGCCAAGACGCAGAATAATACACGAAAATTTGATCCGATGCAGACAAATGACCACGTCAGTGGCCCAATCCGGATGCGGCGACCTATAATACCGACGTCCAGTCATGTAAATTTCCCTGCGGCATGTCCGTTGACGTCCTCACTTTTGGCTTGAATCATGTGTCCGCCCCGGTGTCGGTGCGCGAACGCGTGTCCTTTCCGCTCGACCTGCTGAAACCGGCGCTGGCCGGCCTGCGTTCCGCGTTTGGCGCGTCGGTGCGCGAGGCAGCCATCCTGTCCACCTGCAATCGCACGGAAATCTACTGCGCGGCGGATCCGGGCATCAGTGCCGAATTGCCGGGCTGGCTGGCGGAATTCAATCGGCTGGAAACCGGCCAGCTGACGCCCCACCTGTATCAGTACCAGCGCAACGACGCCGTGCGCCACGCGTTCCGGGTCGCCAGCGGCCTGGATTCCATGGTGCTGGGCGAACCGCAGATCCTGGGGCAGATGAAAGACGCCGTGCGGGCCGCCGAACAGGCCGGCACGCTAGGCACCTTGCTGCATCAGCTGTTCCAGCGCACCTTTTCCGTGGCGAAGGAAGTCCGCTCGCAGACCGCGATCGGCGCCCATTCCGTGTCGATGGCGGCCGCCGCTGTGCGACTGACCGAACGCGTGCTGGGCGATCTGTCCTCTTCGAACGTGCTCTTCATCGGTGCGGGCGAAATGATCGAACTCTGCGCGACCCACTTCGCGGCGGTGCGGCCCCGCCAGATCGCGGTGGCCAACCGCACGGTCGAGCGGGCCGAATCGTTGGCTGCGCAGTTCGATGCGCGCACGCTCAAACTGTCGTCGCTGCCGGAACATTTGGCGGAATTCGATGTGGTCGTCTCCTGTACGGCCTCATCCTTGCCCATCCTCGGTCTGGGGATGGTGGAAAGGGCTGCGCGCACGCGTCGCCACCGCCCCATGGTCATGGTCGATCTGGCCGTGCCGCGCGACATCGAACCCGAGGTCGGTCGGCTGGCTGACGTCTATCTATACACGGTCGATGACCTGGGCCGCATGGTGCAGTCGGGCACCGACGCGCGCCGGGCCGCGGTGGTCCAGGCGGAAGCCATCATCGAGGCGCGCGTGCAGCATTTCATGCACTGGCTCAGCAATCGCGCCATCGTGCCGGCCATCATCGACTATCAGCAGAATGCCGACGCGCTGCGCCTGGCCGAACTGGACCGCGCCCGGCGTCTGCTGGCGCGCGGTGACGACCCCGATGCCGTCCTCGAATCCCTGGCCTACGGCCTGACGCACAAATACATGCATGGGCCTTTGGCGGCGCTCAACCGCAGCGAAGGCACCGAACGCGCCCAGTTGTTGTCTCTGCTGCCGCGCCTGCTGCCCGAATCCGGCGCACGCCGCCGGTAGCGGCTTTTCCGCGTTTTATTTGCTCGACCCGGCAGTCGGCCTGCCGGGTCGCGGCCCACTCTGAACCCCCGGAACCCACCATGAAAAGCTCGATGCGCAGCCGCCTGGAACAGCTCAGCCACCGTCTGGCCGAGATCGATGCTCTGCTGGCCGAGCCCGACAGCGCCGACGACATGGACCGGTTCCGCAAATGGACGCGCGAGCGGGCCGAGCTGGAACCCGTGGTCACGGTGTTCGAGTCCTGGGAGCGGGCGTGCGCCGACCAGGAGGCCGCGCGGGACATGCTGTCCGACCCGGACATGAAGGCGCTGGCCGAAGAAGAACTGGCCGGAGCTGACGGACGGATCGAGCAACTGGAGGCCGATTTGCGGATCCTGCTGCTGCCCAAGGATCCCGATGACGACCGCAGCGTGTTTCTGGAAATCCGCGCGGGTACGGGGGGCGACGAGAGCGCCTTGTTCGCCGGCAATTTGCTGCGCATGTACAGCCGCTATGCGGAAATCCGGGGCTGGCGCGTCGAGCTGATGTCCGAAAGCGCATCCGAACTGGGCGGCTATAAAGAAGTCATTGCCCATATCGAAGGCGATGGGGTCTATGGCCGGCTGAAATTCGAATCCGGGGCCCATCGGGTGCAGCGCGTGCCGGAGACCGAGTCCCAGGGCAGGGTGCATACGTCGGCCTGCACGGTGGCGGTCATGCCCGAGGTCGATGCGCAGGCGGACATCCAGATCAATCCGAACGACTTGCGCATCGACACCTTTCGCGCCAGTGGGGCCGGCGGACAGCACATCAACAAGACCGATTCGGCGGTGCGGATCACCCACCTGCCCACCGGGCTGGTGGTGGAATGCCAGGACGACCGCTCGCAGCACCGCAACAAGGACAAGGCCATGCAGGTATTGGCCGCGCGCCTGAAGGATCGCCAGCAGCAGGAGGCCCACGCCAAGGAAGCCGCCCAGCGCAAGAGCCTGGTGGGCTCGGGCGACCGGTCCGAACGCATCCGCACCTACAATTTCCCGCAGGGGCGGGTGACCGATCACCGGATCAACCTGACGCTCTACAAGCTGGGTCAGATCATGGACGGCGATCTGAACGAACTGACAGACGCGCTGCTGTCCGAGTATCAGGCCGAACAGCTGGCGGCGCTGGCCCTGGAATGAGCTCCGCCATGGCGATGACGCTGCGTGAACGGCTGGCGGGCAGCTCGCTGCCGCGACTGGAAGCCCATCTGCTGTGGCAGCGGGCGTTGGGCGTGTCGCGCGCCTGGCTGATCGCGCACGACACGGATCCCCTGGATCCGGATCGGGTGGCGACTTATCAGGCGCTCGAAGATCGCCGGCTGGCGGGCGAGCCGATCGCCTATATCCTGGGCCATCGCGAATTCTGGGGGCGGGACTTTCTGGTCACGCCGGATGTGCTGATTCCACGTCCCGATACCGAACTGCTGGTGGACTGCGGCCTGCACGCGATCCAGCGCATCACGGCGCCGCGGGTGCTGGACCTGGGCACCGGCAGCGGCATCGTGGCGATTTCCCTGGCGCTAGACCGGCCTGACGCCTGCGTTCAGGCGACGGATTGCAGTCAGGCCGCCCTGGCGGTCGCCGAAATGAACGCACGCGCGCTAGGGGCAAAACTATTGTTTTCCCTGGGAAATTGGTACGATAGTCAGTTGGATTCGAGCCGTTATCATCTGATCGTCTCGAATCCGCCCTACATCGACGCACAGGATGTCCATCTGGCCCAGGGTGATCTGCGATTTGAACCACGCAGCGCCTTGACCGATGGTGCCGACGGTCTGCAAGCCCTGCGCCGCATCGTGCAGGGTGCGCCAGTCCATCTGGTGCCCGGCGGGGCGCTGTGTGTGGAACATGGCTGGGATCAGGCTGCGGCCGTCCGGGCCCTGTTCCTGTCGTCGGGTTTTGTCGATGTCGCCAGCCTGCGGGATCTGGCCGACATCGAACGGGTCACCTGGGGCCGCTTGCCGGCCTGAATTTTACGAGATCATCATGAGCGAAGCAGTCCAATCCGAAGTCCAGAATTTTATCCGTGAAACGGTCACCGGCCATCCGGTCGTCCTGTTCATGAAGGGCACCGCGCAGTTCCCGCAGTGCGGATTTTCCGGGCGCGCCATCCAGATCCTGAAGGAAATTGGCGTCACCCAACTGGTGACCGTCAACGTCCTGGAAGACGCCGAAGTCCGCCAAGGGGTCAAGGACTACGCCAATTGGCCCACGATTCCGCAGCTCTACATCAAGGGCGAATTCGTCGGTGGCACGGATGTCATGAATGAAATGCACGCCAGCGGCGAACTCGCGAAACTGCTGAAGGACGCTGGGGCGATCGCGTGATCGAAAAACGCCGGCTGGTTGTCGGCATCAGCGGGGCGACGGGCGCGCAATACGCCATTCGCCTGCTGGAACTTGCCCGCGCCCATGGCGGCGTGGAAACCCATCTGGTCGTCTCCCCTTCGGGGGTGCTGAACATCCGTCACGAGCTTGGCCTGGATCGCCAGGCCGTCCATGCCCTGGCGGATCGGGTCTATAGCCCGCGCGACGTGGGGGCTGCCCTGGCCAGCGGCAGTTTTGCCACAGCCGGCATGATCGTGGTGCCGTGCTCCATGCGCACACTGGCCGCGGTGGCGCACGGGCTGTCGGATAACCTGATCACTCGGGCGGCGGACGTCACCCTCAAGGAACGCCGCCGGCTGGTGATGATGGTACGGGAAACCCCTTTCAATCTGGCGCATCTGCGCAACATGACCGCCGTCACCGAGATGGGCGGCGTGATCTTTCCCCCGTTGCCCGCGTTTTACATGCGTCCCGCAAGCCTCGACGAGATGATCGATCACACCGTCTGCCGGGTGCTGGAATTGTTTGACGTTCAGGTGCCCGGCCCGCGCTGGGAAGGCATGGGTGCCGGCTCCGGCACGATGCCTGCGCCCCATTCCTGATCCGGCCAGGACGGTTCCATCACAGACTAGGTAGATATGCTCAAACGGGTCTCTGTTTCGCAGTTGTGCGTCGGCATGTATGTGCAGGAACTGGGTGGGTCTTTTCTGGACCATTCCTTCTGGCGTTCGCACTTCCTGATTTCCAGCGAAAGCAAGCTGCGGCGGCTGCGGAAATCCTCGCTGGAATGGGTGCTGATCGATACGGCGCGCGGTCTGGATGCCCAGGATGCCGCGCAGGCTGCCCCAGGCGCAGCCGCCCCGGGCGCGGCCGTTTCCACTGCCGGCGCGCCCGTGGCGGGCGACGGCGTCACTGCGCGGGCGCGGGAAGCCCAGGCCTTTGAAGACGCGCATGACATCATCGACGGCTCGCGCGCGCAGATCATGCAGCTGTTCTCGGACGCGAAGATCGGCAACAAGACCGACCTGAGCAAGGCCCAGGGCTTGATCCAGGATATGGCGGATTCCATCGAGGGTCACCCGGATGCCTTGACCAGCCTGGCCCGCATCAAGCGGGCCGATCAGTACACCTACATGCATTCGGTGGCGGTCGCCGCCCTGATGACGTCGCTGGCGCGTACGATGGGCCTGTCCGACGATCAGGTCCGCCTGGCGGGTATGGCCGGCCTGCTGCACGACATCGGCAAGGTACACATTCCCGATGCCGTGCTGAACAAGCCTGGCCGCCTGACGCCAGCCGAATATGAACTGGTTCAGAGCCATCCGGTATCCGGCGCTGCGATGCTGCGCGCGGATGCCGAGGTGCCGCCCGAGGTCGTCGATGTCTGCCTGCATCACCACGAGAAAATGGACGGCCAGGGCTATCCCGACCGGTTGGCGGGCAATCAGATCAGCTTGATGGCGCGGATGGGCGCCGTGTGTGATGTCTACGACGCGGTGACGTCGAACCGGCCCTACAAGAAAGGTTGGGATCCCGCGTTCGCCCTGTTCAAGATGATGTCCTGGGAAGGGCATTTCGACCCCGAAATTCTGCAGGCCTTCATCCGCACCGTGGGACGCTATCCGGTGGGTTCGATCATCAGTCTGACGGATAGTGAACTGGGGCTGGCCGTCGCGCAGAACCGCGATACGCCCGAACTGCCGGTCGTCAAGGTGTTCTATTCCATTCGCTGGAGCCATGCCATCCCCGAACGGCGCGTCGATCTGGCCGAACCCGATTGCCCCAGCCGGGTGTTGCCGGTGCGGTTTCCGGTGGACTGGGCGCAGTCCGGCCTGCCGGTGCCGCCGATCATCGGTTAAGCCGGGGATTTCGGCGCAAACCTGACCGGGTATCTCCGGGGACTGGCGATCAGACAATGCCCCGGGTGCGTCGCCCGATCAGGATCGCCAGCACGATGCCGATGGCAGCCAGCAGGCTGGTGGCCACCCAGGTCCATTGCCAGTCGTCGCCGGCCCGGTTCACGACCCAGGCGACCAGCGGTGGGCCGATGAACTGGCCAAATGAAGAGCATTGCTGCATCCAGCCGATGGTGGTGGAGGTCGTCTGCGGTGTCGGCGCCAGCGTCAGCGCCAGGACGAACAGCGTCGCGGGCACCAGTCCGCCCACCAGGGAAAAGGTCACAACGGCCAGAAATTGCGGGATCGCGGGCAGGTGCGCGCCGAATGCCGCATAGGCGCACACGATCATGGTGCCCAGCCCCGTCGCCAGCAGATGCCAGGCCCGAAATCCATGATGCAGCAGGCGTCCGGCCGTCAGGTTGCCGATGGCGTTCACCCCCGCGACGATGGCGGTCAGCAGGCCGGCGGTAGGGCCCGCCACGCCGGCCGTGGCATAAATCGTCGGCAGAAAGCCGATGATGGCGATCCACTGGCTGGAATAGGCGCCGAACGTCAGGGCGACGAGCCAGACGTTCGGCGAACGCAGCGTCGTGCCTACCAACGAGAGCGCGGGCGGGCGGGGGGTCGCGGCGTCGTGCGGCGGGTCCCCCGGCACGATGCGCAGCGTCAGCAGCAGGAAGACCAGCGTCAGGACCGACAGCAGCAGCCACAGCAGTTGCCAGTTGCCCAGGCTCAGGACCCAGGACCCGGTCAGCAGGGTGATGACGGTGCCCAGTGGCATATAGGTGCCCCACAACCCCATGATCCGGCTGAGCATGCCTGGCGGCACAATGCGGCGGATCAGGGATGGAATGGGCATGACGACCATCAGAAAGCCACAGCCTTCGACGGCGCGGCAGAGCAGCACCATCAGCCCGGAATCAAGCCAGGCGCCCAGCGCCGAGGCCACCGCCAGGATGCCCAGGCCGCGGACGATGCAGCGGCGCAATCCGATGCGTTCAGCCACCAGACCGATGGGCAGGCCCAGCGCCATGCCGCCGATCTGCACGACCGACAGCAGGAAGCCGGATTGCACCAGGCTCAGGTCGAACTGTGCCTGCAGCTGGGGTAGGGCGGGTGGCAGCTTCCAGATGTGCAGCGCGGCGCAGATGCCGACCAGCACCAGGAATAGGGACGCACGGGCGGCGGCGCGGCCGTCCAGGGTATCGAGGCCCAGTTCGGGCCCGGGGATGGCTTGCGCATTCATCCTGAAACCGGTCTCCGGGGTAGCCATTGCCAGAACATCCAGGCCGCTACGAGGCCGAGGCCGCCGATCGCCATGATCCCGGTGGCCAGCGACGCGGCCGCCGTCAGGCCGGACAGCAGCAGGGGCCCGCCGCTGCCGCCCAGATCGGTGATCTGGCGCCACATGCCCAGAAAAACAGTGCGCCCTTCGCGGGGGGATGCATCCGCGCCGATCGTCATGATGATGCCCGACCCGATGCCGTTGCCCAGCCCCAGCACCATGCAGACGGCCAGCAGGCTGGCAAAGCCGGTCGTCCAGGGCATGGCCAGCAGACTGGTCCCCATGATCAGCATGGAGGGCAGGGTGACCCACAGTCGGCCATGCTGATCCATGACCTTGCCGGCGGGATAGAACAGCAGCATGTCGACACCCCCCATGAGCCCGTAGATCAGGGCGGTCGTGGTGGCGTCCAGACCGATGTGGTCGGCCCAGAGCGGAATCACGATCTGGCGGCACGAGCGCAGCGCCGAGACCAGGGCGGTGGCGGTGCCCAGGGTCAGGAAGACGTGGCCGTGCTCACGCAGCAGCGTTTTCATGCCGACCTTCGGCGCGGTTGCGGTCGAGCCGGGGGCGCGGGGTTCCAGATCGGGGATCGCCAGCGACAGGCCGCCCGCGCCCAGCATGGCCAGCGCGGCCGCCCAGTAGGCGCCTTGGAGACCCATCAGATGGATGAAGCCCGCTGCCGCGAAAGGCCCTGCGAACAGGCCGATGCGCATCGTGCCACCCAGCGTGGACATGGCGCGGGCGCGCATATGCAGGGGCACGGCTTCGACCAGGAAGGTCTGGCGGGCCAGCAGGAAGACCGCGCTGGCCAGACCGATCATGAAGACCCCCAGGCCGAAGACCCACGGGGTGCGCGCACCGAGGCACAGCGCCAGCGCCAGCAGGCTGAAGGCCGCCGCGCCGACCATGGCGCGGCGTTCGCCGTAACGGGTCGCCAGCGCCGCCGCAGGCAGGTTGGCCAGCAGGGAGCCGATGCCCACCAGCGCGACGATCAGTCCGGCACCCGCTGAACTGGCGCCCAATTCGCGCGCGCTGAGCGCCAGGACCGGAAACATGGCCCCTTCGCCCAGACCAAAGAGCAGGGATGGCCCAAAGGCAGCCAGGGCGATCCGGCGCAAGTCGAAGTCTTCAGAGGATGCGGACACGTATCAGGCTTCAAGGAAACGATCGGCCATTGTCGCACAAGCCCCGTGCGTCGTCCGTGCCGTGCTGAAAGGTGTCAGGCCGAATTCCGCTGCGAGGATTGGCGGCGTTCCCGTACGATGGTCAGCCAGTTTTCGATGGGCATCGGGCGGGCCAGCAGGAAGCCCTGCAGCGCGTGGCAATCGTGCAGAAACAGCAGACGGGACTGCTCCTCGGTTTCCACGCCTTCGGCCACGACCCGCAGGTTCAGTTGGTCGGCCATCGCCAGGATGAGGCGCACGATGGCGATACCGTCGGTGTCGTCGGGCAGGTCCTGGATCAGGCTCTTGTCGATCTTCAGTTCATAGAGCGGCAGGCGTTTCAGGGATGCCAGATTGGAATAGCCGGTGCCGAAATCGTCGATGGAAAAGCGGATGCCCAACCGGGCGAGCGCCTGCATGCGCTGTGCGACGGCCTGGAAGTCCTGGATCAGTACGCCTTCGGTGACCTCGAAGATGAGCCGGTTGCCGGGGACGCCTTTCTGTTCCAGTATCTCGTGCACGTAGTCGACGAACTGGGGTTCCATCAAGCGTTTGGGGCTGACGTTGATCGACAGGGGGTAGGTTTCCCCCAGCGCCTGCAGGGTCCGCAGGGTGTCGCAGGCCACGCCCAGTGTCCAGGCGCTCAGCAGGCCGATCAGGCCGGATTCCTCGGCGACCGGGATGAACAGGGCGGGGGAAATCGGCCCGTGGGTGGGGTGGCGCCATCGGGCCAGCAGTTCGCCGCCGGTGACCCGCCCGTCCCGGCCGAACTGCGGTTGCAGGTACAACGACAGTTGCGGCGTGTCGATGGCCTGCAGCAGATCGTGTTCCAGCCATAGGCGCTGCTCGACCTCCGCCTGCAGGTCCCGCTCGTAGAAGGTGGCCTGATTGCCGCCCTGTTCCTTTGCCCGCTGGGTGGCCATGTCGGCTTCGCGCATGACGGTGTCGGTCGATGCGCTGTCGGCGTCGATCAGGGTCAGGCCGATGCTGGCCGTGACGAAGGCCGGACTGTCCGGCAACGTCAGCGCGTTGCCGCAGATGGCCAGCCGTAGTTTCTCGGCCACGTGCATGGCCGTGCGGGCGGCATCATGTTGTTCGGGGCCCAACTCGTCGAGCAGCACCACGAACTCGTCCGCGCTGGTGTGGGCGACCAGGTCGCGGTCGCGCGTCATGTGGCTCAGGCGTTCGGCGATGCAGCACAGGACCTGGTCTCCCACATGATAGCCCTGGGTGTCGTTGATCTTCTTGAACCCATCCAGGTTGATCTGCAGCAGCGCGCCATAGGCGCGGTCCCGCCGGGTGTGTTCCATGACCAGGGACAGACGATCCAGCGCCGTGCGCCGGTTGGGCAGATTGGTCAGACTGTCGTAGAAGGTCAGCTGGTGCGCCTTTTTTTCGGCCTCCACACGTTCGGTGATGTCGGTGGACACGACGCAGATGGCCTCGACAGCGCCATCGGAACCGAGCAGGGGGGCCTTAATCGTCAGCAGCGTGCGGGTGTCGGAGCCGTCGGGCCGTGTGATCGACAGCTGGCTGACGTTGCGTTCACGGGTTTCCAGGACGGTCTGGTCGCTTTGTTCGATGGCCGATAGGGACGCGGGATCGGTGATGAAGTCCGCGTCGCGCCGCCCGACGATTTCGTCGGGGCCGACCCCCAGGAATTCCTCGAGTTTGTGGTTGGCAAAGACATAGCGCAAAGAGGCGTCCTTGATGCTGACGATGGCGTCGATGCTTTCCAGGATGGCATCCTGCCGTCGTACGCTGGACTGGAGATGCTGCCGCTGGTGGCCGAACCGGATTTTCAGCCACAGGATGACGAT
Source organism: Castellaniella sp. MT123 (assembly GCF_039614765.1). NCBI lineage: Bacteria > Pseudomonadati > Pseudomonadota > Betaproteobacteria > Burkholderiales > Alcaligenaceae > Castellaniella > Castellaniella sp. MT123. The sequence continues at coordinate 2,987,134 of NZ_CP154879.1, forward strand.
CAGCACCAGGGCCAGCAGGCTGCTCAATCCGGCGATGATCCAGGCGGCGTTGCGCCCCAGCACCGAGGAGGGTTCGGACGACCGCCAGTGTGCCAGTGTGCGGAAATAAAAGGAGTCCGGATCGGCCTGCCAGCCCACCAGGTAGCGGTCGATGGCCGCCAACACCGCCGGATGCTTGCCTATCGGGGTGGCAAAGAAGGCCTGGGTCGGCTGGAAAACGATCGCCGTGGCACTGACCCCGTAATCCCTGGACATCAGTTCACCGACGTAAAAATCGGCGGCCACCGCGTCGGCCTGATGCTGGCTGACCATCTGAAAGCCTTCGTCCAGTTTCTGGACCGGGACCAGTTGTGTGTCGATCTTCAGGCCCGCCAGCGTGGCGCGCAGGTAGTCCTGTTGCGCCGATCCGGCCAGGACAGCGAGCGTGCGGCCTTGCAGATCCGTGATCGATCGCAGGGTCTTTCCCGGCAGCGTATAGATCTGGGACCAGCTGTGCAGCGCCGGCACGTGGTGAAAGTTGATGGCCGTGGCGCGTTCTGGCGTGTAGTAGACGTCGGGCAGCAGGTCGATCTGGCGGCTGGTCAGCAGCTGCATGCAGCGCTGCCAGTCGCAGGCCTGCGTCTGCAGCGTCCAGCCTTCGCGGCGCGCGATCTCGTTCAGCAGCTCGCCCAGAATACCGGCGGGGCGGCCGTTTGCAGCGATGTAGATGTCGGGGATCTGATCATAGATGCCGACCTTCAGCGTCGTGGCCCGGGCATGCGTGGCGGCGAGCCCCAGGCTGAGCGTCAGGGCAAGCTGGAAAACCACGAAAATGACACGAGGATGCAGGCGCATGGACTTCACGTCGGTGGGTGGCGGCCTTTGGGCCGGTCGTGTTCGCCACAAGATGATCACGACACGGGACACTCAGGTGACGCGGGCGAGCAGGAATCTAATGTTGCAATCATACGGTGAAGTGTTGCAAACCAATGGACCATACAGCACGCCAGATTGTCAACACTTTCGCCGATTGTGACAGGGGGCCGGAAACCGGGGGCGTACAATGCGGGGACGGTTTTTTGCATTCCCCCACGAAGGTGAATCATGTCCCAGGCATTCCTTGACGAAGCACGTGCCCGGATCGGGCAGCTGCGCGCCGACGGTTTCTACAAATCCGAACGCATCATCGCCAGCCAGCAGGCTGCGCGGATCCGGCTGGCCGACGGCGCCCAGGTGCTGAATTTCTGCGCCAACAACTATCTGGGGCTGGCCAACGACCCGCGCCTGATCCAGGCGGCCCGGGATGGTCTGGCCGCCGACGGTTTCGGCATGGCCTCGGTGCGTTTCATCTGCGGCACCCAGGCTGGCCACAAGGCGCTGGAATCCGAATTGGCGGCGTGGCTGGGCATGGGGGATTCGATTCTGTATTCCAGCTGCTTCGATGCCAATGGCGGCCTGTTCGAAGCGCTGCTCGACGAGCAGGACGCCATCGTCAGCGACGCGCTGAACCACGCCAGCATCATCGACGGGGTGCGCTTGTGCAAGGCGCGCCGGTACCGTTACGCCAACAACGATATGGCCGATCTGCGTGTCCAGTTGCAGGCGGCGCGCGACGGCGGCGCCCGCCATGTGATGATCGCCACCGATGGCGTGTTCTCCATGGACGGCATCATCGCCGACCTGCCGGCGATCTGCGATCTGGCCGATGAATTCGACGCGCTGGTCATGGTCGATGATTCCCATGCCGTGGGCTTCATGGGCGCGGGTGGCCGCGGCACCCCCGAATATTGCGGTGTCCAGGGGCGGGTCCATATCCTGACCGGTACTCTGGGCAAGGCGCTGGGAGGGGCTTCAGGCGGTTACGTGGCGGCCGACCCCGTCATCGTCGATCTGCTGCGCCAGCGCTCTCGCCCCTATCTGTTTTCCAACACGCTGGCGCCGGCCATCGTCGCGGCGTCGCGCCAGGTGCTGACGTTGCTGCAAAGCAACGAAGGCGGGCGCCTGCGCGAGCGCGTCCATCAGAATGGCGACCGGTTCCGGCAGGCCATGCAGTCGCTGGGCTTCACGCTGGTGCCTGGACATCATCCGATCATTCCCGTGATGCTGGGCGAGGCGTCCCTGGCTGGGCGCATGGCCGATGCTTTGCTGGCGCTGGGTATCTACGTGATCGGGTTTTCCTACCCGGTGGTGCCAAAGGGGCGGGCCCGCATCCGCACGCAGATGAGTGCCGCCCATACGCCCGACGACATCGATCGCGCAGTGGACGCCTTCGCCCGCGTGGGGCGCGACCTTGGCGTCATTGCGCATTCCTGACCCCGGTATCCCGTCTCTGGCGCGTCCGGATGCATGGACAGCGGGGGGGCGGGCAGCCGGGCAGACTATCCCTGATCCTGGAGTTCTCATGAGAGCCTTGGCCAAGATGCAGCCCGCTGTGGGGCTGGAACTGGTGGATGTCCCCAAACCCGCCATCGGTCACAACGACGTTCTGATTCGTATCCGCAAAACCGCCATCTGCGGCACGGACATCCACATCTGGAAATGGGACGAATGGGCCGCGCGCACCATCCCCGTGCCCATGCACGTGGGGCACGAATACGTGGGCGAGATCGTCGAGATCGGCCAGGAAGTCCAGGGGTTCAAAGTGGGCGACCGGGTGTCCGGCGAAGGCCACATCACCTGCGGGCATTGCCGCAACTGCCGCGCCGGCCGCCGCCACCTGTGCCGCAATACGCAGGGCGTGGGGGTCAACCGGCCGGGCGCCTTTGCCGATTATCTGGTGATTCCGGCCTTCAACGCTTTCCGTATTCCGGATGACGTGTCCGACGATCTGGCCGCCATTTTCGATCCCTACGGTAACGCCACCCATACGGCGTTGGCCTTCGATCTGGTGGGCGAGGATGTGCTGATCACGGGGGCGGGCCCGATCGGCGCCATGGCGGCGGCCATTGCCCGCCACGTGGGGGCGCGCAATGTCGTGATCACCGACGTCAATGATTACCGGCTGGATCTGGCCGCCCGCATGGGCGCCAGCCGCACGGTGAATGTGGCGCGCGAGGGTCTGCGCGACGTCATGCGCGAATTGGGCATGACGGAAGGCTTCGATGTCGGGCTGGAAATGTCGGGTGTGCCCAGCGCGTTTGCCTCGATGCTGGAACAGATGAACCACGGTGGCAAGATCGCGATGCTGGGCATTTTGCCGGATGGTGTCGGCGCCGCCTGGAGCCAGGTGATCTTCAAGGGGCTGGAGATCAAGGGTATCTATGGCCGGCAAATGTTCGAGACTTGGTACAAAATGGTCGCGATGCTGCAAAGCGGCCTGGATCTGTCGCCGATCCTGACGCACCGTTTTCCGGTGGCGGATTTTCGGCAGGGGTTCGACGCGATGCTGTCGGGGCAAAGCGGGAAGGTGATCCTGGATTGGCAATAACGCTGGCCGGGGGGTATTGCCCGCACCGGCCAGCCTTGTCTTGGTTTTCCAATATCCCTGCACCGTCCGCGCGATTGCGGACGGTGCAGGGATATCGTCAGATACCGATCAAGGATACAGGCCGCGCACCTGACGGGCCTCGAGGATGCGTGTGCAGGCGACGATGAACGCGGCCGTGCGCAGAGAGACCCCGTGCTGGCGGGCCACGCCCGACATGGCGCCATAAGCCGAACGCATCATGGCTTCCAGGCGGTGATTGATTTCCTGTTCTGTCCAGAAGAAGCTGGAAAAATCCTGCACCCATTCGAAGTAGCTGACCGTGACCCCGCCCGCGTTGGCGACCACGTCGGGGACGATGACCGTGCCCTTGGCCGAAATGATGTCGTCAGCTTCGGGGGTGGTCGGACCGTTGGCGCCTTCGACCAGGATGCGGGTACGGATCAGGTCGGCGTTGTCGTGGGTGATCTGGCCTTCCAGGGCGGCGGGGATCAGGATTTCGGTTTCCAGCGACCAGAATTCCTCGGGGGTCAGCGTCTGGGTGTCCGCGGCACCTGAGACCCCTCCGTTTTCCTGGTTGTGCTGGATCAGCGCCGCGATGTTCAGGCCATGGGCGTTGTAGACGATGCCGGTGTGGTCATAGACCGCGATGACCTTGGCGCCGGCCTCGTCGAACAGACGCGCCGCCGTGCCGCCCACATTGCCGAAGCCCTGAATCGTGACCCGGGCGCCCTTGATGTCGACACCCAGTTCCTTTGCGGCCTCGCAGGCCGTCACATAGACGCCCCGGCCGGTGGCCTCGACGCGGCCCAGGCTGCCGCCCAGGGAGACGGGTTTGCCGGTGACGACACCGGTCGTGGTGCTGCCCTCGTTCATGGAATACGTGTCCATCATCCAGGCCATGACCTGGCCATTGGTGTTCACGTCCGGCGCAGGGATGTCGCGGTTCGGCCCGATGATGACGCCGATCTCGCTGGTGTAGCGGCGGGTGATGCGTTCGAGTTCGGCCTGGGAAAACTGATGCGGATCGATACGGATGCCGCCCTTGGCCCCGCCGAACGGCAGGTTCACGGCAGCGGATTTCACCGACATCCAGGCCGACAGGGCCATGACTTCCGACAGTGTGACGTCCTGGTGGTAGCGCACGCCGCCTTTGCCCGGACCGCGCGAGGTGTTGTGCTGCACCCGATAGCCTTCGAAGTGGGCCACGGTGCCGTTGTCCAGTTCCACCGGGACATCCACGATCAGGATACGTTTTGGACGTTTGAGCGTTTCCACCCAGCGGGCCAGCGATCCCAGGTATGGGGTGACCCGGTCGACCTGTTCGAGATAGATCCCCCAGGGACCCGGATGGGCGGGGTCCAGATAGGACGGTAGGGTGTGCTTATGCTGTTCAGCCATGATCTGCAGCCTTTTTATGAATTCAGAATCGTCAAGGACATACAACCGGCACCATTTTAATGCGGCCTTCGCGTTCTGTGGCCTCGACCGTGAAGGTTATATGGAATCAACGATTTGTTCGTTCCTTTGACGCCGCCCGGCGCGCACACTGGCATCGCTGTCCGGTGCCATGGCGACATGGTCCGCCTGACGACCCATTCGCCCTTTGGCCGGTGCCTGGCGTGCTGTTCGAAACAGTGCGCTCTGACCGGTAGCTTCCGGAGAACTTCCGTGTCCGAATCTCTGCCTGTGCCGCTGTTCCGCCGCTGGGGGGCCCTGCTGGCCCGGCTGGAGGACATCGCCGCCGCCTACCCGGATGCCCTCCTGGCCTCGTCCATGGGTGTCGAGGACACTCTGCTGATTCACGCGCTGGCGCAACTGTCGCGGCCCCTGGGCGTCTTCATGCTGGACACCGGGCGGTTGCACGCCGAAACCCTGTCCATGGTGGACGTGATCCGCGACCGGTATGGGATCGAGACCCGTGTCATGCACCCGGACCCGGCCGCCGTGCAGGCGCACGTCGCGGCGCATGGCGAATTCGCCTTTTACGACAGCGTGGATCTGCGCAAGGCTTGCTGCGGCATCCGCAAGGTCGAGCCGCTGCGCCGCGCCCTGGCCGGGCATACGGCCTGGATCACCGGCCAGCGCCGTGAGCAGTCCGTGACCCGGGCCGACCTGCCCGAGGCGCAGTGGGATGAGACGTTCGGTCTGCGGAAATTCAATCCCCTGTCCACCTGGTCCTCGGACGAGGTCTGGGGCGTGGTCCGTGCGCTGGATGTGCCCTATCACCCGCTGCATGATCGAGGCTATCCATCGATCGGCTGCGAGCCCTGCACGCGGGCCGTGCGCCCCGGCGAAGATCCGCGCGCCGGCCGCTGGTGGTGGGAACAGCGCGACAGCCGGGAATGCGGGCTGCATGCGTCCAACCTGAACGATCGGCCGCGGGTCCGTTCCGCCTCATCCCATCCCGTTTCCGTCGAGTCCTGATCATGAGCATGACCATCGCACGATCCACCCGCACCCACCTGGACTGGCTGGAATCCGAAGCCATCCACATTCTGCGCGAGGTCGCCGCCGAATGCGCCCGTCCCGTGCTGCTGTTTTCGGGGGGAAAGGACTCCTGTGTGCTGCTGCGCCTGGCCGAAAAGGCCTTCCGCCCGGGACGCTTCCCCTTTCCGCTGATGCATATCGACACTGGGCACAATTTTTCCGAGGTCATCGAGTTCCGCGATCGGCGCGTGGCCGAACTGGGCGAGGACCTGATCGTGCGCGGCGTCGAGGATTCCATCGCCCGGGGTACCGTGGTGCTGCGCCACGCCACGGATTCGCGCAACGCGGCTCAGGCTACGACGCTGCTGGAATCGATCGCGGAGTTCGGCTTCGACGCCTGCATCGGCGGTGCGCGGCGCGACGAGGAAAAGGCCCGCGCCAAGGAACGCATCTGCTCCTTCCGGGACGAGTTCGGCCAATGGGACCCCAAGGCGCAAAGGCCCGAGCTCTGGAATCTGTACAACACCCGCGTGCATCCGGGCGAGAACATCCGCGTGTTTCCGATTTCCAACTGGACGGAGCTGGATGTCTGGCAATACATCGAGCGCGAGCAGCTGTCCCTGCCGTCCCTGTATTACGCCCACGAGCGTGACGTGGTACGCCGCCAGGGGCTGTTGGTCCCGGTCACGCCGCTGACTCCGCCGCGCGAAGGCGAGCGCCCCGAACGTCTGACGGTGCGGTTCCGCACGGTGGGGGACGTGTCCTGCACCTGCCCCGTGGCGTCCGATGCGGCAACGCCGGCCGACATCATCGCCGAAACCGCCGTCACCACCATCACCGAACGCGGCGCTACGCGCATGGACGACCAGACCTCGGAAGCGTCCATGGAGCGGCGCAAGAAACAAGGATATTTCTGATGAATGCGATCAATGAGCACTGGCCCGATGCCTCGGACGAAGGGGTGCTGCGCCTGATCACGGCCGGGTCCGTGGACGACGGCAAATCCACGTTGATCGGCCGCCTGCTGCTCGACAGCAAGGGCGTGTTCGCCGACCAGCTGCAAGCGATCGCCGGATCGAAATACACGCGGGCGCCCGATCAGCAGTACGACCTGGCGCTGTTGACCGACGGGCTGGAGGCCGAGCGCGAGCAGGGCATCACCATCGACGTGGCCTACCGGTATTTCGCCACTCCGGCGCGCAAGTTCATTGTGGCCGACGCCCCGGGCCACGAGCAATACACGCGCAACATGGTGACCGGGGCGTCCACGGCCGATGCGGCCATCATTCTGATCGATGCCAGCCGCGCCGCGGACGGCGCGCTGCTGCCGCAGACCAAGCGCCATAGCACGCTGGCCCGTCTGCTGGGCTTGCGACACATCATCGTGGCGGTCAACAAGATGGATCTGGTGGGCTGGGACCGGGCCGTCTTCGACCGGATTCATGCCGCGTATCGGGACCTGGCTGCGCGCCTGGGGATCGATGGCTTTCACATCATTCCGCTGTCGGCCTTGGCGGGAGACAACGTCGTGCAGCGCAGCGAGCAGACCCCGTGGTACGCGGGTCCGCCGCTGCTGACCCTGCTGGAGACCCTGCAGCCCAAGCCCGACCCGACCGATCGCCAGGCGCGCTTTTTCGTGCAGTGGGTGATTCGCCATAACGGCAGCGGTGTGGATGCCTTCCGGGGCTATGCCGGTCAGCTTCAGGGGGGTGGGTGGCGTGTCGGCGACGCCGTGCAGGTGCTGCCGGCCGGGATCCCGGCCACCATCACGCGTCTGTTGCGCGGGACGCAGGACGTGGACGAGGCATTGCCGGGCGACAGCATCACCGTGGTGCTGGATCGCGACGTGGATATTTCCCGGGGAGACGTTCTGACCAACGCCGGGACCACACCTGACCTGAGGCAGGAATTCGAAGCTGACCTGTGCTGGCTGGATCAGCAGGCGCTGAATCCGGCACGACTGTACTGGCTCAAGCAGGGTGCACGCCTGACCCAGGCGCGGATTCAGATGGTCCAGACGCGACGCGACATCCACGAACTGCGCTCGATCGACTGGAACGGAACCCTGGCGATGAACGACATCGGCCGAGTGCGCCTGCGGACCCGCGATGCCCTGGCGCTGGACGATTACGATGTCGAGCGCGCCACAGGTTCGTTTATCCTGATCGATGCGGCCACGAACCAGACGGCGGCGGCGGGGCTGGTGCGCCTGGGCTGACAGGGTATCGCGCGGCTGCCGGCCGCGAATGCCGGGGCGTCTAGGGACAGGCCGTCTCTCCGGGTCGATCCCGACAGACGGCGCCGGGGGGATGTGAAAGAATTCGTCATCTCCAATCAGGGCCACAAGCCCGACTGGTGTCCCGTCCGGTGAACCCGTAGCGCGTGTGTCCATCGTACGGGACACCCGCGTTCCGGTTATCGCGATGATCTCCCTTGCTCAGCAGAACGTTCGTTTACCCTCCCTGGCGACGATCAGGGCCTTCGAGTCGGCAGCCAGACTGGGATCGTTTGGCCGCGCGGCCGAGGAACTCTTCCTGACCGCCAGCGCGGTGGGCAAACGCATCACCCAGCTCGAGACCCTGCTGGGGCAGGCACTGTTCGACCGAGGCAGCCGGGGCGTCGCCCTGACAGCCGCAGGGCACGAATACCTGGAGCAGATCGAAACCGCCCTGCATCTCCTGACCGACGTGTCGCTGCATCATCGGTCGAAGCGGCCCCGCGAAAGCATCCGGCTGGTGACCACCCCGTCGTTCGGTCACTATGTCCTGGGCCCGCATCTGCTGGAATTCACCCAGGACCATCCCAATCTGGACATGAGTGTGGTGATGTCGATCCCCTATCTGGACATCGGGCCGTCGCAGGCCGATTTCTGGATCCGGTTCGGTCTGGGGCGATATCCGGGCGCGGTGTCCGAGCTGTTGACCGACGATCAGGTCTTTCCCGCCTGCTCTCCGGACTATCTGCGCCGTCACGGGCCCTTGCGCACGCCCGCGGACCTGCATTATGCCCATCTGCTGCACAGCCCGCTGGACCCCTGGAAGCCCTGGTTCGACGCCGCCGGGCTGGACTGGTCGGAACCCGAGGAAGGCACCAGCTTCTTCGATCTGGGGATGGCCATGGCCGCCGCCTGCGCCGGCCATGGCGTCATGATCATGCGCCGCAGCCTGGCCAGCGCCTGCCTGAACGACGGCCGGCTGGTGGCCCCGTTCGCCATCACGGCGGCGCCGGATTCCCACTACTACCTGTGCCACGATGCCTCGATGCCGCTGACCGGCGTCCGCCTATCGTTTTCCCTATGGCTGAAGGATCTGTGCCGGCGGATTCCCCCCGTTTCCCTAGGGGTGTAGCTTGAGTGCGGAATTTTTTTCCGCACTGTCCCGATGCAATTTCCAACCGCTCCACTGGGTGACCGATAGACTTTCCGGCGGAGCTTTTCGTGGCTGGCATTCATCGCCAGCCGCATCACAAGGAGACGACATGAAATTCCCCAAGACCTGCCTGGCTGTCGCGCTGTCGCTATCGCTCGCCACCGCCGCGCAAGCCGCCGACACGATCAAGATCGGGGTGTCCGGCCCCTACACCGGGGGGTCGTCCTCCATGGGTGTCAGCATGCGCGAAGGCGTGCGCCTGGCCGCCCAGGAAGTCAACGCCAAGGGCGGGGTCCTGGGGCGCCAACTGGAACTGGTCGAGCGTGATGACGAGGCCAAGAACGAGCGCGGCGTTCAGATTTCCCAGGAACTGATCAACCGTGAACGCGTCGTGGCGACGGTCGGTTTCATCAATACCGGGGTGGCGCTGGCCGGTACCCGCTTCTACCAGAAGGCGGAAATTCCCGTCGTCGTCAATGTGTCCACCGGCACGGTGGTGTCGCGTCAGTTCCTGGCACCGAAATACGAACATAACTACGTGTTCCGCACGTCGGCCGCCGACAACATCCAGGCCCCGATGATTGCCGCCGAAGCAATCACCAAGCGCGGCTTCAAGAAAGTCGCGATCATGGCGGACTCCACCAACTACGGTCAGCTGGGCCGCGAGGACATGGAAAAGGCCCTCGACAAGCTGGGCGTCAAGCCAGTGGCTGTCGAAAAATTCAACATCGGCGACGTGGACATGACCGCGCAGCTGCTGCGCGCCAAGGAAGCGGGCGCCGAAGCCCTGCTGACCTACGCCATCGGCCCCGAACTGGCCCAGCTTGCCAACGGCATGGCCAAATTGGGCTGGAAGGTCCCGATGATCGGCAGCTGGACGCTGGCCATGGCCAACTTCATCGATACGGCCCGGGCCAACGGCGACGGCGCCCTGATGCCGCAGACCTTCATCCAGAATCCCAACACGCCCAAGCGCAAGGCCTTCATCGATGCCTACGTCAAGGCAGCCCATCCGAAAAACGGCGTGATCGAATCAGCCGTGTCGGCGGCGCAGGGCTATGACTCCGTGCTGCTGCTGGCGGCTGCGATCCAGCAGGCCGGCAGCACGAAGGGGCCCGACATCCGTGCCGCCCTGGAGAACCTGCAAAAGCCGGTCGAAGGCGTCATCATGACCTACAAGCAGCCTTATTCCACGACGGACCACGAAACCATCGACAGCCCCGACATGGTCTATATGGGCGAAGTCTCCAAGGGCCGCGTGGTCTTCGCGCACCCGGAAGACGAAAAACGCAGCGTTGCCAACTCCGGGCAGGCTGCGCAGTAATTCCGTAGTATCCGTGCATCCCCGTGACAGCCTGATGGCGCGGGGGTGCATGTCTTGTAGCGCCGTCGATGCGGCCCCGCCCGCCGACGGCGCCTTTCGTTGGAATCTGTCATGACGATCTTTTTGCAGCTTGCCTACAGCGGTATAGCCCTGGGCATGATCTATGCGGTCATTGCCTTCGGCTATCAATTGACGTATGCCACGTCCGAGACCCTGAACTTCGGGCAGGGTGATGCCCTGATGCTGGGCGGGCTGGTTGGCCTGACCCTGGTGAGCTTCGGGGTCAGCTACTGGCTGATGATTCCCCTGGTCTGCATCTTCGGCATGGTGCAGGGCTCCGTCGTCGAGCGGATCGCCGTGCGACCGGCCATCGAGGCGCGGTCCGAGTTCGGCTGGATCATGGCCACGATCGCGCTGGGCATCATCTTTCGCAACATGGCGGAAAACATCTGGGGGCGCGATGCCCTGCGCTTTCCTTCGCCGGTCTCCGAGACCCCGTTCACGGTCCTGGGGGCGCACATCCTGCCGATGGAGTTGCTGGTGGTGGCCGGGGCGCTGCTCATCATGGGAGCGATCGAGATCTTCAACCGCACTTCGATTTACGGCAAGGCGGTGGTGGCAACCTCGGGCGACCGGGATGCGGCCGGGCTCATGGGCATCAACACCAAGCTGGTGATCACGTTTTCCTATGCGCTGTCCTCGCTGACGGCGGCTTTTGCCGGGGTGCTGGTGGCGCCGTTGACGCTGACCGGCGCCTCCATGGGTGCCGTGCTGGGCCTGAAGGCCTTCGCCGTTGCCATCGTCGGCGGCCTGAACAGCGGTCTGGGCGCCATCGTGGGGGGGTTGTTGCTGGGCGTGATCGAAACCATGACAGGCTTTTATCTGTCCACGGGCTACAAGGACGTGCCCGGTCTGATCCTGCTGCTGCTGGTCCTGACCGTGCGGCCTGCTGGTTTATTCGGCAAAACCGCGATCAAGAAGGTCTGAGCCATGAACAAGAAGTCTTTGCTGTCGTTTGCGCTGCTGGTGGTCGTCCTGGCATCGATCCCTCTGGTGGTCGCCAATCCGTACTATCTGCATCTGGTCGAGACGATCCTGATCTACGCGGTGTTGCTGCTGGGGCTGGATATCGTCGTCGGCTATACCGGCCAGGTATCCCTGGGGCACGCCGGCCTGTTCGGTATCGGTGCTTATACGGTGGGGGCGCTGATCCTGCACCTGGACATGCCCTTCTGGGTGGCGATCCCCGCCGCCATTGCCGTCACCTCGATCTTCGGGGCGATCCTGGCGCTGCCCGCGCTCCGGGTGACCGGGCCCTATCTGGCGATGGTGACGCTGGCTTTTGGCACCATCATCCAGATCCTGATCAACGAGATGGATTTCCTGACAGCCGGTCCTTTGGGCATCAGCCTGGACAAGCCCATGATCGGCAATCACATGCTCACCGGTCCGGAATTCTTCTGGCTGGTGCTGGGGCTGCTGTCCTTGTCCGTGCTGTTCACCGAACGGGTGGCGCGTTCCCACTACGGGCGCGCGTTCGAGGCGCTGCGCGACAGCCCCATCGCTTGCGATTGCATGGGGGTGTCCGTCTACCGCTACAAGGTCGTCGCCTTCGTCATCAGCGCCGGCCTGGCAGGGCTGTCGGGGGCACTGCATGCGTATTCGGAACAATACATCTCGCCCAACACCTATACGTTCGAACTGATGGTGTTGTTCCTGCTGGCGATCATCATGGGGGGGCGCAAGACCCGTTCCGGCGCGCTGCTGGGGGCTGCGATCATCGTGCTGCTGCCCAAGATGCTCGACGATGTGTCCACCTTCCGGCCGCTGGCCATCGGGCTGGCGATCATCGTGGTGGCGGGGGCGGTGTGGGCCGTGCGGCAGGGCCGGGCCACGCCGCGGCGCATGGCCGCTCCGGTGGTGGGCGTCCTGTTGCTGGCTGTCGGTTCGCTGGTGCTGACCCAGATGACCGACTGGCGTCTGTCGATTTTCGGCCTGATGATTCTGTTCGTCGTCTACTACCTGCCCGACGGGATCGTTGGTTTCGTCATCCAGTCCGTGGGGCGGCGCCGGCGCACGGATGATGCACTGGCAGCCTCCGTGGTGCCCCTGGCTACGGGGGTCCAGCGGGCCGATACCTCGCAGGGGGTGTTGCTGTCGGTCAGCCGGGCCGTCATGCAGTTCGGCGGCCTGAAGGCGCTCAATGAGGTCGATCTGCAAGTGCAACGCGGGACCATTCATGGCCTGATCGGGCCCAACGGGTCCGGCAAGAGCACCATGATGAACGTCCTGACCGGCATCTACGTCCCGACCTCCGGTTCCGTCGTCTTCGCGGGACGGGATCTGGCGGGCCTGACGTCTTCCCAGATCGCGGCACGCGGGGTGGCGCGCACGTTCCAGAACGTCCAGCTCTTCGGCGAGATGACCGCCCTGGAAAACGTCCTGGTCGGCCTGCATCATACGTTCCGCAGTCGGCTGGCCGGCGTGGCTTTGCGCCTGCCGGGCTGGCGGCGCGAGGAACAGGCCGCGCGCGATCGGGCGCATGCCCTGCTGAATTTCGTCGGTCTGGACGCACTGGCCAACGAAGAAGCCCGCAATCTGCCCTACGGCAAGCAGCGCCTGCTCGAAATCGCCCGGGCGCTGGCGCTGGATCCGCAACTGCTGCTGCTGGATGAGCCGGCTGCGGGGCTGACGGCCCCGGATATCGAGGAACTGCTGGCCATCATGCGCAAGATCAAGGAACGCGGCCTGACCGTGATCCTGATCGAGCACCACATGGACGTGGTGATGGGGGTCTGCGATGCGGTGTCGGTGCTGGACTTCGGCCAGAAAATCGCCGAAGGCCTGCCGGCGGACGTGCAGGCCGATCCCCGGGTGGTCGAGGCCTATCTGGGCGGCGAACAGGCGGAGGCACAGGCATGCTGAAAATCGAAAAACTGGAAGCCGGCTATGGCAAGGTCAAGGTGCTGCATGGCATCAGCCTGGAGGTCCCCGCCGGCAAGGTCGTGACCCTGATCGGCTCCAACGGCGCCGGCAAGACCACCACCATGAAGGCGGTGTCCGGGATGCTGCGGCCGTCGGCTGGCACCATCGTGCTCAGTGGCCGAGAGATCCAGGGAATGGATTCCCATCGGATCGCGCGCCTGGGTCTGGCGCATTCCCCGGAAGGGCGGCGTGTTTTTCCCACCCTGAGCGTCACAGACAATCTGCTGCTGGGCGCGTTTCCGCGACTGACGGGCGGACGCGCCCGGGGCGACGTCGATCACGACCTGAATCGCGCGATGGAGCTCTTCCCGCGCCTGAAGGAACGCCGCGCACAGCTGGCTGGCACCCTGTCCGGCGGCGAGCAGCAGATGCTGGCCATGGCGCGGGCGGTCATGCTCAATCCCGAAGTCATCCTTCTGGACGAGCCGTCCATGGGGCTGGCGCCGATCCTGGTGGACGAGGTCTTTCGCATCATCTCCCGGCTGAAGGGCGAGGGCGTCACCATGCTGCTGGTCGAGCAGTTCGCCGCCGCCGCGCTGGCGGTGGCCGATTACGGCTACGTGCTGGAAAACGGGCGGATCGCGATCGAGGGGCCGGCAGCCCGTCTGCGCAGCGATCCAGCGGTGGCCGCCGCCTATCTGGGCGGGCACTGACCATGGTGGGCCCCCTCGGGGGGCCGCCACCCTTGTGGTTCAGATCCCGTAGCGTTGCAGGCCGTCCAGATCCAGCACCTGGACGGCGCCGTACTCCACCTTCAGCAGACAGGCGTCCTCCAGCGACCGCAAGGCCTGGTTCGTGCGCTGGCGGGAAATGCGGGCCAGATAGCCGATCTCTTCCTGGGTGATTTCCAGTCGCATGGAATTGCCCGGATACAGCAGGGGATTGAACAGCTCGGCCAGGCAGCGCGCGACGCGCGCGTCGGGCGCCAGCAGCCGGTCGTATTCGGCCTTGCCGATGAACTGGGCGACGCGCTCATTGAGCTGATGCAGCAGGAACCGGTTGAAGGGGATGCTGCCGTCGAGCAGCCAGTCGAATGTGTCGCCACGCAGCCTGGCGATCGTGCTGCGGCGCAAGGCGATGATGTCGTACTTGCGGGCCTCGCGTTTCAGGAGCGACCCCTCGCCGATCCAGCCACCCGCCGGAACCCCCGTGAGCGAAGCCAGCTTGCCGTCCGCATTGCCGACGGATACTTTGATCAAGCCGTCCAGAACGCCGATCCACGCACCCGCCACGACACCTTTGTGCTCGATGATCGTGCCGGCCTCGACCGAGGCCATGGTCGTGTCCCGCAGCACGCGGGCCTGCTGGCCGTCGTCCAGGAGATCAAACCAGGCAGCGTGGGTCTGCAAAGCCCGTGACAGATTCATGGGGATTTACCCTAGATCGTGAGGGAATGTCATATGTGCGACAGTTACGCTGCCGGCCAGCTTGTACCTTAGACTGCAGTATCGCCCCACAGAGGCGCACCACCGGCGCCGCGCGGCACACACGCGCCAGGCGGCCCAAGGAGACATCATGGTACAGGAATCCACCTTGCCGGTGACCTTTCCAGCGTTGTTGATGCACCATGCGCAGGTTCGCCCCCAGCGACCCGCCATGCGGGAAAAGGACCTGGGCATCTGGCAGACGCTCACCTGGGCCCAGGTGGCCGCCGAGGTGCGCCGCGTGGCGGCCGGACTGGCGGGGCTGGGGGTCGCGGTTGGCGAGCACGTCGCCGTGGTCGGCGAGAACCGCCCCCGCCTGTACATGGCCATGATGGCAGCCCAATGTCTGGGGGCCATTCCCGTGCCGCTGTATCAGGACGCCGTCGCCGAGGAAATGGCCTTCGTGCTGCAGGATGCCCGGGTCGGCGTCGTGGTGGTCGAAGACCAGGAACAGCTGGACAAGATGCTGGAGGTCTCCGGCCGCTGCCCGGCCCTGCGCGCCCTGGTCTATGACGATCCGCGCGGCTTGCGCCACTACCGGGACGAGCGCCTGCTGTCCTGGGATGCGTTGGTCGAAAGCGGCGACGCGCGGGCTCTGCAACAGCCCGGCGAGATCGATGCGCGCATGGCGGCGATCGCGCCGGCCGACACGGCGGCCATGTTTTATACCTCCGGCACCACCGGCAAGCCCAAGGGCGTCGTGCTCAGCCACCTGGCGCTGATCGATCGGGCGCGGGTCATCGAACGCTTCGAAGGCCTGACGGATCGCGAGGACGTGCTGGCCTACCTGCCGCCGGCCTGGATCGGCCAGAACATGTTTTCCTATACCCAGTTTCTGACCACCGGTTTCACGGTGAACCACCCCGAATCGCCGGATACCGTGTCCATCGACATGCGCGACATCGGTCCCACCTATTATTTTGCGCCGCCCCGCGTGCTGGAAGGCCTGCTTACCCACGTCATGATCCGCATGGAAGACGCCGGGCGCTTCAAGCGCTGGCTGTTTCACCGGGCGATGGGGCTGGCGCGGCGTGTGGGCACGCATCTCCTGGATCAGGACGGTTCGGTCGGGCTGTGGGATCGCCTGAAGTACGCCGCAGGTGATCTGCTGATCTACGGCCCCCTGCGCAATACCCTGGGCATGAGCCGGGTGCGGGTGGCCTACACGGCGGGCGAGGCCATCGGGCCTGATCTGTTCGTGTTCTACCGTTCCATCGGCATCAACCTGAAACAGCTCTACGGATCAACAGAGACTTCGGTCTTCGTCTGCGTGCAGGCCAATGGCCGGGTACGCGACGACACCGTGGGGCCGCCCTGCGAGGGCGTGGACATCCGCGTGGCCGACAGCGGCGAAATCCAGGTGCGCAGTCCGGGGCTCTTCACGGGCTATTACCAGAATCCCTCCGCGACAGCCGAATCCTATACGGACGACGGCTGGTATCACACGGGCGATGCCGGCTATCTGGACACCGACGGCCAGCTGAAGATCATCGATCGGGCCAAGGACGTGGGCCATCTGGCCAACGGCAGCCTGTTCGCACCCAAATACATCGAAAACAAGCTGAAGTTCTTTCCTTTCATCAAGGAATCCGTGGCCTTCGGGGCCAATCGCCCCGAGGTCTGCGCCTTCGTGAACATCGACCTGGAGGCCGTGGGCAACTGGGCCGAGCGTCGCGGCCTTCCTTATGCCGGCTACACCGATCTGGCATCCAAGGCCGAGGTCTACGAACTGATCCGCGATTGTGTCGAGCAGGTGAATCGTGACCTAGCGCAGGATCCGAAACTGGCAGCGTCCCAGGTGGCGCGATTCCTGATCCTGCACAAAGAGCTCGACCCCGACGACGACGAACTGACCCGCACGCGGAAGGTTCGCCGGGCCTTCATCGCCCAGAAATACGCGGTGCTGGTCGATGCCCTGTTCGAGCACCGTGACCGGCAGTACATCGAGACCGAGGTCAAGTTCGAGGACGGTCGCACCGGCCGGATCGCGGCCGACCTGCGGATCGAGCCCGCCGAGGTCATACTGCCAGAACCTTTGAAAAAGGTGGCCTGAATGAGCAGCCTCATGAGCGATGTCGCCCCGGATGCCGTGCCCCATGCCGACCGGGCCGGTCGCATCGGCCCGACGATCCTGGATCTGCAGCACATCTCGCTGTCCTTCGGCGGGGTCAAGGCGCTGAGCGACATTTCGTTCGACGTGCGCGAGCACGAGATCCGCGCCATCATCGGCCCCAACGGCGCGGGCAAGAGCTCGATGCTCAACGTGATCAACGGCGTCTACACCCCGCAGGAAGGCCGCATTCTGCTGCAGGACCAGCAGTTCACCCGCATGAATCCGCGTCGCGCGGCCGAGATGGGCATTGCCCGCACGTTCCAGAACCTGGCCCTGTTCAAGGGCATGAGCGTGCTCGACAACATCATGACGGGCCGCAACCTGCGCATGAAGAGCGGGGTGTTGGCCCAGGCCCTGCGGCTGGGCTCGGCCGAACGGGAAGAAATCGCTCATCGCGCTTTTGTGGAAAACATCATCGATTTCCTGGAAATCCAGGCGCATCGCAAGACCCCCGTGGGCCGATTGCCCTATGGCCTGCAAAAGCGCGTGGACCTGGGGCGCGCGCTGGCGATGGAACCGCGCATCCTGCTGCTCGACGAGCCCATGGCGGGGATGAACATCGAGGAAAAGCAGGACATGAGCCGCTACATCCTGGATGTGAATGACGAATTCGGCACGACCATCGTGCTGATCGAACACGACATGGGAGTGGTCATGGATATCTCCGACCGGGTGGTGGTGCTGGACTACGGCCGCAAGATCGGCGACGGCACACCCGATGCCGTGCGCGGCAACCCCGAAGTCATTCGCGCCTATCTGGGCACCAGCCATTGAGACGTCCACCGGTGCGCCTCCCGCATCCGATGGGGCGTCCGGCGGACTGAACACGAGGAAATCGCGATGGGATTTTTTCTGGAAACGGTGATCGGCGGCCTGATGAGCGGCATGCTGTATGCGCTCGTGGCGCTGGGTTTCGTGCTGATCTTCAAGGCATCCGGGGTGTTCAACTTCGCCCAGGGCGCGATGGTGCTGATCGCCGCGCTGGCCATGGCGCGCCTGTCGGGCTGGATCGACGGCTGGCTCGGCGGCCAGTCCCCCTGGTTGTCGAATCTGCTGGCCTTCGCGCTCAGCGCGGCCTTCATGTGGCTGATCGCGGTGCTGGTGGAACGCTTGGTGCTGCGCCATCTGGTCAACCAGGAAGCCACCACGCTGCTCATGGCCACCATCGGCATCAGCTATTTCCTGGACGGCATCGGCCAGATCCTGTTCGGCAGTTCCGTGTATTCGATCAATGTCGGCATGCCCAAGGATCCCTGGTTCGTCCTGGGCAACTGGTTCGAGGGCGGCGTCCTGGTCAGCCTCGAAGACCTGACCGCGGCGATCGTCGCAGCCGTCCTGGTCGCGGTGCTGGCCTTCTTCTTTCAGGTCACCCCGGTGGGGCGCGCGTTGCGGGCGGTGGCCGACGACCACCAGGCGGCCCAGTCGGTCGGCATTCCATTGAACCGCATCTGGGTGGTCGTCTGGACGGTCGCGGGGCTGGTGGCGCTGGTCACCGGCATCGTCTGGGGGTCGAAATTCGGCGTGCAATTCACCCTGTCCACAGCGGCGCTGCGGGCGCTGCCCGTGGTCATCCTCGGGGGGCTGACCTCGGTGCCCGGGGCGATCGTCGGGGGCCTCATCATCGGCGTGGGCGAAAAGGTCTCCGAAGTCTACCTGGGGCCCTTCGTGGGCGGCGGGATCGAGATCTGGTTCGCCTATATGTTGTCCCTGGTATTTCTGCTGTTCCGTCCCCAGGGGCTGTTCGGCGAAAAGATCATCGACCGGGTCTGATCGGGTGACCCGCCACCGGTCCGGAGGAGTCCATATCCATGCTCTATCGTGAGAACGGCCAGTTCAAAAGCACCTACCGTGCGGATCAGCAGATCTTTCCGATCCGCCAGGACCGCTGGTTCATCCTGGCGCTATTGGTCGCCGCGTTCGTGCTGGTGCCCGCCTGGGCGACTGAATACTGGTTGCAGGCCATCCTGATCCCGTTTCTGATCCTGTCGCTGGCGGCGATCGGGTTGAACGTGCTGGTGGGCTATTGCGGACAGATCTCCATCGGGTCGGGGGCCTTCATGGCGGTGGGCGCCTATGCCGCCTGGAACTTCGGCGTGCGTCTGGATCTGCCGCTGCTCGCCCAGATCCTGCTGGGCGGAGTGTTCGCCATGCTGGCCGGGGTGGCATTCGGTGTGCCCAGCCTGCGTATCCGCGGCCTGTACCTGGCGGTCACCACGCTGGCGGCGCAGTTCTTCATGGACTGGGCATTCCTGCGCATCCCGTATTTCACCAATTATTCGAGTTCGGGCAACGTCTCCGTGCCCGAACTCGCCTTCTTCGGCCTGCCGGTGGTCACGCCCGCGCAGAAATATCTGTTCGTGCTGTGTTTCGTCGTGGTCTTTGGCCTGCTGGCAAAAAATCTGGTGCGAGGCGCCATCGGCCGGCAGTGGATGGCGATCCGCGACATGGACGTGGCCGCCGCCGTGATCGGCATCCGGCCGGTCTACGCCAAGCTCACCGCCTTCGCGGTCAGCTCCTTCATCATCGGGGTGGCGGGTGCCTTGTGGGCATACGTGCATCTGGGTTCCTGGGAACCGCTGGCCTTCGATCTGAATCGTTCGCTGCAGCTGCTGTTCATCATCATCATCGGCGGCCTGGGGTCCATCATCGGCAGCTTTTTCGGCGCGGCTTTCATGGTGCTGGTGCCGGTGCTGCTGACCAATGTCCCGCGTGTGCTGGGGCTGTCGCTGCCGGTGGACCTGGCGGCGCATATCGAACACATGGTGTTCGGCTTCCTGATCGTGTTCTTTCTGATCGCGGAGCCGCACGGTCTGGCCAGGCTGTGGAGCATTGCCAAGGAGAAGCTGAGGATCTGGCCGTTTCCCCATTAGGGTCCGGATGCGCGGCTCCCGGGATTTCCCGGGCCGCGCACCGGCCCTGGGGGTGTCATCCGGGGCGAGTCCGGTCGGATCCGCCCCCCACGAGATCGGTGCCGCAAGCACCAGGAGGAGCTACAAATGAAGCATGCATTGACCAAGACCACGACGGCGATCGTGCTGGCCGCCGCCGGACTGGTGGGTGTTTCCAGCACCGCGCAAGCCGCCGAAGAAGATTTCATTCCCCTGCTGGTGTATCGCACCGGGTCCTTCGCGCCCCTGGGGATCCCCTGGGCCGACGGCAAGCTCGATTACCTGAAGCTCGTCAATGCGCGCGACGGCGGGGTCAACGGCGTCAAGATCTCCTACGAGGAATGCGAGACCGCCTATTCCACGGACAAGGGCGTGGAATGCTACGAACGCCTGAAGGACAAGTCCGGCGGGGCGACCGGTTTCGATACCCAGTCCACCGGGATCACCTTCGCGGTGACGGACCGGGCCATGGTGGACGGCCGCTCGGTCGTCACGGTGGGCTACGGACTGTCCCAGTCGGCCGACGGCCGGGTGTTCAAGTGGAATTTCCCGCTGCTGGGCACCTACTGGACGGCCGCCGACGTCATGATCCAGGACATTGCGAAGAACCTGGGGGGCGAGGACAAGCTCAAGGGCAAGAAGATCGCCCTGATCTACCATGACTCGCCGTTCGGCAAAGAGCCGATTCCCCTGCTCGAGGAACGCGCCAAGGCCAATGGTTTCGAGCTGCAGCTGTATCCCGTGGCGGCCCCCGGTGTCGAACAGAAGTCCACCTGGCTGCAGGTTCGCAAGAACCGTCCCGATTTCGTTCTGCTCTGGAGCGCCGGCATCATGACACCGACGGCGATCCGCGAGGCGCAGTCGGTCGGCTACCCGCGCGACAAGATGTACGGCGTCTGGTGGGCCAGTTCCGAGACCGACGTCCAGGACCTGGGCGACGCGGCCAAGGGCTATCACGGCATCACCATCCAGAACAGCGCGGAGCACGGCCGGGTCCACGACGACGTTAAGAAATACGTGTACGACAAGGGTCAGGGATCCGATACCAACGGCAAGAGTTTCGGCTCCATCGCCTATACGCGCGGGATGATGATCTCGATGCTGCAGGTCGAGGCCATCCGCACCGCCCAAGAGAAATTCGGCAAGGGCAAGCACATGACGCCCGAACAGGTGCGCTGGGGGTATGAAAACCTGAACCTGGACGAGGCCCGTCTGGAACAGCTGGGTTTCGCGAAACTGATGCGCCCCGTGAAGACGACGTGCGAGAACCATATGGGGACGGACTGGGCGCGCATCATCCAGTGGGACGGCAAGAAATTCAAGGTCGTGTCCGACTGGTATCAGTCCAATCCGAAGTATGTACGGCCGCTCGTGCAGTCGCTGGGCGAGAAGTACGCCACCGAGAAGAAGCTGCCCGTGCGCAACTGCGCCGCCGAGTAAGTCCCGTCGGGGCCGGGCGGTCGCCCGGCCCCTGGAGGTGAATTCATGGAAAGCGCACAGGCGTCCGAACCCGCGGTCCTGCTCGACGTCAACGGGATCGAGGTCATCTACAACCATGTGATCCTGGTGCTGAAGGGGGTGTCCCTCAGCGTGCCGGACGGCCGTATCGTGGCCCTGCTGGGGGCCAATGGCGCGGGCAAGACCACGACGCTGCGGGCCATCTCGAACCTGCTGCGCGGCGAGCGCGGCGAGGTTACCAAGGGCCGCATCGACTATCGCGGCGAGCGCATCGAATCCCTGTCGCCGGCCGATCTGGTGCAGCGCGGGGTGGTCCAGGTCATGGAAGGCCGGCATTGCTTCGCGCACCTCAGTATCGAGGAAAATCTGCTGACCGGCGCCTACACGCGGCGCCTGGGCCGTGGCGATCTGGGTGCCGCGCTCGATCGGGTTTATCAGTATTTTCCCAGGCTGAAACAGCGCCGCAAGAGCCAGGCCGGCTATACGTCCGGGGGCGAGCAGCAAATGGCGGCGATCGGCCGCGCGCTGATGGCCGACCCGCGCATGATCCTGCTCGACGAGCCGTCCATGGGGCTCGCCCCGCAGATCGTCGACGAAATCTTCGAGATCGTGCGCGATCTGAATCAGCGCGAGGGCGTCAGCTTCCTGCTGGCCGAGCAGAACACCAATGTGGCGCTGCGGTACGCCGATTATGGCTACATCCTGGAAAACGGCCGCGTCATGATGGATGGCGAGGCCCGGGCGCTGGCGGAGAACGAAGACGTCAAGGAATTCTATCTGGGCGTGTCGGGGGCCGGGCGCACCAGCTTTCGCGATACCAAATTCTATCGCCGGCGCAAGCGCTGGCTGGCCTGATTCACGGGGGATGGCATGCAGGCATATTTCGATGCGCGTGAGACCATAGCCGCCGACGAGCGTGAACGAGACCTGCTCGCGCGGCTACCCGACGTGCTGGCCGCCGCGCGGGCGCGGGCGCCGGCCATCGCGCGGCAACTGCGGGACATCGACCCCGCGCGGCTGACCACGCGCGAGGCCCTGTCCCGGGTGCCGGTGCTGCGCAAGAGCGAACTGCTGGAAATCCAGCATGCGGCGCGTCTATCCCGGTCGGCGACGCGGGGGGATGCCGAACGCGAGCGGGTGTTCGGTGGGGTCTCGACCATCGGCTGGGGCGATGCGCGCCGGGTGTTTGCGTCGCCAGGCCCGATCTACGAGCCGGAAAGCGCACGGACCGACTACTGGGGCTTCGCCCGGGCTTTGCATGCCGCCGGCGTGCGTGCGGGCGATCTGGTGCACAACTGCTTCTCATATCATTTCACGCCGGCTGGTTCCATGATGGAAACCGCGTCGCACGCGTTGGGCTGCACCGTGTTTCCCGGCGGCGTGGGACAAACCGAGCAGCAGGTGCGGGCGATGGCGGATCTGGCGCCGCACGCCTACACCGGCACGCCCAGTTTTCTGCGCATCATTCTCGAAAAGGCCGACGAGATGGGCGTCGCCCTGCCGTCGGTGCGCCGGGCCCTGTTTTCCGGCGAGGCCTATCCACCCTCGCTGCAGGCCTGGTTCCAGGCGCGCGGCATCCAGGGCTTTCAGGCCTACGGCAGCGCGGATCTGGGCATGGTGGCCTACGAAACCGAGGCGCGTGACGGTCTGGTCGTCAACGAAGATCTGATCCTGGAAATCGTCCGTCCCGGCACCGGCCAGCCCGTCTCCGAGGGAGAGGTGGGCGAGGTCGTCGTGACCACCTTCAACCCGGATTACCCACTGGTGCGCTTTGGCACGGGCGATCTGTCCGCTCTGATGCCGGGCGTCTCGCCCTGCGGACGGACCAACGGGCGCATTCGCGGATGGCTGGGGCGGGCCGACCAGACGACCAAGGTGCGCGGCATGTTCGTGCACCCCGAGCAGATCGCCCGGGTGCTCGACCGGCATCCGCAGATCGTTCGTGCCCGGTTGGTGGTGTCCGGCGAGATGGGGCACGACGTGATGACGCTGAAGGTCGAGTCCGGCGATGGGCTGGACGCCGACCGTGTGGCCGAAACCGTGCGTGACCAGACCAAGCTGCGCGCCGTGGTGGACGTCGTGCCCCTCGGCAGCCTGCCCAACGACGGCAAGGTCATCGAGGACGTGCGGCGCTACGACTGAGGGCTGCGCGGCGGGGTCAGGCCCGCTTCAGCGCCAGCGCCCGTCCCGCGCGGCTGGCGGTGGGCCGGGCGATCCGTTCCGAGATCCATTGCCCGATGCCTACCACGGCGTCCAGGTCCACGCCCGTGTGCAGGCCCAGACCGTTCAGCAGGTACAGCACATCCTCGGTCGCCACATTGCCGGTGGCGCCCTTGGCATAGGGGCATCCGCCCAGCCCGGCCACCGAACTGTGGAAGATCCGCACCCCGCAGTCCAGCGCGGCCAGGATGTTGGCGACGCCCTGGCCATAGGTGTCATGGAAGTGCCCCGCCACCCGGGTGCCCAGATCGACGACCTGGCCGACGGCCTGCATCACGCGCTTGACCTGGGCGGCGGTGCCGACGCCGATGGTGTCGGCCACGTCGATCTCGTCGCAACCCAGTGCCAGGAAGCGCTCGGCCACATCCACGACCGCGGCGACGGGCGTTTCGCCCTGGTAGGGGCAACCCAGCGAGCAGCTGATGCTGCCGCGCAGCCGCAGCCCGGCCTGTTTGGCCGCCGCCGCGACGGGTTCGAAGCGGGCGATCGATTCGGCTATGGAACAATTGATGTTGCGCTGGGAGAAGGCCTCGCTGGCGGCGCCGAAGATCACGACCTCGTCGGCCTGCGCGGCGAGCGCGCCTTCGAACCCACGCAGGTTGGGCACCAGGACCGAGTAGATCGTGCCTGACCGACGCCGGATGCCGCCCATGACCTGGGCGCCGTCGGCCATTTGCGGGACCCATTTCGGCGATACGAAAGAGGCCGCTTCGATATTGGGAAAGCCGGCCGCCGACAGGCGATCGACGAGTTCGATCTTCACGGCCGTGTCGACGGGTTGCTTTTCGTTTTGCAGGCCGTCGCGCGGCCCGACTTCGACGATCTTGATGTGTTCGCTCATGGAGGCTTCCTGGGATTCTGTCCGGCGATGCGCCTGTTCAGGCGCGGGCTGGAATCGCTGCGCGGGATGATGCCGTCGATGATAGCGCGCGGCCCGGATCCGTGCTCATGGCTCTCGCCGATAGCGGCCGTCGGCCTGGCGCGCCACGGCCCCGTCGATCTCCATCAGGGTCAGCTGTGCCATCAACTGGTCGATGGGCCAGCCGGTGCGCGTCTGCAGGGTGTCCGTGTCGACGGCCTCGTAGCCCAGTGCGCGCAGCAGCGGGTCGGATTGGGTGCATGCGGGCTCGGGATCCGGATCCGCGGCCTGACCAGGACGAAGCGCGCCGGTCAGGCCGGGCAGGCCTCCCTGGCGGAGTTCCTCGAGGATGTCCTGACCCGATTCGACCAGTTTCGCCCCCTGGCGGATCAGGGCATGGCAGCCGTGCGACAAGGGCGAGTGGATCGAGCCGGGGATGGCGAAGACCTCGCGCCCCATCTCGCCGGCCAGCCGCGCCGTGATCAGTGACCCGCTGCGCGCGGCGGCCTCGACCACCAGCACGCCACGCGCCAGGGCGGCGACGATGCGGTTGCGCTGCGGGAAATGGAAGGGCAGGCCCTGCGCGCCCAGCGGGAACTCGGACAGCATCAGGCCGTGTTCCGCAATGCGATGCGCCAGCGCCCGGTGGGCGGGCGGATAGACCCGGTCGATCCCGGTGCCCAGCACGGCTACCGTCCCGCCGCCCGCCGGCCCGGCATCCAGGGCGCCCGCATGGGCTGCACCGTCGATACCGCTGGCAAGGCCGCTGACCACGCACCAGCCCTGCTGCGCCAGGTGTTGCGCGAAGTCGTGTGCGTTGCGTTCGCCCTCGGGCGTGGCGTGGCGTGCGCCGACGATGGCCAGCATGGGCCGGTTCAGGATATCCAGCTGGCCATGGGCGTACAGGATCGGCGGCGGATCCGTCAGTTCGTACAGCGCCTGGGGATATAAGGGATCGGCCAGCGTCAGCAGGTGGTGGCCGGGCTGCGCCAGCCAGCGCAGGCTCGATTCGATGGCGGCCCGCAGCGTGTCGTCGGGTGGCTGGCGCAGCCGGGTGACGAGGCCGGGATCCAGATAGCGGGCGAGATTGCCGGTCGAGGCCTCGCAGATCTGCTGCGGCATCCCGAAGACGGACAGCAGCAGCCGGATCCGCGCGGCCCCCAGATCGGGTTCCAGGCTCAGGCGGATCCAGGCGCGCAGTTCGTCGTCGTCGATGGTCAGAGGCATCGCGACAGTGTGCCACGGAACACCGCGCGGGCACTGCCTCGGCGCGTTCAAAAGGTCACACGTGGATTCGAGGGAGAACGAGGCTGCCGCCGCAGGACACGGCATCGGGGCGGGCGGTCGCCACGGACTCCGTCGCGGGCGTCTTGTTTTATCATAGAGTTTTAGGATTCACTGAATCGGCGGTCATCATGGCTTTGCTTCCCATCCTCAAATATCCGGACCCCAGGCTGCACAAAGTCGCTGAACCGGTGCGGCAGGTGGATGACCGGATCCGTCAGCTCGTGCGCGACATGGCCGAAACCATGTATACGGCGCCAGGCGTGGGCCTGGCGGCCACCCAGGTGGACGTCCACGAACGGGTCGTCGTCATCGACGTGTCCGAAGACGGCAATGATCTGCACGTGCTGATCAATCCGGAAATCACCTGGAAAAGCGAAGAGCAGCAGGTGTACGAAGAAGGCTGCCTGTCTGTCCCGGGTATCTATGACGAGGTCCAGCGCGCCGCCCGCATCCATGTGCGCGCCCTGAACACGCAGGGCGAATCCTACGAATTCGATGCCGAAGGCCTGCTTGCCGTCTGCGTCCAGCACGAACTCGATCATCTGATGGGCAAGGTCTTCGTCGAGTATCTGTCCATCCTGAAGCAGAATCGCATCCGCACGCGCCTGCGCAAGCAGCAGCGTGAGGCCCAGCGCGAAACCGTCGGGGCCTAGGGCGGATGCGGGTCGTTTTCGCGGGGACGCCGGAATTCGCGCGGCAGGCGCTGCTGGCGATCATCCAGGCCGGGCATGGTGTGGCCGGTGTGCTGACGCAACCGGATCGGCCTTCCGGTCGCGGCATGAAGCTGCAGCCCAGCCCGGTCAAGCAATCCGCGCTGGATGCCGGCATCCCGGTCATGCAGCCGCGCAGCCTGCGGCTGGACGGCAAATTTCCAGACGAAGCGCAGGCCACCGGCGATGCGTTGCGGGCGTTGGCGCCCGACGTCATGGTGGTGGCCGCCTATGGTCTGATCCTGCCGCAGTGGGTGCTGGATCTGCCGCGCCTGGGCTGCCTGAACATCCACGCCAGCCTGCTGCCGCGCTGGCGCGGGGCGGCTCCCATCCAGCGTGCCATCGAAGCGGGCGACGCCGCCAGCGGCATCACCATCATGCAGATGGATGCCGGCCTGGATACCGGTGCCATGCTGCTGCGCGTGGAACGGCCGATCCGCCCGGAAGAGACCGGGGCCAGCCTGCATGACGGGCTGGCGGTCGATGGCGCACAGGCCATCGTGGACGTATTGGCCCGTCTGGAAGCGGGCCAGGCGGTGCCGGCGGTGCCTCAGCCGTCGGACGGGGTTACCTATGCCGACAAACTGCTGAAATCCGAGTCGGCGCTGGATTTTTCACAGCCGGCGACCGTGCTGGCGCGGCGTATCCGGGCGTTCGATCCGTTTCCGGGGACGACGATGCCGCTGCCCGGTTTCGATCAGCCGGTGAAAGTCTGGGCGGCGCAGGCCTTGCCTGACGAGACTGCCGGCCAGAGGGCACATGAGCCCGGTGCGATCGTGGAGATGGGGCGCGACGGCATCGATGTGGCGACGGCCGATGGCATCCTGCGCGTGACCGCCCTGCAGAAGCCGGGTGGCCGGCGCCAGCCGGTGGATGTCTTCATGCAGTCCTGTCGCGGCTGACACGCCCCCGGACACTACCCGTTCGTCGATTTCTTGCGCGACGTGTCGATACCCAGCTGTTTGAGCTTGCGGTAGAGGTGTGTGCGTTCCAGGCCCGTACGTTCGGAAACCCGCGTCATGCTGTGATTTTCGTGCAGCAGGTGGTATTCGAAATAGATGCGTTCGAATTCGTCGCGGGCTTCGCGCAGGGGCTGGTTCAGTGAAATGGAGCCCAGGTGGGAATCGTCGGCGGGTGCCGTGGCGACCGTTGGACTGGACGGTGCCAGCGCGGCGGGCGATCCCCCGATGGCGGGCTGCTGCGTGAAGACGGGATCCGGCATGACCGGGCGTTCCGTGCGGCTGCGCATGGAGGCCGGAATCACCGGATGGGCCAGGCCCGCTGCCACGGTCTTCAGCAGTTTCTGCAGGGTGATGGGTTTTTCCAGGAAATCCACGGCGCCGATGCGCGTGGCCTCGACAGCGGTATCGACAGTGGCGTGGCCGCTCATCATGATGACCGGCATGTTCAACAAACCCTGACTGGACCATTCCTTCAGGAGGCTGACGCCGTCGATGTCGGGCATCCAGATATCCAGCAGGACCAGGTCCGGGCGCTGGCGCAGACGGGATTCGCGTGCCTGGGCCGCGTTTTCCGCAAGTTCGACCGTGTGGCCTTCGTCGTAGAGAATTTCGGACAGAAGTTCACGAATGCCGATTTCATCGTCGACCACCAGAATTCTGGCCATATCACCTCACCTGTGTATTGTGCGTATTATCCTGTTCCTGACCGGGCGCGTCCAGCCGACCGGGTGGCGCATCGACGGCGGCCAACAAGTGGGAAAACAGGATGGAAATGCGTGCGCCGCCTTCGGTGCGATTGGCAATGTCGACCTGGGCGCCATGCTCTTCAAGGATTTTCTTGACGATGGCCAGGCCCAGTCCCGTGCCGGCGGATTTCGTCGTGACGTAGGGTTCGAAGACCCGATGCATGACTTCGGGTGCGAACCCGGGGCCGTTGTCCGACACCGTCAGGCGGACGCTGGCGTGCCCGGGTTCATCCTCGGGCACGATCAGGCGCGTCTGCACGCGGATCTCGGCGGCACCGGAGGCGGCATGCACGCTGATGGCGGCATCGCGGGCATTGGCCAGCAGGTTGTGGATGACCTGGCGCAGTTGCGCGGGGTCGCCCTCGATGTGCGGCAGCGCCGCAGCCAGATGAGCGTCGATCCGCAAGCCCGATCTGGCGGATGCGGCGCCATTGTCGTCCGGATCCCAGCCATAGAGGCTCAGGACTTCGCCCAGCAGGGCATTGAGGTCGATATCCTGCATCTGGGCGGGTGGCGTGCGGGCATATTCGCGGAAATCATCCACCATGCGTTTCAGGGACGAGACCTGGTTGACGATGGTCTGGGTCGAACGCTGGAGCATGGCGGCGTCTTCCGGGTTCAGCCGGTCCGTCAGCTTCATGGCCAGCCGTTCGGCCGACAGCTGGATGGGTGTCAGCGGGTTCTTGATCTCGTGGGCCAGGCGCCGGGCGACCTCGCCCCAGGCCACGGTGCGGCTGGCGGAGATGACCTCGCTGATGTCGTCGAACACCACCAGATAGCCGTCCTGTTGTCCGCTCATGAGCAGGCGCGTGCCGCGTGCCAGCAGGGTGATGACGTGTTTCTTGCGCTCGTTGTCCGGCGCATCCTGCAGATCGATCTCGAATTGCTGCTGCCAGTAGGGGCGGGTGGATTCGACGGCGTCGTGTGCAGCGAACGCCTGGCGGATCAGTTGCGCCAGCGCCAGGGCGCCCTCGGCGGCTTCCAGGGGACGCCCCTGGCTGGTGCGCAGATCGATGTGCAGGATGGTCTGTGCGCCTTGGTTGAACAGGGTCAGGCGAAAGGCGTGATCGAAGACCAGCACCCCGGATGACAGATTGCTCAGGACGGACTCGAGGTACAGGTTGCTCTGCTCGAGCTGGCGGCGGTGGCGATCGACCATCTGCCGGGCTTCATCCAGCTGGCGCGTCATGGCGTTGAAGGATCGAGTCAGCTGGCCGACCTCGTCGCGGGCAGGGGGCTCCGGCAAGGGCCGGTAGTCGCCCACGCCGACCGCTTGGGTCCCCGAGGCGAGGGTCAGCAGCGGGCGCACCAGGCGGCGCGACACGGCCAGCGCGAACGCCACGGCGGCGAAGACGGCCAGAAGCAGGGCCAGTGTCAGAGTGATGCCGTAGAGTTTACGCAGCCCCAGCCGCGACAGCGCCAGTTCCTGGTAGTCGCGAAAGCCTTGCTGCACCTGGCCGGCGTTGTGGGCGATACGTTCGGGAACCCTCTGGATCACCTGCAACCAGCGCGTATCGCTGCCCAGGCCCATGGGGGTTCCCAGGCGGTCGGACGAGGATCCCAACGGGATGATGACGCGCAGGTGCAGTCCTGTGTTGGTGGGGCCTTCGCCCTGTTTGACGTCGGCTTCGGCGGCGGCATAGCCCTGCGAGACCCGCAACTGATTCATGACGCTGCTGGGGGGCAAATCGGGCAGCAACTGGCTGAATGCCGATGACGAGAAGGCGATCAGACGGCCGTTGCCGGTGAACACCATCGTTTCATCGATACCGTTGGCCTCGCGCAGCGACGTGATGAGGACGGCGATCTCGGAGTCGCTCGCGCTGTTCAGGCGCAGGGCCATGCTGCGCGCCCGGCTGCTCAGATCCGTCAGCTGCGCGTCCAGCGCGGCGCGTCCCAGGTTCAGGCCGGCCTCCAGCGCGCTGTCCACCCGGACGTTGAACCAGGACTCGATCGAGCGCGACATGAACTGCACCGACAGGACATAGATGATGACGCCGGGCAGAATGCCGATCAGGGTGAAATAGAGTGTGAAGCGGGCTGTGAGCCTGGCGCCGAACTGCCGGCGCCGGATCTGGCGCAGCAGGCGGATGGCCAGCATGAACACCCAGGACATCAGGGCCACGGCCAGGATGCCATTGAGCAGCAGCAGCAGGTCGTACTGCTGCGCGTAGCGCGAGGCATTGCCCGTGGACCAGACCAGCAGGCCCAGCAGGGCCAGGGCGCTGACGGCCGCCACCGCCAGGGCGATCCGCAGGGCCCAGCGGATCAGTCGCGGGGCGTTTCGGCGGAAAGAGAAAAGGTGAACTTTTTCCATGGGGTCGAGAGGGACCAGGTCTTGCTGTTGATAGCGTCGATCTGGAAGGGGCGCGCGAGGCGGGAGGTGTCCAGGCGCAGCCGCAGCTGGCCTTCATAGCGGACACCGGACTCGAAAAGACTGACCGGCCCGATCGGCCAGCCGCGAACGTGGCGCACGAGATTGAGCGCCTCGTCCAGGGTTGCGGCAGGCTGCGATACGTCGCCGATACCGACCTGCCATTGCCGGGTCAGGGCGTTGAACTGGATGCTCCAGGTCCGTTCGATGGCGATGATCGTCTCGTCGAACCACCACCAGCGGGGGTGTTCGATCTTCAGATCGGCGGTGAAATACAGGGGAACGCCCTTCTGGGCGGCATCGTGCAAGTCGCCGTCCAGGGTGAAGTCGATATCGGCGTCGAGCAGCAGCCGGCCCTGCTGCACGATGGGTTCGATCCGGACGACCGCGCCCTCGCGCGCATAGGCGGACGGTAGCAGATTCAGCAGGCAGAAGGTCAGGGCGATCAGGAAACGAGGCATGCGCGGCGGCGAGTGACAGGAGCGGACAATGGCGGTATTGTTGATGACCCGGCGGGCAAGCGCAAGCACGGGCCGCTTGGGAGACCTGCCCGGTGCCTGCTTTTTGCTTGGCTCATTCAGGGCAGTCCTTGCGGAGCAGCGCGTAGAAGAAGCCGTCGCCCCGGTCCGCGCCGCCCGGCAGGATCTGACCAGGAGCCGGCTGGCGCCGCGCATCGGCATGACGGGCCAGAAAATCCTGAATCTGGCATTCGCCTTCCTGGGGGAATATCGAGCAGGTGGCATACAGCAGATGGCCGCCTGGCGCCAGCAGCGGCCACAGGGCATCGGTGATCCGCGCCTGCAGCGCGGCGGTGCGGGCGACGTCCTCCGCGCGGCGCAACCAGCGGATGTCCGGGTGGCGGCGTACCACGCCGGATGCCGTGCAGGGCACATCGGCGAGGATCGCGTCATAGGGTTGGCCGTCCCACCATCCGGCGGGATCGGCCGCGTCCGCGCAGCGCAGCAGCACGTCGTCGGACCGCAGACGTAATCGCAGCAGGTTGTCGGCGACCCGCGTCAGGCGGGTTTCGTCACTGTCCAGCGCGGTGAGCGCCAGGGTGTGGCGTTCCAGCAGATGGGCGGTCTTGCCACCCGGCGCGGCGCAGGCGTCCAGCACCCGCATGCCGTCCCGCAGGGGCAGCAGCTCGCCCGCGCGTTGCGCCGAGGCGTCCTGCACCGACCACCAGCCCTCGGCAAAGCCCGGGATGTCGCGCACCGGATGGGGGCGGTCCAGGATCAGGCCAGCCGAGCCGACCGGCGCGGCCGCGATACCTGCCTGTTCCAGCCGCGTCAGCAGCGCGTCGCGGGAAACCTGCCGGATGTTGGCCCGCAAAGTCATGGGGGGCGGCTGGTCCGCAGCCCTCAGGATGGCCTGCCAGTCTTCCGGCCAGGCCTGGCGCAGGGTCTCGACCCACCAGTCGGGGTGGTTCCATCGCGCCAGCGGCTTTTCCATGACTTGCGCCAGCAACGCTGTCCGTTCCCGGCCATAACGGCGCAGGACGGCATTGATCATGTTCTTGGCGGGGCGCGTCTTGCGGTCGGCATCGGCCGCCTGCACCAGCTGGTGGACCAGGGTATGTTCGGGGTAGAGAGGCGTGCCGGGAATCTGTGGCGTGCCGTCGATCTGGCGATGACAGGCTTCCAGAAGGCTGATGCCCAGCAACAGCAGTGCCTCGGTCAGACGGTCCGGCGGGCGGCGCGGCACCAGCAGCATCCGCGCCGTCTGGGCGAAGCCCAGCTGACGCATCGCATGGAAGGACAGGGCCTGGGCGGCCGGGCGCAGTGTGGGCGGTGCCCGGTCCAGGGATTCGGACAGAGACTGGCCATCGAGCACCCCGCGGATGGCGTGGGCCGCCGCCATCAGCTGTCGGGACAGGGTATGGTCCGTTTGATCGGACTGCCCGGTCTTGGCGAACGAAACGGCTTTTGAGGTGCGTCGCCCGGGGGACTGACGCTGGGGCGATTGTGGTGATTCTGGCACGGTTGGCGATGAATTCCGCAGGTGGAAGGCTGTTTTTGGGGACTGTAGCACCAATTCAGTAAAATCAAAGGTTTGCTTTGCCCGTCGAGGATTTCATGAGCCAATCCCCCCGTGTCGGTTTCGTCAGTCTGGGCTGCCCCAAGGCCCTGGTCGATTCCGAACGCATTCTGACCCAGCTGCGCATGGACGGCTATACCATCAGTGCCGATTATGACGGCGCGGACGTGGTGGTGGTCAACACCTGCGGCTTCATCGACAGCGCGAAGGCCGAATCGCTGGACGCCATCGGCGAGGCCATCGTCGAAAACGGCAAGGTCATCGTCACCGGCTGCCTGGGCGTCGAAGCCGACATGATCCGCGATGTGCACCCCGCCGTGCTGGCCGTCACCGGTCCGCAGCAATACGAGCAGGTGGTGCGCGCCGTGCACGAGGCCGCCCCCCATGAACGCGACCATGACCCCTATACGGATCTGGTGCCGCCCCAGGGCATCCGCCTGACGCCGCGGCATTACGCCTATCTGAAGATTTCCGAGGGCTGCAACCACAACTGCAGCTTTTGCATCATCCCGTCGATGCGCGGGCGCCTGGTCAGCCGCCCGATTGGCGACGTGCTGGGCGAGGCCCGCCGCCTGGTGGATGCTGGCGTGAAGGAACTGCTGGTAATTTCGCAGGACACCAGCGCCTATGGCGTGGACATCAAATACCGCACGGGCTTCTGGGATGGCCGTCCGGTCAAGACCCGTCTGACCGAACTGGCGCAGGCCCTGGGCGAGTTCGGCGTCTGGGTGCGCATGCACTACGTCTATCCCTACCCGCACGTCGACGAGCTGATTCCGCTGATGGCCGAAGGCCGCATCCTGCCGTATCTGGACATTCCCTTCCAGCACGCCAGCCCGCGCATCCTGAAGGCGATGAAACGGCCCGCCTTCGAGGACCGTACTCTGGCCCGTATCCGCCAGTGGCGCGAGGCCTGTCCGGACATGACCCTGCGGTCCACCTTCATCGTCGGCTTTCCTGGCGAAACCGAGGACGACTTCCAGTATCTGCTGGACTGGATGAGCGAAGCCCAGCTGGATCGTGTCGGCTGCTTCCAGTATTCGCCCGTCGAAGGGGCCAAGGCCAATGAACTGCCCGACGCCGTGCCCGACGAGGTCAAGGCCGAACGCTGGGAACGCTTCATGGCGCATCAGCAGGCGATTTCCACGCAGCGCCTGGCGGCCAAGATCGGCCGTACCCTGACGGTGCTGGTGGACGAGGTCGACGATCAGGGCGGCGCGACCGCCCGGTCCATGGCCGACGCCCCCGAAATCGACGGCAGCGTGCTGTTGCGCGACGCAGCCGGCCGCGCCCCCGGCGACCTGATTCAGGTGCGCATCGAGGATGCCGACGAATACGATCTGTACGGGGTGCCGGTTTAGGGCAGTTTTCGCGGCACGACGCGTGGCGGCGGCTTGCCGGCTTCCAGCGGCTGGGCCCGCTTGAACACCGTGACCGGCATGTCGCCGATCACGCCGCGTCGGGCCGCTGCGCGCCAGGCGTGGCCGTAGGCGACTTCCAGGCTCAGGTGAATGGTGCCGTCGTCGTGGCGGCGGCGCTCCAGCGCCTGGAGCAGACGGTCGCGCCAGGCGCGGCCGGACAGGCCCCGGCGGCGTTCAGGGTGTGGGTTGCCGCCCAGCGACTGGACGTCTTGCAGCAATTTGTCCGCCGTCCGGTAGGTCAGTGTGATGATTTCCTGATCCATGACCGGGTCGGCGAACCCGACCTGGATCATCAGATCGCCGAAATCGTGCATGTCCACGAATTCCATGGGGCGTGTGTCCAGACCAGCCTCGGCGACGGCGTCGCGCAGTTCGCGCAGCGACCCGGGGCCCAGGCTGGAATACATGGCCAGGGCGTCGTTGCGCAGGATCCGGCGCCATTCCTGCAGCACCAGATGGGGCTCGGGGTGCCAGTGCAGGGCCAGATTGGACCACACCAGGTCCAGGCTTTCGTCCGGCAGGCCGGTGTCGGCCAGATCCGCCTGCAGGAATTCGGGCTGCGGCGTGGGTTTGTTGCGCAGGCGGTGCCAGAAGCCGGGCTTGCCGGCATGACGCCCGCGGGCGGTGTCCAGTAATGCGCCGCAGTTGTCCTGGCCGATGTAGTGCAGGTTCGGGTAGCGGGCGCGCAGCGGATCCAGCGCATGGGCCGCACCGCAGCCGGCATCCAGAATGTCGTGCGGGTCCATGCGGATGTAGCTCAGCCGGCGCAGCATGCGCTGGGCGATTTCGCCAAACAGGAACTGGGGGGCGTCCAGGGGGGCGCGTCGGGCAAATTGCCGCGAGACGGCCATAGGGTCGATGGGCAGGCGGGGAAGCTGTGACATAAGCGATCAAGACCGGTGCCGCGAGCCTTCCGACTGTGCTGTGATGGAGGCTGCTGACACGAAGGTGACATTATGCGGCATCTGATGGCATGGCGCGACTGGTGCCGCTGGATTCCGGCCGAGTGCCCGGGCTGCAGGCGGCGCGTGCCTGGGCAGGGGCTCTGCGGCGCCTGTTCGGTGGCTCTGGTCCCGGATCGCAGCCGGCCGCGTTGTCCGGTCTGCGCGCATCCTTTGATGGGTGAGGCCTGCCCCGATTGCCCGCCCGGCGCCCCGGTTTATGACCGGATCGTTGCCGCCTTCGACTACACCGGCCTGGGGCGGGATCTGGTCCAGGACTACAAGATCCGGTGCCGCCTGTCGCTGGCCGGGGTGCTGGCCGATCGCCTGGCACAGGTTGTGCGCGAGGCCGGCCGGCCAGACGCCGGACTGCCCGAATGGATCGTTCCAGTTCCTGCTCGGCGGGCGGCGCTGTTGCAGCGGGGTTTCAGTCCCCCTGCCGAGATCGCCCGTCTGCTGGGGCGGCGTCTGGGGTTGCCCTGCCGGCTGGATGGCGTCCGTCGTCTGCGGGAGGGCCCCAAGCAGGCGTCCCTGGGGCGCACCGATCGTCTGCGGGCCCAGTCGGGGCTGTATGTCTGCGACCGTGGGCACCCGGAATCCGTGCCCGAATGCCTGGCGGGCGCCCGCATCGCCGTGGTGGACGACGTGCTGACGACCGGGGCGACAATGCGGGCGGTCGCGATGGCGCTGAAGGCCGCCGGTGCCGCCCACGTGGAAGGCTGGGTGCTGGCCCGTGCGGTTCATCAGGGGGCGCCAGAGGGAG
Source organism: Castellaniella sp. MT123 (assembly GCF_039614765.1). Lineage (NCBI taxonomy): Bacteria > Pseudomonadati > Pseudomonadota > Betaproteobacteria > Burkholderiales > Alcaligenaceae > Castellaniella > Castellaniella sp. MT123. Next base: position 3,022,847 of record NZ_CP154879.1, read on the forward strand.
TGATCCTATAATGGCACGATGTTTCATGTCGTCCTTGTCGAACCCGAAATCCCGCCCAACACCGGCAACGTCATCCGCCTGACGGCCAATACCGGCACGTTCCTGCACCTGGTGCGCCCCTTGGGCTTTCCGTTGGATGATGCACGTATGCGCCGCGCGGGGCTGGACTATCACGAGTGGGCCCGCATGCAGGTGCATGACAGTCTGGCGGCTGCGTTCGAGGCGATCGATGGAGACCCCGTCCGGCGATTCGCGCTGACCACGCGCGGCTCGGTGTCGATCGGCGAATGCCGCTTCCAGGCGGGTGACGTGTTCGTGTTCGGCCGCGAAACAGCGGGCCTGTCGGCGGAACAGATGGCGTTTTTCCCGGATGGTCAACGTATCCGTCTGCCCATGCGCCCTCAGCAGCGCAGCCTGAACCTGTCCAACGCCGTGGCCGTGACCGTGTTCGAGGCCTGGCGCCAGACCGGGTACGCGGGCGGGATCTGACCTATTCCGGGCGCGGATCGCGTGCCAGCAGGGCAGCCACTGCCTGATGGGGCGCCAGGCCTTCGAACAGTACCTGGCAGACCGCTTCGGTGATCGGCAGTTCCAGTCCGTGGCGGCGGCCCAGCGCCAGCGCGGCCTGCGCGCAGCGCACGCCCTCGGCGGTCATGCCGCCCGCCAGGATCGTTTCCAGCGACTGACCCTGGCCGATCGCGATGCCAACCTGACGGTTGCGGGACAGATCGCCCGTGGCGGTGAGCACCAGATCGCCCAGGCCGGTCAGGCCTATGAAGGTTTCGGCGCGCCCGCCCAATGCGACGCCCAGACGCTGGATCTCTGCCAGCCCGCGCGTGATCAGCGCGGCACGGGCATTGGTGCCCAGATGGAGGCCGTCGCTGATGCCGCAGGCGATCGCCATGACGTTCTTCAAGGCACCGCCGACCTCGACTCCGATGATGTCGCGGGTGGTGTAAATGCGTGCCTGGGTTCCGTGAAACGCAGCCTGCGCGACTCGGCCCGTGTCGGCATGCATGGTGGCTACGGTCAGAGCCACGGGCAGGCCCCGGGCGACTTCGCGGGCAAAGGATGGGCCCGACAGCACGCCGACCTGAAGCCAGGGGGCTCGGGGCAGGGCGCCCATGACGATCTGGTGTGGCCACTGCTGGGTGTCGGGGCTGATGCCCTTGCAGGTCCATAGCAGGTGCAGGGTGGCGGTTGGCTGCGTGGGCAGGGTCCGTGCGAGACGCCGGCAGACGTCGGCCAGGCCCGCCATCGGGACCCCCAGTACGATCAGTCGTTCGGCGTCGATGGGGCCCTGCAGGACATGATCCAGCGCCGCGGCCCAGTCGCTCGTGGCGCGTAGCGAGGCCGGCAGATCGATGCCCGGCAGATACCGCGGATTGGCATGATCCTGGTTGACTGTTTGGGCGACGTCGGGATCGCGCGCCCAGAGCAGTGTGTCGGTCCGGATGCTGGCGAGCGCCGCCAGCGCGGTCCCCCAGCTGCCTGCGCCCAGGACGGCAAGTCGGACAGGAAGCATGTCAACTCCTGGGCAGGTTCTGGAGGATTTTGGTGGGTTAGTTGCGCGCGCCCGGCGGCAGGATCAGGCCGGAGTCTTCACCCTGGGCCTGGGCGCCGGACTGTTGCGCCAGGCGCTGCTCGTACAGGGCCTGGAAGTTCATTTCGCTGAGATGCAGCGGCGGCAGCGAGGTGCGGGTGATGGCGTCGGCGACGTTGGCCCGCAGGTAGGGATACAGCATGGTCGGGCAGACGATGCCCAACAGCGGGTCGAGCTGGTCGGCGGGAATGTTCGCCGCCTCGAAGATGCCGGCCTGGCTGAGCTCGACCAGGTACAGGACCTTGTCGCCGATGCGCGTGGTCACCGTGGCCGTGACCACGGATTCGAAGACCGTTTCGGCCAGCTGCTGGCCGCCGACCTGAATGGAGACCTCGACGGTCGGACCTTCCTGTTCCAGGAAAATCGCCGGCGCGTTGGGCATTTCCAGGGACAGGTCCTTGATGTAGGTGCGTTGCAGGCCGAAGCTGGGGGCTTGGCCGTTTTCGGTGTGGTTTGCTTCGGACATGGGAATTCCAGGAATGGGGTGAAGGGTCAGGAGGGGCAGGCTTGCAGCAGCGGCAGCAGGCCGTCGGCGCGGTCCAGCGCGGACAGGTCGTCGAAGCCGCCGATGTGGCGGTCGTCGATGTAGATCTGGGGAACGGTGCGCCGGCCGGTGCGTTCCATCATGACGGCACGCTGTGCGGGGTCGCGATCCACGTAAATTTTGTGGATCTCCTGGACGCCGCGCTGCTTCAGCAGCATTTCGGCGCGCGTGCAATACGGGCACACGGTGGTGCAATACATCGTGATTTGGGCCATTGGGGAAACTCGGTCAGGATTTTTTGAGGGGCAGGCCGCCTTCGGTCCAGGCATTGAGCCCGCCGTCCAGGCAGGATACCCGTTCGAAGCCGTGCTTGCGCAGTTGCGTGACGGCGCGGCCACTGTCCCGCCCGTGGGCGTCCACGAACACGATGGGCTTGTCCTTTGGCAGGGTGCCGACGTGGGCATCCAGCGTGTCCAGCGTGATGTTGCGGGCCTGGGGGATGTGGCCGGCCTTGAATTGTTCGGCCGGGCGGATGTCGACGAACACGCCCTGTTCCCGGTTGATCTGCTGGACGGCGTCGGTCAGAGCGATGCGCCCGTGCGAGCGCCCCCGTGACAGACTGGGCCACAGAAGCATGGCCCCGGAAACCAGGGCGATCAGCAGGATCCAGAGGTTGTTCTGGCTGAGTAAAAAGTCCACAGTGCTTCCTGTAACAGCGGTCAGAAGAAATTGTATGCCGGGGGATTATAAAATGGTCCGCAGTTTTGAACTTTGCGGGCTTTCCGATCATGCACAAACTGGTCCTCATGCGCCATGGCGAAAGCCAATGGAATCTCGAAAACCGTTTCACCGGCTGGACCGACGTGGACCTGACCGACACCGGCCGGGCGCAGGCGCGCCAGGCGGGCGAACTGCTGCGCGCCCAGGGCTATGAATTCGACCTGGCCTTCGCGTCGGTGCTCAAACGCGCCATTCGTACGCTGTGGATCGCTCTGGATGCCATGGACGCCATGCATACGCCCATCGGCCTGAGCTGGCGCCTGAACGAACGTCATTACGGGGCCCTGCAAGGCCTGAACAAGGCCGAAACCGCCGCACGTTACGGCGAGGCCCAGGTCCTGCAATGGCGCCGCGCCTATGCGATCGCGCCCGACCCGCTGGCTGCCGACGATCCCCGCCATCCGCGGTTCGATGCGCGCTACAGCCGCGTCCCGGCCGACCAGTTGCCAGCGACCGAATGCCTGCGCGATACCGTGAACCGTGTGGTGCCTTTCTGGAACGACTCCATCGCCCCCGCGATCCGCTCGGGCCGGCGCGTGCTGGTGTCGGCGCACGGCAACAGCTTGCGGGCGTTGATCAAGCATCTGGACGGGATCTCCGACGACGAGATCGTCGGCGTGAACATCCCGACCGGCCAGCCGCTGGTCTACGAACTGGACGATGATCTGCGGCCCCTGCGCCACTATTATCTGGGCGACGAAGACCAGATCCGCGCCGCCATGCTGGCGGTCGCCAACCAGGGCAAGGCAAACCAGGCCTGACATGCGACATTTCGGCCTGGGGCTGGTGCTATGTCTGGCGATGGTCTCGGCCCAGGCGGAATCCTCGTTGCAGACGCGCCAGACACGGGCGCGCGAAGACCGGACGGCGCTGCAAGCGCAGATCGACGCCTTGCAAAAGCGCATCGAGGCCTCCGAGTCCTCGCGTCAGGATGCCAGCGCCGCCTTGAAAGACTCGGAACAGGCGATTTCCGACATCAGCCGCCATCTGGCCGAACTCGACCAGCGCCACAAAACGCTGTCGGACACCCTGAAGACACTTGGCGCGGCGCGCACGCAGCAGGCGGCGGAACTCGACCGGCAGCGCCGGGCCCTGGCCGACCAGTTGCGGGCGCAGTATGCCAGCGGCCTGTCTCCCTGGACGGCGCTGTTGTCGGGGCGCGATCCGCAGGACATCGGCCGTGAACTTGCCTACCTGGCGTATGTGTCGCGGGCGCGAACGCGCACGCTCGATGAGCTGCGAGGCACGCTGGCGCGCCTGACGGAGCTGCGACAGCGGACCGATGCCAGCCAGGCTGAACTCGACACCCTGGTGAGCGATACCCAGGCCCAGAAGCTCGCGCTGCAGACCCAGCAGGCGCAGCGCCGCGAGGTGCTGGCGCAGGTGCAGTCCCGTCTTCAGGGCGAACGCCAGCAGTCCAAGGACCTGCATGCGCGGGATGCGCGGCTGGGGAATCTGATTCAGTCGCTGGACACCGAGATCGCCCAGGCCGAGGCTCGCCGCCAGGCGGCGCTCAAGGCCGAGGCGCAACGGCGTGCGAAGGAACAGGCCGAACGGGCGCGGCGTGAGCAGCAGCGGTTGAAGGAACTGCAGGCGCAGCGGGACAAGGCCGCCCAGGAAGCGCAGCACGTGCGCGAGCAAGCCGAACGCCATTTGCGGGAATCGGCGACGCGCGATCAATCCGCTGCCGCGAAGCAGGGGGCGGCCGAACCGCATGCGCCGTCCGGACTTTCACCCGACGAATCCGCCGCGACCAAGCCCGCGGATGCACAGCCGGCCCCGACGCTCGCTACGCGGGAACCTTCCGCCGATGCCGCCGCGGCGACCGAGATCCGGTCGGTTCCCGAGAAGGGTTTTCCGGGGCTGCGCAAGGGCCTGCCCCGGCCCGTGGCCGGCGAAGCGCAGGGGCGCTTCGGTATGCCGCGCCCGGAAGGGGGCGTCTGGCGCGGCATCGTGCTGCGCGCGACGGCCGGGGCGCCGGTGCATGCCGTCGCGGCCGGTCGTGTCGTGTATGCGCACTGGCTGAGCGGTTTCGGCAACATCATCATCATCGACCATGGGCAGCAGTACCTGAGCATCTATGCTTACAACCAGACGCTGCTCAAGCAGGTGGGCGACGTGGTGGCCCGGGGGGATGTGGTGGCGCGCGTCGGTTCGACGGGCGGACAGGTCGAGCCGGGGTTGTATTTCGAATTGCGACATCAGGGGGCGCCGATCAATCCTCAACTATGGTTGCAGCCTTAATTTCTGTACTATGTGAGCTTTGACGCGCCGCGCCTTGCGGGGCATGGCGGCGGGTCTTTTCGGCGAATGGCTTAGGAATGTGCATGGGCACTCGAAAGAATCGATCGTTGGGCTGGGTTGTGATGGGCTTTCTGGGGGGTATCCTGGTCAGCCTGGGCATCTCCGCCGCCGCGCAAAAAACCGAGCCGCTGCCGCTGAAAAGCCTGCAGCAGTTCGCCAACGTCTATGGCGCCATCAAATCCAGCTATGTAGAGCCGGTGTCCGACCAGGCCCTGATCGACGACGCCATCAAGGGCCTGTTCACCGATCTGGATCCGCATTCGGTCTACCTCGACGAGGAAGCCTACAAGCAGATGCAGGACATCACGCGCGGAGGCTTCGGTGGCCTGGGCATCGAGATCGGCACCCAGGACGGCATGCCGAAGGTCATTGCGCCGATCGAGGACACCCCTGCCGCGCGCGCCGGCATCCTGACCGGGGACCTGATCACGGCGATCAATGGCGACCCCACCAAGGGCATGTCCCTGAACGATGCCGTGAAGAAGATGCGCGGCGAACCCGGCACGGCCATCGATCTGACCATCCAGCGCGCAGGTAGCCCCAAGCCCCTCAAATTCCATATCGTGCGCGAAATGATCAAGACGCGCAGCGTGCGCGGCAAGATGCTGCCTCATGACATCGCTTACGTGCGCATCAGCCAGTTCCAGGACCGCACCCTGGTCGATATGGTGAAGATGCTGTCCAGCCTGTCGAAAAAGCAGGCACCCAAGGGCCTGATCCTGGATCTGCGCAACGACCCGGGCGGGCTGCTGGACGGTGCCATCGGCGTGGTGTCGGCATTCGTCGACTCCGGCAAGCTGGTGGTTTCCACCAAGGGCCGTATTCCATCCTCGAACGAAGAGTTCTACGCTCGGCCGCTCGATGGCAGCCATGGCCTGGAGGGCATCCGCCTGCCGACCTGGACGCGGACCGTACCCATGGTCGTGCTGGTGAATGTCGGGTCGGCCTCGGCCTCGGAGATCGTTGCGGGGGCACTGCAGGACTACAAGCGCGCCCAGATCATCGGCAATCGCACCTTCGGAAAGGGCTCGGTGCAGTCCGTGCTGCAGCTCAGCAAGGACACCGGCATCAAGCTGACCACGGCACGTTATTACACGCCCAGCGGTCGGTCGATCCAGAATACCGGCGTCGAGCCCGACCACGTCGTCGACGACAGCGCGGCCGGTAATCTGTTCCGCATGCAGCGCGAAGTCGATCTGCAGCATCATCTGGCCAACCAGGCGACGTCGCAGTCCGCGCAGTCCGGCGAGGAAGACGATTTCGTGCAGGGCGAGATCAAGATGTTCGAATTCGGCGGGACCGACGACTGGCAGCTGCAGCAGGCGGTCAATGCCTTGCAGGGGCGCCCGATCCTGAAGGCCGATGCGGCGCTCGTGCGCCAGGCGCGTGCCGCGGCGTCCGCCGGGCAGGCAGCCAAACCTGCCGCGCAGCCCACCGCCAAACCGGCTGCGACGGAAAAAAAAACACTGAATGAAGGTGCGGCCCCGGTAGAACACTACCGCATCACCCCGGAAGGGCTGATCAAGGTCCAATGAAACCGGATCGGGCCTCTTTGGGTGATGCGCAGTTGATGCGCTATGCCCGGCACATCCTCCTCGATGAGCTGGGCATCGAAGGCCAGGAGCGCCTGCTGGCCGCGCGGGTGCTGATCATCGGGGCTGGTGGCCTGGGATCCCCTGCGGCGCTCTATCTGGCAGCCGCCGGGGTAGGTTCGATCCTCCTGGTGGACGACGACGTCGTCGAGCTCAGCAATCTGCAGCGCCAGGTGCTGCATGCCATGGCGGATCTGGGGCAACCCAAGGCCGAATCCGGTCGACAGGCCCTGCTGGCGATCAATCCCGACATCCAGGTCCGGGCCTTGGTCGAACGTCTGGACGAGCCGCGTCTGCGCGAACTGGCGGGCCAGGTCGATCTGGTGCTGGACTGCACCGACAATTTCGCCACCCGGCATGCGATCAACCGCGCCTGCGTCGCCACACGTACACCGCTGGTGTCGGGGGCGGCCATCCGGTTTTCCGGCCAGATCAGCGTCTACGACCTGCGCGACGACGCGTCACCTTGTTATCACTGCCTGTTTCCCGAGGCCGATGATGTCGAGGAATTGCGCTGCGCCACGACCGGTGTCCTGGGGCCGCTGGTTGGCATGGTGGGCAGCGTGCAGGCGGCCGAGGCCATCAAGATCATCACCGGGATGGGCGAGCCGCTGGTGGGTCGGCTGTTGTCGGTCGATGCCCTGCGCATGCAGTGGCATACGATCCGGTTCAGGCGCGATCCGGAGTGCCCGGTATGCGCCCGTCGCGCGCCCGCATCAGCAGGGTACCCAGGCGGTTGATCCGCACGTCCACGTACAGGTCGCGGCCATGCTGCTGCCGCGAGAACGGCGTGCCCGGATGGTACAGATAAGCCGTGCGCAGCCCCGCCTGACGGGCCGATTTCAGGTTGCGCAGGGTGTCTTCCACCAGGATCACCCGCCGGGCCGGAACGCCCAGCCGGGCGACGACCTGATGCATCAATCCCAATGATGGCTTGGGCCGTGGCAGCCCCATGGGCATCATGTGGTCGATGGCCCAGAGGCCGTCGAATTCCTGCAGGATGCCCAGGGCCTTCAGGACCCGGCGGGCGTAATGCGCAGGCGCGTTGGTCAGGACGATGCGGGTGCCCTTCAGGCTGCGCAGGCGCGTCTTCAGGCCGGTTTCGGCATGGACCAGGGGTCTGACGTCGAAGTCGTGGCAGGTGGCCAGGAACTGGCGCAGGTTCACGCCATGATGCCGTGCCAGGCCAATGGCCGTGGCGCCATAGCGCTCCCAGTAGCGCTGGCGCAGGACGTCGGCCTGATCGGCCGGCAGGTCCAGCGCCTGGGCCACGGCGGCGCTCATGCGTCGATCGATCGTGCGAAAGATTGCCCGCGATGCATCGTGCAGGGTGTTGTCCAGATCGAACAGCCAGACCGGCTCGTCCGGCTGGACGGATTGTCCCCGCCGCAGCGGGCTGGGGGCACGTAATGGGGTCATCGAGGAGTCATCAATGCGAACTGATCATCGTGCCGACGCCGCGGTCGGTGAGGATTTCGAGCAGCAGGCAGTGCGGTACCCGGCCATCGATGATGTGGACCGAGTTCACGCCGAAACGGGCGGCGTCCAGCGCCGAGGAGATCTTCGGCAGCATCCCGCCCGATAGCGTGCCGTCCTGGAACAGCGCGTCGATCGTCTGAGCCGACAGGCTGCGCAGCAACTGGCCGCTTTTGTCGAGTACGCCGGGGGTGTTGGTCAGCATGACCAGTTTTTCCGCCCCCAGGACTTCGGCCATCTTGCCCGCCACCACATCGGCGTTGATGTTGTAGGCCTGGCCGTCCTCGCCGTAGCCGATGGACGAGATGATGGGGATGAACTGGTCGTCCTGCAGGGCCTTGACCACGGCGGGCTCGATGCGTTCGATCTCGCCCACGAAGCCGATGTCCAGGAGTTCGCCGGGATGGTCCGGGTCGGGCATGAGTGTCTTGCGCGCCTGGATCAGACAGCCGTCCTTGCCGGTCAGGCCCACGGCCTTGCCGCCGGCTTCATTGACCATCATGACGATGTCCTGTTGCACCTGGCCGCCCAGCACCCATTCCACGACTTCCATGGTTTCCGCGTCGGTGACGCGCATGCCCTGGATGAAGGTGCCTTCCTTGCCGATGCGTTTGAGGGCGCTATTGATCTGCGGCCCGCCGCCGTGGACCACGACCGGGTTCAAGCCGACGAGTTTCAACAGCACCACGTCGTGCGCGAAGGTGCGTTGCAGATGTTCGTCGGTCATGGCGTTGCCGCCGTATTTGATGACGACGGTCTTGCCGTGGAAACGCCGGATGTAGGGCAGGGCTTCGGAGAGGACTTCAGCCTTGATCGAGGCTGACAATGCCGGGGCGGTATCCGCGAGGGTACTCATGAAGCCAATGCCTTTTCCACCGTGGCCATGAAGGCCTGTTCGTCGTAGTTGCCGAGATAGCGTTTGATGATGTTGCCGTGCTTGTCGATCAGGAACGCTGTGGGGGTCAGCCGCACGTCGCCAAAGGCCTGGGCAAGCTTGCCCTGGGCGTCGATCACCACCGGGAACGGCAGCCGGCGGGTTTCCGTGTAATTTTTCACGTAATTGGGCGGGTCGTACTGCATGGCCACCGCGATCGTGTCGAAGCCGCGCGATTTCAGGTCCTGATAGTGGCGGATGGTGTCCGGCATCTGCGCCACGCAGGTGGTGCAGCTGGTGGCCCAGAATTTGACGAGGACGACTTTGCCGCGTAGGTCCTGCGTGGTCAGGGTTTTGCCCTGGAGATCGGTGAAGGCGACGTTGGGTGCCGCCTGGGCGGCCCCCTGGAACTGCCAGAGTGCAGCGGCGCCGATCGCGATCACCGCTGCCAGGCCGAGAATGATCTTTTTCATTTCACAGGCATGGTCTGCGCGCCGCCGCTACCGCCTGCCGGAGGCGAGGCTGGGGCGCTGGAAGTACTGGATTCCGTGACGGGGGCCGGCTTGCCGGGATCGGTGATCAGGCTTTCCCGCGACACGACATTGAATAATTTTACGACTTTATTGACCCCCGAGATGCTGGAGGCGACCTTGGCGGCGCGCTCGCCCTCGTCGGCCGTGACCTTGCCCATCAGGTAGACCACGCCGCGTTCGGTCGTGACCTTGATCGTACGGAAGGGCACGCCTTCGGTGGTGACGAATTCGCTTTTGACCTTGGAGGTCAGCCAGGTGTCGTTGGTGCGCACGCTGAGCGGTGTGATCTCGCCCACGCGGATGTGGTCGTCCACCTGATGGACTTTCTGGATCGAGCGGGCGATGGTCACTGCCTTCTGGCGGTCGGCTTCGGTGGGTACGTCGCCCACCAGCAGCAGGCGGCCCGCGTAGGACGTGCCCAGGACCCGGGCCTTGTCGCCAAAGGCCTTGTTCATTTCGCTGGAAACGCGCAGTTCGATCGTCTGGTCGTCAACCTGTTCGCCGGCCGTGCGGCGGTCGGTGGCGACCATGGCGGTGGTGGCCGCCGTGCCGCCCACGATGAACAGGCCGCAGCCGGACAGGGCGGACAAGCAGGCGAGGCTGATCAGGCAGCGCGCCAGGGGGCGGGTGGACAATGGGCGTGCGGACAAGGGCATCAGAGGGGGTCTCCCAGGAGCAGGGCGTCGATGCCGTCACACAGCGCATGCAGCAGCAGGATATGGACTTCCTGGATGCGCATGGTGCGATCGTGCGGGACGCACAGATGGATGTCAGTCTCGTACAGTAGTGAATTGATCTGGCCGCCGCCCTTGCCGGACAGGGCGATGACTTGCATTTCGCGTTCGTGGGCGGCCTCGATGGCGCGCAGCACGTTGGGCGAATTGCCGCTGGTGGAAATCGCCACCAGTACGTCGCCGGGTTGGCCCAGGGCATTGACCTGGCGTTCGAAGACGGAATTGAAGCCGTAGTCGTTGCCCACGGCGGTCATGATCGAGGTGTCGGTATTCAGGGCGATGCCGCCCAGAGGCAAGCGGTCACGCTCGAAGCGGCCGACGAGTTCCGCTACGAAATGCTGGGCATCGGCGGCCGAGCCGCCGTTGCCGCAGGCCAGGATGCGGGCATTGTTCGTCAGGGCGCCAAACAGCAGGTCGACCCCGGTCGCCAGAGCGGGAGCGAGTTCGCGGGCGCTGGATTTGAAGGTGTCGACGGCATCGTCGAAATGCGACGTCATGCGGGAGGTCATATCCATGGCGCCGATTATCGCATGAGAGCGTGGTGCGGGCGATCGTGAACGTAACTGGATTCAACTCCGGAACGCATCCTGGATCCAGTCGATCTGCTCACCCTCCACGCTGACGACGTCGAAGCGGCACACGGGAGTCCGCCCAGCGAAGTGCCGGGCGGACAGCAGCGGCAGGAAATAGCGGGCGGCGCGGATCAGGCGCGCCTGCTTGGGCCGGTTTACACTGGCGGTAGCCCCGCCATGGCGCCGGTCGCGTCGCTGTCGCACCTCGATAAACACCAGCGTCGAGCCCTGGCATGCCACCAGATCGATCTCCCCCGCCTTGCAGCGCAGGTTGCGAGCCAGGATTCGCAGCCCCCGCGCATTCAGGTGACGAAGGGCCAGAGATTCGGCCGCATATCCCTGCCGCTGGCTGGGCGATCCCGCGGATGGCGGGGCGCCCTGCCGGTCATTGCGCGGGGCATGGCGGGCTGCGGTGCGCGCCGCGCGCCGGCGGCGGCGCAGCGCCAGGCCCTGGGCCTGTTGCGCCCGCGCATAAGCATCGGTCAGCATGGCGCCGATTCGTCCAGGAAAAAAGGAATTCAGTATGACGGAAATGAGGGATCCGGAGGAAGTCGCTCTGACGTGGAAACGTCACATCGACCAGGTCGCCGGACAGAACTGGCCGGCGGGATGCCTGTACGTGGTGGCCACCCCGATCGGCAATCTCGAGGATCTGAGCCTGCGCGCCTGGGAAGCCTTACGGCGCTGCGATGCGATCGCGGCCGAGGATACCCGCACGACGCGCACATTGCTCGATGCCTGGGGGATCGCTACGCCCCTGCTGGCGGCGCACCGTCACAACGAGCAGGAGGCGGCCGAGGGAATCGTGGACCGTCTGGCGCGGGGCGAGCGGATCGCTCTGGTGTCGGATGCCGGCGCGCCAGCGGTCAGCGATCCGGGGGCGCGCATCGTGCGGCACGTGCGGGCGGCTGGTTTCCGGGTCGTTCCGCTGCCTGGGCCCAGCGCCGTCATTGCCGCCCTGATGGCTAGCGGCGCGACTCGCGACGAAGAGCCCGGCTTCGCCTTCGCAGGATTCATGCCCTCCAAGGCTCAGGCCCGCCGCAAGTGGCTGGCGCGCTGGCTGGGCTGGCCGGTTCCCGTGGTGATGTTCGAGACGCCGCACCGCCTGCGTGCCGCCCTGTCGGACCTGTCCGAACTGGCAGGGCCCGATCGCGTGCTGACCGTGGCCCGTGAGCTAAGCAAGCGGTTCGAGGAGATCGGCACGCTGCCTTTGGGTTCAGTGAACGACTGGCTGGCCGAGGATGTCCATCGTACGCAGGGCGAATTTGTGCTGGTGCTGCATGCGACCGAGGCCCTGCCCGCGCAGGACGAGGACCTGTCCGCGGATCACGAGCGGCTCATGCGAGCCTTGCTGGCCGATCTATCGGTGCGGGATGCCGCGCGCATCGGCGCGGCGGCCACCGGCCTGTCACGCGACCGCCTGTATGCCTGGGCTTTGGGTCAGAAGCCCTGATCCATGGCGACGACCGGATTCAGTCCGGCCGAGGCCGACAGAGAGGCCGCCGTGTGGTCGGCTTCGTTGCGCGACGGATAGGGGCCCATGCGGACCTTGTACAGAGGTGGCTGGTAGCTGACCGATACTTGCCCCAGTGACCGGTCCATCTGGGCATTGACTCGTTGCGCGAGGGCATGCGCATTATCCGGCGAGGAAAAGGCGCCGAATTGCAGGTAGATTCCGGCGCCTGCCGGGTCGTTGCCGGCCCGTGTCGGTGGAGGCGCGGACGCCAGGGCCGGCGGGGGCAGGCTGACCGGCGCGGGCATGGGCTGAGCTGGCTCGGTGACTGAAACCGGGGTCGCCGCCGACGCCATCAGGGGTGCTGACCCATCGCGGCCGGCGCGGATGTCGGCATTGGTGATGGCCTGGACGACGACGCGCCCGCTGCCGGGGCCGACCAGGCCCAGCTTCGCGGCGGCGACGTATGACAGGTCGATGATGCGGCCCGGGTGGAAGGGCCCCCGGTCGTTGATGCGCACGATGATCGAGCGGCTGCTGCCCACACGCGTCACCCGGGCGTAGCTGGGAATCGGCAGGGTCGGGTGGGCGGCCGTCATGGCGTACATGTCGTAGGTTTCGCCGTTGGCGGTCCTTTCGCCGTGGAATTTCCGGCCGTACCACGAGGCCACGCCTTCCTGACGATAGGGTTGGTCCTCGCCGATGGGGACGTATCGGATGCCGAAGACCTGATAGGGCCGGAAATTCGCCGGGGCGTGGCGCTCGAGGCGCGGCACGGCATCGGGGATGGAGGCGATGTCCGGCGGGACCCGGTCACCCGGGCCGTCGTCCTTGTAGTACCCCCCCGACCGGGAAGCGCAACCGGCCAGGATCGCCAGTGTCGCGCAGAGCAGCCCGATTGCCAGCGTCCGCAGGAACGGCCGGCCGGCCGGATCGGCCGTTGGTTGCGCAATCGCGAGCGGGGAGCAGGGGGCGGCGGTCATGGGGATGGCTTGTGCAGCAGCGGGTTGCGGTGGCGCACCAGCAGAGGCGAGTGGTCGGCGAACCGCCGCGCCAGCTGTTCTGCGACATAGACCGAGCGGTGCTGCCCGCCGGTGCAGCCGATCGCGACCGTGAGATAGTTGCGTGTGTCCTGCATGTACAGCGGCAGCCATTTGCGGATGAAGCCGGCGATGTCCTCGATCATGGCCTCGACGCTGCCAAACTGGGCCAGCCAGTCGGCAACCGGGGCATCGCGCCCGGTCAGCGGGCGCAGCTGCGGATCATAGTGGGGGTTGGGCAGGCAGCGGACGTCGAAGACCAGGTCGGCGTCATGCGGCACGCCCCGCTTGTAGGCAAAGGATTCAAAGGTCAGGATGACGGATGCCCGGTCGACCTGCACCAGGTCGCGCACCCAGCCGCGCAGCTGTCCCGGTGTCAGGTCCGAGGTGTCGATGACATGTTCCTGGTGTCGTAGCGGAGCCAGCAGTTCGCGTTCGCGGGTGATGCAATCCTGTAGCGACGGATCCTGCCCCTCGTGCCGCAGCCGGTCGGTCAGGGGGTGGCGGCGCCGGGATTCCGAGTAGCGCTGCATCAGGGTATGGTCGTCGGCATCCAGGAAAATCACGTGCAGGGCCAGGCCCATGGCCCGCAGGCTGGTCAGAATGCCGGGCAATTCGTCCAGGTCGCCGGGGGTGCGCACGTCGATGGACACCGCCACCCGTTCCAGACCGCTGTCCTGGGTGCTGGCGATGAAATCGTGCAGGAACCGGACGGGCAGATTGTCGACGCAGGTGTATCCCGTGTCTTCCAGCATACGCAGGGCCACGGATTTCCCGGATCCCGAAATGCCGGTGATGAGGACGATGTTCAGCATGTCGCAGGCCTTCGTCGGGACGCTGTCCTGCCGCGAGTCAGGCTCGTCGGAGCGGTGTCGGGAGCCAGGGTCACGGCCGCTTCTCCTGGGTGCTTTCCATGATGGCCAGGGCCTGGCGTTCGATGAATTCGCCCATGGTGTCGATGCCGCGCAGGCTGAGGATGGTGTTGCGCACGGCCGCCTCGACCAGCACGGCCAGATTGCGGCCGGCGGCCACCTGCAGCATGACCCGGCGGATGGGAATGCCCAGGATGTCCTGGTATTCGTCCTTCATGGGCAGGCGTTCGAAGTTGTCCGGGGTCATGCGCACCAGGTGGACGATGAGCTTGATCTTCATCTTCCGCCGCACGGATGTTTCGCCGAAGATGGTGCGAATGTCCAGTAGACCCAGGCCGCGCACTTCCAGCAGGTTCTGCAGTAGTGACGGGCATTGGCCCTCGACGAAATTGGGCGCCGTACGGGAGAGTTCCACCGCGTCGTCGGCCACCAGGCCGTGCCCTCGGGAGATCAGTTCCAGAGCCAGTTCGCTTTTTCCCAGCCCGGATTCGCCCGTGATCAGCACACCCAGACCCAGCACGTCCATGAAGACGCCGTGCACCGTGGTCTTGGGCGCCATGCGTTTGCCCAGATAGACGCGCAGCAGGTCGATCAGGTGGGCGGCATCGGTCGGCGTGCCGACCAGCGGGATGTCCTGTTCCAGGCAGAAGGCCCGCAGGTCGTCGGGTGCCTGGGTCCCACCTGCCAGTACGATCGCGGGGACGCCGCCGGCGACCAGTTCTTCCAGGTGGTGACGCCGGCGTTTCGAGTCGAGACGCCGGTAATAGGAGATTTCCTCGGTGCCGAAGACCTGGATGCGGCTGGGGTGGATCAGATTCAGGTGGCCGACCAGATCGGCGGCCGCGTCCCGGGAATCGGGCACCGGCCGTTGGGCGGCCGCAGCCTGCCCGGCTAGCCAGGTGAAGGAGATCTTTTCGGCGTTGTCACGAATCAGCTCTTGAATGGTCAGCATGTTCGGTGGACTGGGCGTGGGGGCCGTTCAGGAGGAGTTGATGGATGGCGGTGGAGTCCGTGGACTGCGTCAGTACCTGGCGGACGTCGGCGTCCGACATCAGGCGCGCGATGCTGGCCAGCAGGTCCAGATGCATCTGTGTGGCGGCTTCGGGGATCAGCAGAAAGAACAGCAGACGGGCTGTGCGGCCATCGTTTGCGTCGAAACGGATGGGGGCGGCCAGCCGGATGAAGGCGGCGTGGGGCTCTCGCAGGTCTTTCAGGCGTCCGTGCGGAATTGCAACTTCGTGGCCGAGCGCGGTCGAACCCAGACGTTCACGCGCCAGGAGGCTGTGGAAGACCGACATGCGGGCCACGCCTTGGTTGTTCTCGAACAGCAGGCCTGCGTGTTCGAAAGCCCGTTTTTTGCTGGTGGCCGCCAGATCCAGGACGATATTGCCCGGAGGCAGGATGCGAGAGCTCAGGTTCATCGCGACATTATAGGAGCGAGACCCGGGAGTAGAAACCATCATGGCCCCGGAACGTGTGTCGCGAGGCCATGTGTCGATTCAAACAGCGGGAAAACGGCTGGTCAGGATGTCATTCCGCCAGAATTTCCTGACGTTTGGGGGGTTCATGAGCGTAGGTCTGAGCCTTGGATTTGTATTTGATCACCTGGCGGTCGACTTTGTCGACCAGCAGATCGATGGCCGCATACAGGTTGTCATCCGAGGCTTCGCAGTGCAGGTCCTTGCCGCGCAGGCGCATGGTGATTTCTGCGGTGTGTTTCAGGGGCTCTATCGAGAGCAGGACCTGGGTGTCGATGACCTGATCGAAGTGCCGTAGGATGCGCGCAGTCTTGGTGTGGACGTATTCGCGGATGGCTGGGGTGATTTCCAGATGACGACCGGTGATTGTCAGGCTCATAGTGCAGACTCCTTGCGGAAAAAACAGAGGTGGTTCCATCGGGAACCGGGGGATGTGGGGATGAGACCTCCTTTTCTGACAGTTTGATGACAAGTCCAGTGTACCCATTGCCACGAGGACAGCAAGGGGGGGGAAACGGGGTAAGATAGCGGGATTCGCTGCGGTGCCTTTTGATGGGTGCCAGCACATGAAAATGGCCCCGTTGTCCGGGGCCATTTTGTCTGAAGGCTGTCTGGCTGGCGTTCGATGCGGCGCGTGGGCTGTTACATCCGAAAATTCTTTCCCAGATAGACCTGGCGCACGGCCTCGTTGTCCACGATATCGCTGGGGTGGCCGCTGGTCAGCACCCGGCCTTCACTGATGATGTAGGCGCGATCGCAAATCCCCAGCGTTTCGCGCACGTTGTGATCGGTGATCAGCACGCCGATATTGCGGCCCTTCAGAAATTGCACGATACGCTGGATCTCGATGACCGCGATCGGGTCGACCCCCGCGAAGGGTTCATCCAGCAGAATGAAGCGTGGATGCGTGGCCAGGGCGCGGGCAATTTCCACGCGGCGGCGCTCGCCGCCCGACAAGGAAATCGCCATATTGCGGCGGATGTGCTCGATCTGCAGTTCGTCGATCAGGGATTCCAGGCGCTCTTCGATGGCATGGGCCGACAGAGCGTGGCCCTGCGAGTCGCGCTGCAGTTCCAGGACCGCGCGGATGTTCTGTTCGACCGTCAGGCGGCGAAATACCGAGGCGTCCTGCGGCAGGTAGGATAGCCCCAGGCGGGCGCGGCGGTGCATGGGCACCCCCGTGACGTCGTGGTGGTCGATGAGGATGCGGCCGGTATCGGCCGGGATCAGCCCCACGATCATATAGAAGCTGGTGGTCTTGCCCGCGCCGTTGGGGCCCAGCAGGCCGACGACTTCGCCGCTGTCGACCGACAGGGAGACGTCCTGGACCACGGCTCGGCGGCCAAAGCTTTTGCCCAGGCCGATGGCCTGCAGGCTGCCGCGGGCGCGGGGCGGCTCGGATTCGGAAATGGATGCTGCGGTGGTGGACATGGGCAGGCGATGAACGGGATTACGAACGACCTGCCCGGCACTTGGCGATGGCCTGATCGATGCGGGACTGAGGCTGGGCGAGGGAACGTACACGGCCGCCGGCGGCTGCGGAGTTCTGTCCGCCGAAAGCTTCGTAGGTGCCAGTCTTCTCGTGATAGATGATGCGCGCCCCCCGCACGTTGTCGAAGGACTGGCCGCAGATCTGGCGGGTGACCGTGGCCTGCCCCGTCAGTGTGATGTCGCCGGACTGGCCAACGTAGTCAGCCTGCTGGCCGGTGGCAATCAGGGTTTCGAACTTTTCCGGGTTTTCCTGGCGGATCGTGACCACATGCCCCTTGTCTGCCGTGGCCGTGCCGAATTGGTTGCCCTGGGCGTCCTCGTGCGAGACGAGCTTGTCGGCCCGCAGCGTCATGGCGCCCCGGGTCAGGAGCACGTTGCCGGTGAAGGTACTGGTCTTGGTGAGGTCGTCATAATGCAACGTGTCGGACAAAATGACCGTGTCCGGCTCGGGTTTCGTCTGGGTGGACTTGCCTTTGGCCGGGGCCGCCTGGGCCGACAGCGCGAGGCAGCAGGCCGCCAATGCGGCAAACAGGGCGAGAGGCGAAATTTTCATGGTTTGGTGGCCTTTTTGGGTCCGGCGTTGCTGTTCGCCTGATCTTCGCCGGAGATTTTCACGTCGCTGGCGGCCTTGACCGTCAGCTGTCGGGTGCGGTTATCGTAGCGCATGCCCTGGCCGCGCATGGTCGAATTGCCGTTGACGACCAGCGCCGGCAGGTCGGTATGCACCAGGTCTTTGTTGGGTTCGATGATCAGCTGTTCGCTGCGCACATCCAGCTGCTTGTGCTCGGCGTCGGGCAGGCGCTGCAGGTGGGCGTTGCCATCGAGCACAATGCGGTCGCCATGCTGATCCAGTGTGCCGCGCAGGGCCGTGCCGACCGTGATGGGCGAATTCGGCTTATGGCCCACGGCTCGGGGGGCGGTGATCTCGTAGTTGTCCGTATCGGGGAAATGTTCCATCGTGGTGCCTTCCAGGCGGTCGATGGCATGTCCCCGTGGATCGGTGCGCACCATGACGAACTGCTTGGCCCAGGAGTCGCGCTCGTGCGTCATGCGCCGGGGTGGGTCGATCTGGATCGAACGCAAGGCATAGTCCGACGCCCACCAGGTGCCCAGCACCAGCAGGCCCAGCAGCAGCACCGCGACCAGTCCGGGCAGTCGGTCTTTCATTGGATCGCACCGCCCAGAGTGGACAGGGATGCGGTAAAGCAGGCCCCCAGGCGGCCCTGCGCCGCCAGAAGCAGGTCGCAGCATTCGCGCACGGCGCCGCTGCCCCCAGGCAGATTTGACACCCAGTGGGCGATCTGGCCGACATAGAAGGGGGCGTTGGGTACGCTGGCGGCGAAACCGACGCGCTGCAGGACGGGCAGGTCGATGATGTCGTCACCCATGTAGCCGACGTGCTGCAAGCCCAGGCCGGCCTCGCGGGCCAGGTCCTCTACGGTGGTGATCTTGTCGTGGACCCCCTGCAGGGCGGGTGAGATCCCCAGTTCGGCCGCGCGCCGCGCGGTGATGGCGCTCTTGCGGCCACTGACCCAGGCTACCCGGATGCCCTGTTCGCGCAGCAGGCGCAGCCCATGGCCGTCCAGGGCGTTGAAGGGCTTGACGGCTTCGCCGTGTTCGCCGTACCACAGGCTGCCGTCGGTCAGGATGCCGTCCACGTCGAACACCATCATGCGCACGGCACGGGCGCGCTCGCGCACTTCCGGGGCGATGCGCGCCAGAACCTGGGCTTCGGCAGGGTGGGAAAAACGGGGCAGCTCGTTCATCAGATGACCTTTGCGGCAAGAAGATCGTGCATGTGCAAAGCCCCCAATAATAGCCCGTCGGCGTCCAGCACCAGCATCTGGCTCAGTTTGTTGGCGTCCATGACGCTGGCCGCCTCGATGGCCGGGGCGTCCGCCGCGATCGTTTTCGGGTGCCGGCTCATGCCGGCCGATACCGGCAGCGCGCGGATGTCGCCGTGCTGGGCGATCATGCGGCGCAGGTCGCCGTCGGTGAAGATGCCGACGGGCCGGTCGTCTTCCAGCACGATGGTCATGCCCATGCCTTTCGAGGACATTTCCGTCAGCGCATCGGGTATCAGCGTATCGGGGCGCACGCGCGGCAGGGCAGTGCCGCTGCGCATGATGTCGGCCACCGATGTCAGCAGGCGGCGCCCCAGGGCGCCACCGGGGTGCGAGCGTGCGAAATCCTCGCGGTCGAAGCCGCGGGCCTCCAGGCAGGCGACCGCCATGGCATCGCCCAGAACCAGCGCGGCCGTGGTGCTGGCGGTCGGTGCCAGGTTCAGCGGGCAGGCCTCGTGATCCACCGCGGCGTCCAGGCTGAGATCCGCGTTGCGGGCCAGTTCCGAATCCGCATGGCCCGTCACGGCGATGATGCGCGTGCCCATGCGCTTGGCCACGGAAATGATGGTGATCAGTTCCTGGGCCGAGCCGGAATACGAGATCGCCAGCAGGATGTCCTGGCCGGTCAGCATCCCGAGGTCGCCATGGATGGCCTCGGCGGCATGCATGAAGAACGCCGGCGTGCCTGTCGAGGCCAGCGTGGCCGCGATTTTGCGCGCGATGTGGCCGGATTTGCCGATGCCCGTGACGACCACCCGCCCCGGGCAGTCCAGGATCATGGATACGGCCTGCCCGAAACGGTCGTCGATGCGGCCTTGCAGGGCTTGCAGTGCCTGGATCTCGATGTCGAACGTGCGATGCGCGCTGGCGCGGACCGCAGCTGGGCTGGGCTGGGGATGGGGATGCATCGTTGGATTTTACTGTGAGTTCGTGTCTTGGCGTGTCGCCGAGCCCGGGACGATTTGGCTACCGTGGTGGTGTCCGGCTTGTTAAACTGTGGCCGCCTCGCTTTCTTCGACAGGATGATGCCATGCAAACCGATCCGGCCCAATACATCCGTGACATGATCCGCACCGTGTCCGATTGGCCGAAACCCGGCATCCAGTTCCGGGATATCACCCCCATCCTGCAGGATCCGCGCTCGTTTCGGGTGCTGATCGACCTGTTCGTCTACCGTTACATGCGTCAACGCCTGGACCTCGTCGCCGGGATCGATGCGCGGGGATTCATCGTCGGGTCCGTCCTGGCCTACGAATTGAATCTGGGCTTCGTGCCGGTGCGCAAACAGGGCAAGCTGCCCTATCGGACAGTGGTAGAGGAATACGCACTGGAATACGGCAATGCCTCCGTCGAGATGCACACCGATTCGGTGCGCCCCGGTCAGCGCGTCCTGCTGATCGACGACCTGATCGCCACCGGCGGCACGATGATGGCGGCATCGCGCCTGCTGCAGCGCCTGGGCGCCAATGTGGCCGAAGCCGCCGCGATCATCGACCTGCCCGACCTGGGCGGCTCGAAGGCAGTCCGCGATTCGGGGTTGCCCGTCTACACGGTCTGCGAGTTCGAAACCGGCGCCGAGGAATAGCTGCCGGATCGTTGCGTGTCAGGCCGGGGTTTGCGGCCTGGATGGCTCACGAGCCTCAGGGCTGCGTTGTCGCCTGTGCTGATCTGGGGCCTCCAGGGAAATGGACTGATCGACGGTGCCGGGCGGCAGGCACGCATGCGTGGCCAGCACGACGGTACGGCCCCGGGTGGCCCGGGGCAGGTCGGCCAGGAATTCCGCCTCCGTGTCGGCGTCCAGACCAGCGGTCGGCTCGTCCAGCAACAGAACGTCCGCAGGCGACAACAGCACTCGTGCCAGGGTCAGCCTGCGTGCCTGTCCGACCGAAAGGCCGGCCCCCGTTTCCCCGATCCAGGTATCCAGGCCGTGCGGCAGGCTGCGGACGAAGCCGCCCAGGCGCGCGGCGTCAAGGGCATGCCACAAGGACCCGTCGTCGGCCTGCGGATCGCCGATCAGCAGGTTGGTCCGGATCGTACCGAGGAACAGCGGCGCATCCTGGGCCAGCAGGGCGATGCGGCGATGCAGGTCGCGCTGGGCGCAGTCGCGCACATCGACTCCGCCGAAGCGGATGCAGCCGGATTGGGGGTCGTCCAGACGCAGCAGCAGGTGAAGCAGGGTGGATTTTCCCGAGCCGCTGGCTCCGGTCAGGGCGGTGCGGCTTCCGGGATGGAAGTCGAGATCGATACCGTCCAGGACCACCCTGTCCGGAGCTTCCGGATAGGCATAGCGCACGCCCCGAACCTGCAGGGCGCCCGCCGATGGCAGCTTGGTGGGCGCCGGCGGATCCTGCAGGTCGGGTTCCGCCCCTGTGATGGCCTCGATGCGCGTCAACGCCGCAAGCGTAGCGCCCATGCGCGCCGCGCCCCGGACGACGGGGCCCGCGGTTTCGAACAGGCCCAGGGTGGCCAACAGCAGCCCAGCCAGCACGGGGGGCTGCATCAGGCCGTGCGCGACGGCATCCAGGCCGGCCCACAGGATGGCCAGCAGGGCTGCACCGGTGGCAGCCTGGATCAGGCCCTGGCCGCTAGCGCTCAGGCTGGCCTGGACGCCGCGGGCACGGGATGCCTGGCGGCAGGTTTCGTCGAAATGCTGGCGGACTGACGCCGAGAGCGCCAGCGCGAGGATGTCCGCATGACCTTCGGCTGCTTCCTGTATCGCTGCCCGCAATTGCGCCGCGCTGTCCTGTACTGCCCGGCCCGGCGCTTTGGTCCGGTATAGCAGGATGGCCGGGACCAGCAGGCAGGCGGCCAGGAAGGCTGTGGCGACGATCCAGGCGGCGGCCGGCAACTGCCAGACCAGACATGCCGTCAGTGCCAGACCCGCCATCAGGGCGCTCAGCAGCGGGGCCATCAGGGACAGGAACAATGTATCCAGCGCGTCGACGTCGGAGGTCAGGCGTGCCACCAGGTCGCCTGCGCGATAGCGTGCGAGCTGGCGCGGCGACAGGCGGGCCAGGGCGAGAAAGATCGTGCCACGCAGTTCCGCGAGCAGGCGCAATGTCGCCGTATGGCCGGCCAGGCGTTCCGCATAGCGGGCGCCGATGCGGATGAATGAGAACCCGCGCACCAGCGCCGAGGGCGCGAACAGGTTGAAGGTCTGGGCCGCGCTCGCCGAAGCGGCCCCGGCCAGGGCCGCGCCGGTCAGGAACCAGCCAGCGACGCCCAGCAGGCCCGCGCCGGCCGCCGCAGTCAGCAGGGCCAGGGCGATGGTGGCGGCCAGGCTTGGCCAATGACGTCGGTAGACCTGGATCAGAAGGCGTCCGCGGCCCATTGGGTGGTCGCTTCGCTGCGCGTCCGTAGACAGCGGCCCGGGTCGGTCCGATGGATTCATGCCGCCGCCTCGATGAGGCCGTTCGTCAGCAGGATGCGGCGGGTCAGTCGTTGAGCGACCGTAGGCGAGTGCGTGACTAGCAGCAGCGTGCGCCCGCGTGCGAAGGACAGAAGACCGTCCAGAACGGCTTTTTGCGTGTCGTCGTCCAGATGCGCAGTGGGCTCGTCGAGCAGGATGAGGCCGGGGTCGCGAAGGTATAGCCGGGCCAGTGCAACGCGCTGCGCCTGTCCGCCGGACAGGCCGTGTCCGCGGGGGTCGATCCTGCTATCCAGGCCTTGCGGCAAATCGCTGACGAATGGCGTCACGCAGGCCCTTCGCGCTGCGTCGGCGATCTCTGCGGGGCTTGCATCGGGACGCCCGAGCCGGATGTTGTCGGCGATCGACCCCTGGAGCAGGAAGGGGCGCTGGCCGATCAGAACGACTTGATCGCGCAGATCCTCCTCTGGCCATTCGGCCAGGAGGCGCCCGCCGAGCCTTAGGGGGCCTTCGGCGGCCTGGAGCCGCGCCAGGACTTCGAGCAAGGTTGTCTTGCCGGCGCCGCTGGCGCCCAGCAGGGCGACGTGCTCGCCCGCCTGGATCGACAACGACAGACCATCCAGGATAGGCCGGGGCCGTTGCGGCAGGCTCAGCCGCAACGGCCCGGCGAGTACGGAGATGCCGGCGTCGCGCGCGAACTGGTGCCGCGCTTCGGGGGGACCGGCTGGCCGCTCCGGCGGGGGCGTGTCGATGGCCGGGAGGCAATCGAAGGATGCTTCGATCTGGGCCACGGCGGCCCGCGCGGCCGCCCGGTCGTGATAGTGGGCGGCGAACTGCCGCAGGGGTGTATAGACCTCCGGTGCCATCAGCAGGCAGAAGAAACCCGCCTGGAGGGACAGGGCCTGTCCGCGCAGATTCAGGTAGCCCAGGTAGCTCAGGCCGATGTAGACGGCGACGCCCGCCACGCCGAGCGCGGCGAAGAATTCCAGCACGGCGGAGGACAGGAATGCGATACGCAGGACGGCCAGGGTGCGGTCGCGCAGCGTATCGCTGGCCTGGGCGACCGCTTCAGCTTCGGCCTGTGCGCGGCCATGCAATTTCAGGGTGGACAGGCCGCGCAACCGGTCGGCAAAGAATCCCGACAGCCGGGCGAAAGTCCGCAGGTGGCGCCGGCTGGCCGCTTCCGCGCCCCAGCCGACCAGGGCCATGAAGAGCGGAATCAGCGGGGCGGTTGTCAGCAGCAGGAGACCGGCGATGAGGTCGACGGGCAAAATGATGAGCGAAAACGCGATCGGTAGCACGACGGCGGCCGCCATGGAAGGCAGGTAGCGGGAAAAATAGCCGTCCAGGGCTTCGGTCTGCTCGACGACCGCGCCCGCCAGTTCGCCGGATGCCCGGCGTCGTGTCCATGAGGGGCCGGCAGCCAGCAAGGTGCGCATCAGTGTCCGGCGGACGGCATGCTTGATGCGTTCGGCCGCACGAGCGCCCGCGCGCTCCGCCATCCAGGCCAGTGCCGCACGGGCCAGGATCAGCGCGGCGATCATGGCAAGCGGCTGCAGCAGGGCGTCGCGGCTGGCCTTCTGGACGAAGCCGGCTTCCAGGACGTGCGCCAACAGCCAGGACTGGAGCACCAGCAGGCCGCCGGCCAGCAGGGGGGCTGTCGAGGCGAGGGCCAGTGGGGCCCGGGCCAGGCGCGCCAGATCCCGCAGCCATCGGGCCTGGTCTGGCGTTGCGGGCTGGAGGATGGCTGGGTCGTATTCCAGGCTGGAGCGATCGTTCACTCGACGTCCGCGGGGTCCACTGACGGCGCGTGCGCATGACCCTCGCGCAGTTCGAACCACATGGCGTTCAGGATGCCGAACGCGCAGGCCAGGCCCAGGCCGAGAATCCATGAAAAATACCACATGTCCGGCTCCTTAATAGGCGTGGGGGGAAGTGCCGATCGATTCCGCCGTGACCTTGCCCCGCATCACGCGGTAGACCCAGGCGGTATAGGCGGTGACGATGGGCAGCAGGATCAGGGTCGCGAGCAGCATGATCCACAGGGTCAGGTGGCTGGATGACGCATCCCAGATGGTCAGTCCCGCCGCCGGCTGGCTCGATGAGGGCAGGATGAAGGGGAACAGTGCGAAGCCTGCCGTCAGGATCACGCCGGCGAACGCGGCCGACGAGGCCAGAAACGCCAGGGGGCCGGCCCGGCCGATGGACATCAGGATGGCCGTGAGCAGCGCCCCGCCCACGCCGGCGGCCGGGGCGAGCCACATCGCGGGCCAGATCGTGAAATTGCGCATCCAACCCCCGGTCTGGAGCGCGACGCTCTTGGCAAGCGGGTTGGAGGGCGCGGAGGGATCGGTGAAGCTGGTGATGGCATGGCCCTGGATACCGTAGGCCACCCAGAAGCCTCCGACCACGAACAACACGATCGACAGCAGAGCTGCCGTCGTGCCCCAGCGGCGTGCCCGGGCTGCTACCATCCCTTCTGTGCGCCAGGCCAGCAGCACGGCACCATGCATGGCCACCAGCGAGACGCCGAGGACGCCTGACAGCAGGGCGAAGGGGGAGAACAGCTGGAAGAATTGGCCCGTATAGACGGGGCGCATGGTATCCGGATCGAAGCTGGAGGGTACGCCCAGGATCACATTGCCCATGGCCACCCCGAACACCAGGGCCGCGATGGTTCCGGAGAAGCATAGCGCGGCATCCCAGTTGCCGCGCCAGCGCGGATTTTCGAGCTTGCTGCGGTACTTGAAGCCGACAGGCCGCAGGATCAGCGCCAGCAAAGCCAGCATCATGGCGAGGTAAAAGCCCGAGAAGGACGCCGCATACAGGAGCGGCCAGGCGGCGAAGATAGCCCCGCCCGCCGTGACCAGCCAGACTTGGTTGCCTTCCCAGACCGGGCCGACGAGGTTCAGCGCCATGCGCCGTTCGATATCGGTACGCGCGACGAGGGGCAGTAGCGCGGCCACGCCCAGATCGAAGCCGTCCATGATCGCGAAGCCGATCAGCAGGGCGCCCAGCAGTGCCCACCAGATCACGCGCAGCGTGCCGTAGTCCAGAGGAATTAAGGTTTCCATTACCATCTCCCGTTCAAGCCTGCAGGGTGATCCGTCCGGGCAAGCCGGAAGCCGCCGGATCCAGGGGGTCGTGCACATCCTGGGGGCCCTTCCGGACGGCAAGCAACATGACTTTCACGCCGATCACCAGCAATGCGGTATATAGCACCAGGAAGACTGCCAGACTGATGGCCAGGTCCGTGATCGTCAGGCCGGAGGCTGCGTAGTAGGTCGGCAGTACGCCTTCGATGACCCAGGGCTGGCGGCCGTATTCGGCCACGAGCCAGCCGCATTCGATGGCCACCCAGGGCAGGGGCAGGCCCCAGAGAGCAGCCTTCAGCAGCCGGGGACTGCCGCCCAGGCGCCCGCGCGAGGCGAGCAGGAAGGCGACGGCGAAGAACAGGATCAGATAGAACCCGACGGCCACCATGACGCGGAATGTCCAGAACAGGGGCGTCACGTTCGGGACGGTGTCGAGCGCGGCCTGGCGGATCTGGTCGTCCGTCGCCTTGGACAGGTCCTGTGTGTAGCGTTTGAGCAGCAGCCCGTAGCCGAGATCGGGCCAGATTTTATCGAAACGCTTGCGGGCGGCCTGGTCGTCCGGGTGGGCGCGGATGTGGCGCAGGGTTTCGTAAGCGTCGATGCCGCTGCGCACGCGGGTCTCGGCCCGCGTGACCAGATCGTTGATGCCCAGCATGGGCGTCGTGAGCGAGCGTGTGCCGATGATGCCCATCACGTAGGGGATCTCCAGGGCGAAATCGTTCTTGCGTTCCGCTTGGTTGGGTATCGCGATGAGGTTGAAGTTGGCTGGCGGCGGCTCGGTCTGCCACATGGATTCTATGGCCGCGATCTTCATTTTCTGATGCTCGGTGGTCAGGTAGCCGCTCTCGTCGCCCAGTACCACTACGGATAGCGAGGCGGCCAGGCCGAAGCTGGCGGCCACGACCATCGATCGCTTGGCCAGGTCGATGTGCCGCTTGCGCAGCAGGTACCAGGCGCTGATCGCCATGACGAACATGGCGCCCGCCGTGTAGCCAGCGCTGACGGTGTGCACGAATTTGGCTTGGGCCACCGGGTTGAACAGCACGGCGGCGAAGTCGGTCATTTCCATGCGCATGGTGTCGGGGTTGAACGCCGCGCCGACTGGATTCTGCATCCAGCCGTTGGCGATCAGGATCCACAGGGCGGACAGGTTCGTGCCCAGTGCGACCAGCCAGGTCACGACGAGGTGGCCAAGTTTCGACAGCCGGTCCCAGCCAAAGAAGAACAGGCCGACAAACGTGGCTTCGAGGAAGAAAGCCATGAGACCTTCGATGGCCAGCGGCGCGCCGAAGATGTCGCCGACATAGTGGCTGTAGTAGGACCAGTTCATGCCGAACTGGAATTCCATTACGATGCCGGTGGCCACGCCGAGCGCGAAATTGATGCCGAACAGCGTGCCCCAGAATATCGTCATGCGCTTCCAGATCGTGCGGCCGGTCATGACGTAGACGCTTTCCATGATCGCCAGCAGGAAGGACAGCCCCAGCGTGAGCGGCACGAACAGGAAGTGGTACATGGCGGTGGCGGCGAACTGGAACCGCGACAGGTTGACGACGTCGAAGTCGATCATGATGGATTCCCCGAGAGTTTGGGACTGCGAAGCTTGCCGGCGAAATCGAGTACTTTCTGGATCCGGGCACCGAGCCGCATCAGGCTTTGCAGGGTTTCCGGCGGCAGGCGCTGGATCTCATCGAACCAGTCGGTGGACAGCTCGATCAGCTCCAGCATGGCCTGCATGCGCTGACGGGCGTGGGCGTCGGCCTCGCTTTTTGGGGCATCGAGGAGCATGTCGCGCAGCAGGCTGAGGGTCGGATCGATCTCCCGTCTGCGTTTTTCTTCCATGAGGACTCGGAAGATTTCCCAGACGTCGCCCAGTGATTCGTAGTAGTCGCGCCGGTCTCCGACCCGATTCGCCTGCCGGATCAGACGCCAAGATTGCAGTTCCTTGAGTCCCATGCTGACGTTGGATCGCGAGAATTTCAGTGTTTCAGCGATTTCATCAGCGTGCAGGGGGTGCGGCGCGATGAACAGCAGGGCGTAAATCTGACCGACAGTCCGGTTCACGCCCCAGCGGCTGCCCATTTCGCCGAAGTGAAGGATAAAGCGCTCGGATTGAGAAGAGAGAAGCATGACGTTTCGTTTGCTTATTTCTGTAATTTCAGTATTTTCTGAAAATTCAAAGCAAAACAAATTTAGATCAATTCTGATCGCTTGCCAATACCCATTTCGAAAATAAGGTTACCGAGCGGCGCCGCACCCGCGAGGCGGTCTGGCCCCGGTGGCCCTCTACACCAGCACCCGCTCGATCCCGCCTGCGTTGGCCGCCTTCACGTAATCCGGCATCCAGTCGTTGCCCAGTAGGTGCTTGGCCATTTCCACCACGATGTAGTCCGCCGATAACCCCGTGTCTTGCTCGTAGCGCGCCAGGCCCTGCAGACAGGACGGGCAGGACGTCACCATTTTCACCTCGCCCTCGAATCCGTCCGCGCGGATCGCGGCGGTGTTCTTTGCCAGTTCTTCCTGTTTGCGAAAGCGGATCTGCGTCGAAATATCGGGACGCGACACCGCCAGCGTGCCCGATTCCCCGCAGCAACGGTCGGTCTTGATGGCGTTGGATTCGCCCAGCAGGGACTTCACCGTCTTCATCGGATCCTGCTGTTTCATCGGCGTGTGACAGGGATCGTGATAGATGTAGCGCACACCTTGCACCCCGGCGATGTCCACGCCCTTTTCCAGCAGATATTCATGGATGTCGATCAGCCGGCAGCCGGGGAAGATTTTGTCGAACTCGTAGCTTTCCAACTGGTCGTAGCAGGTGCCGCAGCTGACCACCACCGTCTTGATGTCCAGGTAGTTCAGCGTCGTGGCCATGCGGTGGAACAGCACCCGGTTGTCGGTCACCATCTGTTCGGCCTTGTCGGCCAGCCCGTTACCCCGCTGAGGGTAGCCGCAGCACAGGTAGCCCGGCGGCAGCACGGTCTGCACGCCCACATGCCACAGCATGGCCTGGGTCGCCAGCCCGACCTGCGAGAACAAGCGTTCCGACCCGCAACCCGGGAAATAGAACACGGCCTCGGTGTCGGGCGCCGTGGTGGCGGGGTTGCGGATGATGGGGACGATGTCCGGGTCTTCGATGTCCAGCAGCTTGCGCGCAGTCTGCTTGGGCAGGCCGCCGGGCATTTTCTTGTTGATGAAGTGGATCACCTGTTCGCGGACCGGCGCCTTGCCCACGGTCGCTGGTGGATGCGCCAGCTGTTTCTTCGCCACCGGCGCCAGCAGGTCATGGGCCAGGCGTTGGGCCTTGTAGCCCATGTCGATCATCGCGGTGCGGGTGGCCTTGATGACGCGCGGATTTTTGGCGTTCAGGAAGAACATGGACGCCGCCGTTCCGGGATTGAAGGACTTTTTGCCCATGCGCCGCAGCAACGCCCGCATGTCCATCGACACGTTGCCGAAGTCGATGTCCACCGGGCAGGGGTTGTAGCATTTGTGGCACAGCGTGCAGTGGTCGCCCACGTCCTCGAATTCCTCCCAGTGGCGGATGCTGACGCCGCGCCGGGTCTGCTCCTCGTACAGGAAGGCTTCGATCAGCAGCGACGTGGCCAGGATCTTGTTGCGCGGCGAATACAGCAGATTGGCGCGCGGCACATGGGTGGCGCACACGGGCTTGCATTTGCCGCAGCGCAGGCAGTCCTTGATCGCGTTGGAGATCGCGCCGATCTCGCTGCGCTGCATGATGAGCGATTCATAGCCCAGCAGGTTGAAGCTGGGCGTCCAGGCGCGCGACAGGTCGGCGCCTGGCATGAGCTTGCCGGCGTTGAAATGGCCGTCGGGGTCGATGCGTCGCTTGTAATCCTGGAACGGACCGAGTTCGGCCTCGGTCAGGAATTCATATTTGGTCAGGCCGATGCCGTGCTCGCCGGAGATCACGCCGTCCAGGCCTCGGGCGATACCCATGATGCGCGCCACGGCGTCATTGGCTTCCTGCAACATCTCGTAGTCGTCGGAATTCACCGGGATGTTGGTGTGGACGTTGCCGTCGCCGGCGTGCATGTGCAGCGCCACGAAGACCCGGCTCTTCAGGATGCGGTCGTGGGTGGCCTGCAGGCCCGCCAGGATGGCGGCGCATTCGGCGCCCGCGAAATGGCGCTCCATCGCGCCGCGGATGTCGTTTTTCCAGGAAATGCGTAAGGTGTGGTCTTGAATCACATCGAGGATGCGCGCATCGGGCTGGGCCGCCAGGCGTTCGCGCAGGGCTGGTTCCAGCGCCGTCAGCCCCAGCGACGACAGCGTGTCCAGGCTGTCGGCCAGCGGTGCGTCCAGGTGACCCAGCAGCCAGGTCCAGCGGCGCTGCACGGCCGACAGGGTTTCCAGCGCGTCGTGGTGCCTGGTGGCCAGGATGGCTTCGCGGGCATGCTCCGCGTCGTCCGGGTCCTCGGCCTTGCCGATGGGCAGGTCGCCGCCCAGGTAGGTTTCCAGCGCGTCGATTAGGCGCAGCTTGTTACGTGTGGACAGCTCGATGTTGATGCGCTCGATCGCGTCGGTGTATTCGCCCATGCGCGGCAGGGGGATGACGACGTCCTCGTTGATCTTGAAGGCGTTGGTGTGTCGTGCGATGGCTGCGGTGCGGGAGCGGTCCAGCCAGAACTTTTTGCGCGCCTCGGGGCTGACCGCAATGAAGCCTTCGCCGTGCCGGGTGTTGGCGATGCGCACGACCTCGCTGGCGGCCATTGCCACCGCGTGTTCGTCGTCACCGACGATGTCGCCGATGAGCACCATTTTCGGCAGGGTGCCGCGTTTGCTTTTGGTGGCGTAGCCAACGGCGCGCAGATAGCGCTCGTCCAGATGTTCCAACCCGGCGAGGATCGCGCCCTGGGCGCGGCCCCGACTATCCAGGTATTGCTTGACCTCGACGATGGACGGCACCGCGTTGCGGGCCTGGCCGAAGAATTCCATGCAGACGGTGCGCGTATGGGTCGGCATGCGGTGCAGGACCCAGCGCGCGGCGGTGATCAGGCCGTCGCAGCCTTCCTTCTGGACGCCCGGCAGGCCGGCTAGAAACTTGTCGGTCACGTCCTTGCCCAGCCCTTCCTTGCGAAAGCGCCGGCCCTCGATGGTGAGGATTTCCGTTTTCAGCAGCGTCTGGCCGGGGCGCCGGGCGCCGTCAAACCATTTCAGTTCGAAGCGCGCCGACTCGACCTCGTGGATCTTTCCGCAGTTGTGGTCCAGGCGGGTGACTTCCAGCCAGTTGCCCTGGGGATCCACCATGCGCCACCAGGCCAGATTGTCCAGCGCCGTGCCCCAGAGCACGGCCTTCTTGCCACCGGCGTTCATGGCGACGTTGCCGCCCACACAGGAGGCATCGGCCGAGGTCGGGTCCACCGCGAAGACGCGCCCGGCGGCCTCCGCCGCCTCGGCGACGCGGCGGGTCACCACGCCAGCGCCTGTCAGGATCGTGTGCACCGGATCTTCGACGCCGGGCAGTGCGATGGCCTCGACCGGGCCGATGGCGTCGAGCTTTTCGGTGTTGATGACGGCCGAGCGCCAGGTCAGCGGGATGGCGCCGCCCGTGTAGCCGGTGCCGCCGCCACGGGGGATGATGGTCAGTCCCAGATGAATGCAGGCCCGCACCAGGGCGGCGATCTCGTCCTCGGTGTCGGGCATCAGCACGACGAAGGGGTATTCCACGCGCCAGTCCGTGGCATCGGTCACGTGCGAGACGCGCGACAAGCCATCGAAGCGGATGTTGTCGCGTTTGGTCAGATGGGACAGCTGCTTCATCGCATCGCGACGCAGGCTGTCCATGGCCACGAAGCTGTCCTCGAAGGCGGCCACGGCGCTGCGTGCCGCAGCCAGCAATTGCTGAACTTTCGCGTCGCGTGTGCCGTGGTCGTCTTCGCGGCGCCGATCGATCTCGGTCAGCCGGTGATTCAAGGCTTCGACGAGCTGGTGGCGACGTTTGGGATTGTCCAGCAGGTCGTCTTGCAGGTAGGGATTGCGCCGCACGACCCAGATATCGCCCAGGACCTCGAAGAGCATCCGCGCGGAGCGGCCCGTGCGTCGCTGGGTCCGCAGTTCGGACAACAGCTGCCAGGCAGGTTCGCCCAGCAGCCTGAGGACGATTTCACGGTCGGACCAGGAGGTGTAGTTGTAGGGGATTTCGCGCAGACGGGGCGCCTGGGCGGGTTCGAGCAGTTCGGGGGCGACGGAGGCGTTCATGGATGCATCGTGGTGCCCCTGTCGGAAGGAGGGGCAATTGCTTAGTTTAAAGGCAAAAGGATGTCGTTCGGAGAAGGGGTGTTCAGGATGCCGCGATCGGCCCGCGGGCCTACAACAGCTGGCTGAGCCAGGGCCAGGCATGCAGCAGTGCCGCCGTCATGGCGATGTAGCGCAGCAGCTTGCCGACGGCCATGTAGACGACGCAGGGCCAGAACGGTAGCCGCAGCCAGCCAGCGACGGCGCACAGCGGGTCGCCGACGACGGGCAGCCAGGACAGCAGCAGGGCCGGGGGGCCGAAGCGGTGGAACCAGCGCGTGGTCAGCGCATGCCAGCGGCCGCCCGCCTGCGTATTGGCGCGCGGGAGGTCCGCCGGCGCATGTCCCCGCCATGCGCGCCAGTGTTCCCAGAGGGTTTCCGCACCCGTGCCCATGGCATAGCTGGTGATGCCACCCAGGGTGTTGCCCACGGTGGCGACCAGCACGGCGGGCCAGAACATATGCGGCGCGATCTGGACATAGGCAAAGACGGCCGGTTCCGACCCCAGCGGCAGCAAAGTGGCCGAGATCAGACTGATGACGAAGATGGCGGGCAGGCCGACGCCTGGCAGGGCCAGTGCGGCGAGCAGGGCATGGATCGAGGATTGCAACCAGATTTCCATGTCGTCAGCAGCGTTTCTCGAATCATAACGACCCGGAGAATACATGACTAACCCGGTCGCATGCCAGTCATGAGAGCGCCTCAGGGGCGTGCCCCGCAGGGCTCGTCGCCGAGCCTGCGAAAGTCCCGAGCATCGGGGTGAGGGCCGGTATTTTCAGCAGGTGGGCTGGAACGGTGCCGGATCGATCGCGGGGGCTGAGCCCGTCATCAAGCTTTCCAGCAGGTGGCTGCTGCCACAGGCCAACGTGAAGCCCAGGGCGCCGTGGCCGATGTTCAGCCACAGATTGGACGCGGCCCGGCTGCGCCCGATGATGGGGCGGCCGTGGGGAGTGGCGGGGCGTTCGCCGGCCCAGGCCTGGGCCGGTTCCATGTCCACCTGCGGCAGCAGTTCCCGGGCCTGTCGCTTGATGAGGGCGATGCGATCGGCTTCGATGCCCTGTCCGGTGATCCCGATGCCGACCATCGCTGCGATGCGCAGGGTCCCATCCAGCTTGGCGTAGACGGTGCGCCGCTCGTAATCGGTCACGCTGATGGCCGGCACCTGCCCGGCGGTGCAGGGCAGGCTCAGGCTGTAGCCCTTCAGGGGATAGAGCGGCGCGCGCGTGCCCAGCGCCGCCAATAGCTGCCGGCTTTCCAGGCCGGCTGCCAGGACGAACTGGTCCGCTTCGATGAGTTCGCCCTGCGTCGTGCGCAGGCTACGAATGCGATTGTCCGACCGCTCCAGTCGCTGGATCGAGGTCCGCATGCGCAGTTCGACCCCCGGCAGGGCCGACAGTCGCTGGAACAGGCCCTGGGTGAACCGGGCGCAGTCGCCCGATTCCTCGCTGGGGGTGTAGACCGCGCCAGCCAGGCGGGCGCGGGCCGGCGCCAGGGCGGGTTCCAGCTCGATCAACTGGTCGGCATCCAGGACCCGCTGTTCAGAGCCCAGCCCGGCCTGCAGTTCGACCTGGGCCCGGGCCTTGTCGAGCAGCGCCGGTGTGCGGTAAGCGATCAGTTTGCCGTTGCGCAGATGGCTGAAGTCGATGGGGTCATCCCGCTGGATCTCGTGCAGTACTTGCCGGCTGAGATAGGACAGCGACAGCAGCTGGGCGGTGGTGGCCGAGGCGGCGCGGGCATTGCAGGCTTGCAGGAACTGCAGGCACCAGCGCCATTGCCGGGGATCGGCACGCAGCTTGAAGCGCAGCGGCGAGCTTGGGCTGAGCAACCAGTGGGGCAGGTCGGGCAGGACGCCAGGACCGGCCAGCGGGGCGACATAGCTGTAGCTGAGCTGGCCGCCGTTGGCGTGGCTGGCGCCGCTGGCCGGTTCGGCGGCGGCATCGACGAGGGTGACTTGCCAGCCTTCGCGGGCCAGTTGCCAGGCCGTGGTGACGCCGATGACTCCAGCGCCGATCACACATGCATGCATTTTTCCGTGTCCATGAGAATCAGATAGGGCAGCGGAAATTGTCGGTCGTGTTCAGGGGTGCTGACAAATACCGATCATGACACCAACCATAACCTGCAGGTATGGATTACCCTGATGGATGGGTTTCGTGCAGCGTGTGGCAGACCTGTTCCAGACAGTCGATGAAATCGCGGTGCAGCAGGCTCAGGGGATCGCTGGCGTGCGCCATGACATGGATCGGGATGGGGATGGGCGGATCCAGGTGGCTGAGGGTCATGCCGGGCTTGAGCATGGCGCGGCCGGTCAGCATGTCGACGATCGCATCCCCGCACCCCGCCTCGACAAGGCTGCAGGCGACGTAGTGCGTCTGGACGATGATGCGGGTGTCGAGCTCGATGCCGGCCTGCCGCAGAGTCTGGTCCATGACCGTGCCGACCTGGTCGCGGGTGTCCAGCGCGATGACGGGCCTGTCGGCCAGCTGCGTCAGCGGCACCGGGTCGGGCGCGGGGGTGAGACTCAGGTAGGCCAGTTCGGTGGCCCCGATCGGAATGCGTCGCAGCCCCGGATGGTCATGGTTGTCAAAGGTGACGATCAGGTCCAGTTCCTGGGCGTGCAGCGCGGCGACCAGATCCGGGCTGTGCAGGGTACTGATCTTGAATGAGGCTTGCGAGCCGGGGTGGAAGCGCTGAATGGCCATGGGCAACAGGCCCAGGCCGATGGCAGGTGCGCAGCCGATACGCAGATGCCCTTGCCGACCCTGACGCAGATTCGCGGCCAGACGCCGCACGTGCGCCAGATCCTGGCCCAGCTGACTGATCTGAGGTGTCAGGATCTCGGCTTCGCGGGTCGGCACCAGGCGGCCTTTGACCCGGTCGAACAGTTTGAAGCCCAGCTGTGCCTCGGCGTGGGCGAGGATTTTGCTGGCAGCCGGCTGCGAGATGTTCAGCAACGCGGCGGCCTGCGTCAGCGAGCCTGCCTGGCGAATGGCCTCGAAGACTTCGATGTGGCGTAACCGCATGGGATACCTGGGGGAAACCCATCAGCCCAGCAGTATAGAGCATAGCCTGTTGTTATGGCAGCCCGTGTAATTGCTATTTGTGGGAATGGGTCGCACTGCGGATAATAAACGAGGATCACGCGGTGGCTGTAACAAAATGCGGCTCGATGGCGTGGTGCGGAGGACGACAAAGTGATTACACTGACGGTCGCTTGCATAACCCCCATGCAGGCCCCGTCCAAGTGAAGAACCACTGGACACATAAAACAGGCTTATCTCACAGGAGGAACCATGAAACTGTTGCCAATTATTCTGGCCACGGCCGTGTCGGTCGCGGGCATGACGGCAGCCCAGGCTGAAACCAGCCGGATGGACAAGATCAAGTCGACCGGGGAATTGACCCTGGGCTACCGCGATTCGTCGATTCCGTTCTCGTATCTGGACGACAACCAGAAGCCCGTCGGCTATTCCATGGACATCTGCTACGGCATCGCGGACGCGCTGAAGAAAGACCTGAAGCTGCCCGATCTGAAAATCAAACTGGTGTCGGTGACTTCCTCCACCCGGATCCCGCTGGTTGCCAACGGCACCGTCGATCTGGCTTGCGGTTCGGCCACCAACAACGAACAGCGCCAGGTCCAGGTCAGCTTCGCGCCGACCACCTTTGTGACGGCGACGCGGTTCACGGCCCTGAAGAGCTCCAAGCTTAACGATCTGAAGGACTTCAAGGGCAAGACCGTGGTGTCCACCTCCGGCACCAGCAACCTGAAATGGCTGACCCAGGTCAATGCCGACGACAAGCTGGGCATGCGCATCATTCCGGCCAAGGACCACTCCGAAGCCTTCCTGACCGTGGCCAGCGGCCGCGCGTCGGCATTCTTCATGGATGACATCCTGCTGGCGGGCCTGGTGGCCAGTTCCCAGAAGCCGGGCGACTGGATGATCAGCCAGAAGGCCTACACGATCGAACCCTACGGCATCATCGAGCCCAAGGGCGACGCGGCGTTCAAGACCGCCGTCGATAACGCGGTCAAGGCCATGATGAAGGACGGCAAGATCGACGCGCTATACAAAAAATGGTTCATGTCGCCAATTCCGCCGAAAAACATCAACCTGAACTGGGCGATGACGCCTGAACTGAAGAAGGTCATCGAACACCCGACCGATTCGCCCAATCCCGCAGACTACAAATAAGTCTTCAGGAAACTACTCGTCAAGTAGCGGCACCTCCCGGGTTTGTGCCAGGGGGGTGCCGTTTGCATCATCGGTATCCGGGCGCACCGCAAAGGATAGATCTATGAATTACCACTGGAACTGGCTGATTTTCTGGGCTGAAGCCCCTGATGGCACCGGGACCTATCTGGATACCCTGATCCGGGGCATGTACTGGACGATTTCCGTCTCCATTCTGGCCTGGGTGATTGCCCTGGTCATCGGGGTCGTGGTCGGTGTTTTGCGTACCAGCCGCATCAGCTGGGTCGAGCGGCTGTGTACCGCTTATGTCGAATTGTTCCGCAACGTCCCGCTGCTGGTGCAGATGTTTCTGTGGTACTTCGTGTTCCCTGAAGTCGTGCCAGGGTCGCTGGGCGACATCATCAAACAGGCCGATCCGGTCTGGAGCACGTTCTGGACCGCCACAGTCTGTCTGGGCCTGTTCACCTCGTCGCGGATCGCCGAGCAGTTTCGCGCCGGCATCACGGCCTTGCCGCGTGGTCAGGCCATGGCGGGTACCGCCGTGGGGCTGACCCGGGTGCAGGTGTACCGTTACCTGTTGCTGCCCATGACCGTGCGCATCATCATGCCGCCGCTGACGTCCGAAGCCCTTAATCTGATCAAGAACTCGTCTGTCGCCTTCACGATCGGTCTGCTCGAAATCACCGGCGCTGCGCGTTCGATGCAGGAATTTTCGTTCCAGATCTTCGAAAGCTTCACGGCGGCGACGATCCTGTATCTGGTCATCAACCTGGTGGTCGTGGTCCTGATGCGCCTGATCGAGAAATGGATCAGCGTGCCCGGGTTCGCGGGTATCAAGCGATAAAGGGGACCATCATGAATGGATTCGATTTCGACGTCATCTGGCGTACGCTGCCCTACGTCCTTGGGACCGGGCTGGCGTTCACCCTGAAACTCACGGTCCTGGCCACGGTGGGTGCCATCATCCTGGGCACCCTGATGGCGATGATGCGGCTTTCTTCGAACCGCGTCATCTCCGGGGTTGCCGGGTTCTACGTGAACCTGATGCGGGCCCTGCCGCTGATCCTGATCATTTTCTGGTTCTATTTTCTGGTGCCGTACGTCATCGGTTGGGTGACTCAGGCGGGCCGGCCCATCGCGGTCGGCGGCTTTACCTCGGCCCTGATCACATTCGTCCTGTTCGAGGCGGCCTATTTCTGCGAGATCATGCGCGCGGGCATCATGTCCGTCCCATTTGGCCAGGCGGGCGCGGGCTATGCCCTGGGCCTGAACTACTGGCAGGTCATGGGGCACGTGGTTCTGCCGCAGGCCTTTCGCAACATGACGCCGGTGCTGCTGACGCAGATGATCGTCCTGTTCCAGGACACATCCCTGGTGTACGTGCTGTCGCTGACGGATTTCCTGGGCGCCGCCAACAACATCGCCCAGCGCGATGGGCGTCTGGTGGAAATGTTCGTTTTCGCAGCCGTTGTCTATTTTCTCATTTCCTATGCCGCGTCCCGTTCGGTCAAGCGGCTCGAGCGCCGCATGGCCATCGCCAGCTAAGGCCAGGAGTCTCCCATGATTGAATTCAAGAATGTCAGCAAATGGTATGGATCCTTCCAGGTCCTGACCGACTGCACCACTTCCGTCTCCAAGGGCGAGGTCGTCGTGATCTGCGGCCCGTCGGGGTCAGGTAAATCCACCCTGATCAAGACCGCCAACGCGCTGGAACCCTTCCAGAAGGG